>NZ_JBNNUK010000005.1:0-187420 GCF_050279675.1 Viridibacillus sp. NPDC093762 | reverse complement strand
CTATACTCTCCAGTAGGTTAAATGTTGCTTCGAGTAGGTCAAATCATCTTCTGAATGAGTTAAATCAAGTCCTGAGTAGATCAAATCATTTTTCTATACTCTCCAGTAGGTTAAATGTTGCTTCGAGTAGGTCAAATCATCTTCTGAATGAGTTAAATCAAGTCCTGAGTAGATCAAATCATTTTTCTAAATTCACTTGAACTAAGTATAAAAGAGAGACTATTATGAAAACTCTTGATCAATAAAGGCTCTCCTATTACTCAAAAACCTTAGCAATATCATGTATGAGATAACATGGGGAACATTAGCTTGTTATTTTTTAATAGTTCATCTTTATCCCCCATTACCATAAGAGTTGAATCCTCTTCTTTAAAAAGAGTTACTTCATAATTTGCGCTATTGATTGGCATAAATTTCAGTATTGCACTCTTTGTCTGTTCTGTTGCCAAGGCATTTAAAACATCTTCAATTTCTATTTTTTCTGTTACCAAAATATCATATAGAATCAATGTATTTTCTTCGCAATCTGCAACAGCAATTGCATTTAAGTCTTGTATATAGAAAAGATTATCCTTAAAACTGAACAATTCAAAGTAGTTACAATAGAACATGACTTGCCCTGCGTTATTCTGCATTGAAAGTGCAAATTGTGCTTCAGCATTCTTTGCCGTATCATAAAGCAGATTAAGATCGCTAACATTATCGATGTCCATTTTTCGGACAGAATAAGGACTTTCGATTTCTGAAATTTGTGTTGAAGTTTGATATTCATCAACAGGTACAAATCCAAACTTAGGATAAAAATCAAGAACACTGTCATTGGCAAAAAGATAGAACATATCACATTTATCTTTCCATTCCTCTAAAACCACTTCCATTAGCACTCGGCTTAGGCCTTGTTTGCGGTATTGTTCATCTGTCATCACTGTACCAAACTGAACAAATCGTTTTTTCTCCTCTAAGACGATAAAATCAATGACACTGACTGTAATATGAGAAACCATTTTATCGTTGTCTATCAGTGAATACAAAATACAATTCTCTTTCCAAAAACCACTTTTATACCAATTCTCAAAATCGAAATTATAAGTTTGTTGAGTTAGCAAATTAAAGCTGTTTCGTAGTTCATTATCATCCTGGTAGTGGGAAATCAATTTATAGTTTTTGCCGTTAATCATTACTTTTTTCATTTAAATTCCCTCCTGGTCTCTATCTAAATAAAGTATAACTTAACTACATAACTGGAAAACACCTCATCCTTTTTTCATAAAAGAAAATAAGCCAATGTAGTTTATAACCACATTGACTCATTATTTGCTTTCTTTTCTTTTAGTATGATTCTTTGGATACTTTTTGATGATAAATAATATTTCCCCGCTAAAGTAGTTGTATCTATTCCAGATAAGAAATCGTTGTAAATATTAGAATTCCTTAAATCCAATTCTCTCCTTGTAGCAGTACCTGATCCCCAAGACTTTTTATTTTCTCCTCTTCTTGGGATATAAATATATTCACCATCGACATATGTCTGTATTAACTCTACCAACTCTGCAGGTAGAAGATTATTTGCTCTTTTATAGCTCATTTTTGCACTCCTAAATTTTAATAGTTCTTTTAGGAATAGCAAAGGCTATTATTTTGTTTATAATATTTTGCAATAGCCTTTACTATGCAAAATGAATAGCTTCTCTTCTCATAAAATGTAGCCCTCCTTATATTGTATTACTTACATAACTGTTTCAATTATATGTAATATCATACCACATTTTACAGTAAAAAAGCTGAACATGAACTAATCACTAAAATCCAAATTACTCGGTTGCTTTGGCAAATGCTCCTGTGTAAGCATATTTGTCGTAGCTACTTTTTCATTCACTTCTTCAAAACGAAATCCATCAGCCCATACTTTCCCCGTTCCAATAAGTAATACACCAAAATGAATAGAAGCACTTTCTTCTGGAACATCTAGAATAATTGAATAGTGATTCCAATCTGTTGAGCCTTGAATGGAGCGGTTATCCATATTATCAAATTGAATAGTATCGCCATTAGTGTTATCAATCCGAAGCCATGCACCACATTTTATAACGTTTTCTGTTTTTAAATAACATGACAGCTTTAGACGTTTCCCTTTAAAATCATTTGCTTGGAAACCTTGCATAATTGTGGCAAACTGCTGAGCGTTTGCTTCCCCTTTTGCAAAGAGTAAACCTGATTTTGTTCCTGTGTGAAATACATCTCCGTCCACTACGAAATCATACAACTCTGGATTAGATCCGCTTAAGCTCCAGCCTGTAATTTGTTCACTTTTATTCATTTTTTTCTCCTCCTCCATCATTCGTACAGCCTGCATAAGCTTTCGATATTTCCCTGGTGGCAAGGAGTAAACCTCTTTAAACGCTCTTGTAAACGCCTCTTGAGATTGAAATTGAAGTAAGAAAGCAATCGTTAAAATTGATTCATCTGAGTGCAATAATATCAATGCAGCCATCGCCGTCCTACGTAAACGGATATATTCGCCAATCGATTTCCCTGTTTCTTGTTTAAAAATCCGAAGTAAATGATATTTCGAATATCCGATAACTAATGGGAAAGTATCAAGTTGAATCTCTTCCGTCAGATTGCTTTCAATATAAGAAATTGTTTTTTGCGTTACTTCGCTGTAATACATCTTGCTCACCTCAAAATCATCATACCGAATATAGAGAAAATTTTTTTGATAAATCTTGCTAAAGTTTACTGCCCGTTTGTTTATAAACTCTTCAGCAAAATTGTACAGTATTTAAAAATCGTTAAGACTGTTTTTATCGAATTTATTATTCCGTTACACCTAAATTCGATAAAAATATTATCTATCCATTAAATAATTTCCATTTGAGTATTCGGTGTTCTCAAAACGCTAAACAATATCCCAATACATATCCCCAGTAGAATGATAGAACCAATAATTACTATGAGTTGAAGCGAGATTAATTGTGCATCAATCCTAAAAACAAACGTTAACAAGAAAATACCCATTGACTTAAAAATACTGAATATACTTATGAATCTGCACATTATTTTACTAAGTGTCTCTTCACGAGTTAGAAATCCTGTGTTTACTGTACCTAAATAATAAAGAGTTTATGAAAAATCGGTTAGTTGCTTTAAATTTGTTCCTTTAACAAATAATAATGTTGTTTAATTTGGTTAGCGAATAATGAAGATTCGCCCCCATTTAATTATTATGTTTAGCTTTCCCTCTATCCAGATAGATTAAAAATAAGTAGCCTACGAAACTAATTCCTAAGAGAGCCACAGCCCATGCTGTTTCGTAATTCACTAAAATTCCAAACAAAGCAATAATTGCTGACAGTATATATATATGAGGTTTTTTGAAAAATACTATTTAACTTTCACCCTTTTCTTAACTATATGAACATTGGTATATTCTTACATATATTATATGGGATAAAAAGAAAGATGGTATGAAAATCCAATTCAAACTATCTTTTTTAAACAACGGACTTTCTTATTCGTAAACAGCACATTTAACAAAGATTGATCAAAATGCTGTCTTTTTCATTAATTTAGTAGTAGCTCTTCTTCAACTAAAGGACCCGTTAGTTGAAGAAGAACATCCTTACCAATCTGGTCCATCATCACTATCACTCACTTTAAGATTAAATGAATTAGAATCTAGATTGTTCTTTTCAACTGACTCATAGAAAATTGATTTTACCTCTTCTTGTACAGATTCAGTAGCCTCTTTATTTGTTAAGATATATTTCACCCTAATATCATCTTTTGAATAAACTGTAAGCAACATTTGAAAAACATAACTTTTTTCTTTCAATTTACTGCTTACTTGTTCAAAAAAGCCACTTTCTTGATAAAGTAGGGTTTGTATTTCCTCTACTTCTTTTATTTTCTTTTATTTTCTTTTCTTTTTCCGCTTGTTTTTCAGGGCTTATCGAAGGAGGAGTTTCACCTATTTCTCCTTTTGTTGAAGAGTTATTGATAAATAGAAAGGTTGCAACAAATAAAATTATTATGGTTCCAATTAAAGTGATTTTGCCTTTTTTCATTCAGTACACTTCCTTTTCACTTTAAATATATGACTGAGTAAAAAGGTTTAAACCAACTTATTTTATTGAACTATTCTGCCCCGTTAGTTTAAGTAAATTCCTTCACTATCCTCACTTTATTTCCAACATAAATATCCAATTAAAAAATTCCTCTCTTTACTTAAATAGGAATATATTAAATTGTTATATTGTAGTAAAATAATATATTAATGTATTATTTTACAAAAATACATTTGATAGAGAGGTTATTTTGAAATCAAAAATGATTATAGGGAGTATTTTAACGCTTACATTATTAAGTACTAATATCAATACGTATGCATTCGCTCAAGAGGGAGAAGAATTAAGAAGTGCTGAATTATTAATTCAAGAAAAAATCGATAAAACAGAATTGGAAGCACATGACGCAGTAATTTCAATGCAAAATAATGATATGACTGATGAACAAATCTTAAATTGGGCTCACACAATGCAAGAAGGTACAACTGAACAATATGCACAGGCTGCTAGAGAAAAAATGCAAGAGCAACAATTAAACGAGGAAGAGGAAGAGGTCAGCATCCAACCAAGAGCAAGTTCTTCAGCTATTGGATCAAAAGGAAATATTATAATTGATGCCAGACACGGTGGTAATAGTTATAGTAATTCTTACTGGTCAGTTGGTCATACTGCGTTAGTTTCAAAAAATATAGAATATACAATAGAATCTTTTGCGTTGGACTGGTCACCTAAAGGGAGAATTGTTGGAGGAGCTCAGAAAACCGGACCTGAGATGTATCACAATCGATAGGGAGCTAATAAAAAGGATGTCTATCTTCTAAAAGTTAAAGGGAAAACTACTGACAAATCTGAAGGAGCTTATAAATATGCAAGGGCTCAAGTGGATGCCAACAAACCCTATAGTTATGAGTTCCTTAACAAGCGTAGAACTAGTCATTTTTATTGTTCATCATTGGTATGGAGAGCTTGGTTAGAGCAAGGTATCGATGTTGATTATATTACGATTGATACAGTTGTTACGCCAATGGAAATACTTAAGTCTAATAATATTATTATTCTATAAATATAGTATAAATAACTAAAGATATACAATAGGAGAAAGTGATGAAGAAATATAAATGGTTTTACATTATCGGTGGTATTTTAATTGTGATTGCAGCAGCAGGCTATTTTTTACCACGCCTTCTTCTTAACATTGCGTATTCCCCTCATTTAGAGGAGAAAGAGGTGCCACTCGTAGAAAACCTTCCGAAAGCAACTGACTCATTAGAGATGAAAAATGGCAAATATTTATTAGCATTTTCGGAATTAAAAAGTCACAGTAATTCCAATGCAGGAGCTTTTTACGTTATTGATAAGGCAGGTCGTTTTTTATCCCAAAGCGTCAAGCAAGATTTATCGGAGCCAATCGGTATGACGACAGCCCACGATAAAGCGTATGTCGTTAATAACCGCTCTCTACAGCGTTCATCAATCGACTTGAAAACAGGTAAGATTGAGTCGATTAATATGAGTAAACAATCGAGTAATTCCTTTTCACTTTATTCGAATAATGATTATGTTATTTATGATATTGCAGGGAGTCTAAATAACGGTCAAAAGCTTGTATATTGGCGACAAAATAAACCGAATGATAAGAAATCAATCGTTATTCCACACGGTTTTGCTCATTCCATGCATGTTGAAAAGGATGAGGCATACATTACGACGGCTGATCCGGATGCGATTACGTATATCCATCACGTCGACTTAAAAAACAAGAAGGTCATTTCCTCAAAAAAATTAGATTTAGAGGATGAGGAGCATTCACAAACTGGTTTACCAAGTAATCCGGCACTAGCATATTACAAAGGATATCTATATTATACAGTCAATCAAATGAAGACTGTATCGGATACTGATGATACAATTATAAATACTGGGCAGCTTGTGAAAATTGATCCTAAAACTTTAGAAATAGTCAAAAAAATTGCGATTGGTGATGAAAATTTTAATCCAGACTCACTAGCGGTTGTCGATGATCAAATTGTTATTTTAAGTGACTATTCAAAAGCTTATGTGATGAATGATCAAGAACAGATGAAAAAACTTACTTTCAAAATACCAAAGGATCAACGCTCAGCTCTAAAACAAAAAAGTACATTTACAGAACAAATAACCGTTAAAGGAAATAAAGCGTACATTTTCACTATGTATGATCTTCGCAATAATGATAGTGATGATGCTATTGAACGTGGTGAAATAAATGCTTTTAATTTAGCAAATGGTGAGCACCTATCAAGAACGGTCGTTAAAATGCCTTTATCCACCTACTTAACGATGACCTTTGCTGTCATTCAATAAATAAAGTTTAAAAAAATAACCATTTTTTTAATAGGGCAATAATCGCTACATAAGGTTTTGTTTTTATTATAGAGAAAATAGCCAGCTAATCGCGTTTCAATACTGCGATTAGCTGGCTACGTTATTTTATTGCATATATCACATCTTTGTATTTTCATATTTTCCACCTGTCTTTTTTATTGAACTAACCTGCTCCTTTAGTTGAATAAGAAATAGAATAACTCGATCACTTAATTTCCTTCCAATATAATGAACATTTATGGTTAACTCTATTTTTTCTTACACTCAAAATAATACTCACTTGTGAGATTATTATAAATTTTCAATATAACTTCTCCACCGTTGTCATAGCATTGAGAACTAGCAGAATTTATTTCTTTAGTATTGAAATAGCTATAGATATGCATTAAACAAGACACTCCAAATAAAGCGAATACTATAATCCATAAAACACCTGAAAAATACTTGTTTTTAAATATAGTCATTTTCATTCCCCGCCCTTATTTAAATTGAAAATTAATAAAGGAAAAACGTCTATATGACGATGCCCTTTTTACTAATGCACCCGTTAGTTAAAATATTTTATTAATATCAATTACTAATTTGCAACCTTTTAGATTGGCCCTTACCTATAAAATGATTAAACAAAAGATATATATATACCCCTACCACACCTCCAAGGGTATTTAGAATGACATCATCAATGTTTGTTGAACGAGCATATACAAAAAACGCTGATCCTATAGAATTTTCAATAAATTGAATTAGTTCAATCCCAATAGAGATAAGCATTGTAACCATAATAGTCTTTTTTTTACTTTTTAAGATACTAAGAGACATTAGTGCAAAAGCTAATGGGGTCAACATTAATAAAGGACCCAATAAGTCTGTAATTTGTGATTCTAAAATTGTTTTAAACGGAATTAAATTTAGCGATTGGATTGTTGAATACACAACGATTTCACCTTCCGAATAATGCCATATTGGAATAAAGGTAACTAACTGATGTAATGTGCATAAATACATAATAAAAGCAGTTAGAACGACAAACTTATAAAAATTATTTACTATCGCCTTTTTTATCAAATATATTACACAAACCGTTATAGGAATACAATTGACATAAAGCTCAATAAATTTTATACGTAAAAAACTAGAATCATAATTAAATTTCAATATTAACGGGATAAGGAAATAAAAAGTAGGAATAAGAACTGTAAACCATTTAACATTTTTTGACATAGCCAACCTCTCTCTAAATTACACAAAATCATATGAACAATTCTAACATTTATCTATATAAATTTGTCCAAGTATTAAAATCTTGTTAAACTAACCTGCCCCGTTAGTTAATGAAGTGTCCCCAATATCAATAGCAAAGACGTTTATACTCTATATTTGTCTAACAATCGCGCTCGTTTGTTGAAAACCACTCAAACACGATTAAGATGAGTATCTTGAAATTTTGTTGGATATTTCAATCCATAACCAAGCATTCTATCCATCCCGATATGGGCTATCCAAATTAAACTAATCATTATAATGTTACTGTTATTTGTCAATAAACCGCATATCATTATTACTACTGGAATGGTGTATGTATGAAATAAATTATACAGTATTGAACCAACCTTAACGTTTTTTAAGTATCCAAGTGCTGACAAGTCTGGTGCTAACAACAAAACCAGAAACACTATCCAACTAAATTGCAGATGGAAGTAAAAATAAATGGTTAACACCAGAACTGCTAACCCCTCAATGTGCAATAAAAATTTATTCAAAGAAGCCATCCACCTTTCAGAATCTTTATTGTAAATCCTTCTTCAACAAACCTGCCCCTTTAGTTGAATAAAAAAGAGCTGTCTGAACAGCTCAAAGATGTTTTACATTTGAATGGCTTATTTCCATTCATTAGCTAAAAGCCCATAAATGATGTGATCTACATAATGGTCATATAACCACTCTGCTTGTCTTATTTCCCCTTCCTTCTTAAAGCCGAATCTTTCAGGAAGCGCTCTACTTTTTTTATTTTCAACTGCGATCCTAACTTCAATTCGATTTAGTTTAAGGTCATTAAAACCGTAATCAATTACTGCTTTGAATGCCTTAGACATTATACCTTTGCCTTGAAATTTTTCACCCAACCAATAACCCACGACACCTATTTTGTTAGCCTTATATATTTCATTAAATCCGATTGTACCCGCAATTTCCCCATTATATATAATTGCGAATGATTGTGGATATCCCCCATTTTCAACAAGCTCATTACATCTTGATTGAATATTTTGTGCAGTATCTTCAATGCTCTTTGTATATTCGAGCCAACCAAGCCACTCTTTTAAATAGGACTTTGAATTAATCGTTAAATCATAGAACTCTTCTGAATCATCTTTATGAAACAATCTCAAAGAGACCTCATCATCAACCTTATGTACTAACATAATCCACACACCTCTTTCGATTTTCCTATATCTATAAATTATTGATGTCTTAACATTAACAATAAATAGATTATTATTCCAGAAATTTCTTCTTCAACTAACCTGACCCTTTAGTTGAATAAAAAAGAACTATCTGAACTCTAAATCGCATTTCACGCAACAGTCGTTACAATTGTTGAGATTCTTATCGATTAAAAGATCATTTTGTGAAAGAAAACGAGTAATTTTGTACATCCTTACGCAAGCGAAAGTGTACATATTTATGTTTATATTTATAACCAATATCATGTTCATTTTCATCTTTTTACACCAAAACCCTCTAAGCTATCTATCTCTATTAAGTTTACCTAAATTAAATCTCTTTCCATAAAGATAAAGCAAATATCCAGTTTGGATCACTATTTCCTTGATAACTTTGAACTGCTTCATAGTTTTTCCCCTGGTGTGTTACTCTATCACCTTTTGTATATGCTTTAGATGGATCCCATTGTTCATAAGTTGTACTTTGCTCTTTTGTAGTTACAGTAAGAGTGTTACTTTTAATCGATTCATTTCCTGCTGCATCAACTGCGGTAACTGTATACTTAAATGTTGTATTTGATTGTAGGTTCTTGTCCATAAATGATGTAGTGTTGGATGTTCCGACCGTTGTCATTTGTCCATTTATTGTTTCTTTGTATACAACATAATGATCAACTGCGACATTGTCTTCCGAAGGGCTCCACATTAAGCTCACACTAGACATTGTTTCTCCCATACTATGTAGTCCTTTGGGTTGAGTTGGTGCTTCGGTATCTGGAACTTCATTTCCTGTCTTTGCAATAACAGATTCACTTTTTTGAGAAACATTTCCTGCTGCATCTACAGCCTTTACAGTATATGTATATTCTGTATTAGCCGTTAATTTTCCATCTGTAAATGTTGTTCCTGGTACTGTTCCAATTACATGTCCATCACGTAATACTTGATACTCTTTCACACCTACGTTATCTATAGAGGGCTTCCAGTTTAATTTCACACTGTTCGCTGTAACTCTCTCTACTTTTAATTCTTGTGGTTGAGTTGGAGCTTCTGTATCCGGTTTTTGATTATTTATTAAATTCACATCGATTACATTATAGAAGGCATTCGCAGTATCAGCTACATCCCAAACAGCCAGAATCACATGGTATCCACTTCGATCTGTTGGTAGATTAATTTTATGCGATAGATTATTAGATGCTGCAGAACCATTATGTTGTATCACTCCAATTGGTTCAAAATCAGCACGGGTTAGAGGTTTATTAGGATTCCACCCCTTTTTTGTAATATAATAGTGCCATTTGCTCGTTGGATGCGGTGCAGTATATTTCCATGTGAAAGTATTTTCGCCACCATTGAGCGTATTCTTAAACCAACGGTCAGTAGTTTGTTGGTCAAGGATCCCACCAAACTTACCTCCAGCTGAAGCAATTACTCCATCTGCCGGCCCATCTTGTGGAAATCCCTTTGGTGCCTCTAAACTCTGAGGTTCATACATTACATTTCCACAACTCAAGTTAAGAGCTCCATAATTTGAGCTACATAACGCAGCGCGGCTACCAGGTTTTTCCACAAATCCATGAGCATCTACGCTCTCAGGTATTAATGTAATACTCAAAATACCTGTTGCTAATATAAATGCACTTACTCCCGTTTTTCTTTTATTTATTTTTGTTAAACCAAATGAAAGTTTATTATTCATTGTGTTAATCCCCTTTACTTTTCTACTTATTACATGACAAATAAATATCTATGTTCGAGGATTTTGATGCAAAAAGATGAAAACTAAATTGGTCAATATTAATACTGGAATTCTAATCACTAAGTATTTTTACCCTACTATTCACTTCCAATTTCAAAGCCAATCTACTTATGCGATTAAATATATCGTTTACTAAATAAATTATCTTTAAATTTTTTATTGTAGTAAATGTCAATATTCGTAATATAAAATCTAGTCTCTAAGTATTTTCACCCTATCACTTATCTCCATTTTTAAAGGTCAATATACTTATACCATTATATATCGGATAATATTTATAAAAGTATATAGATATAGTAAAATTAGCAAATTCTTTTTTACACTAGACGAATTGTAATATTAAGTTCAACACCTAAGACAAAAGAAAAGAAGCTCATATCAGAACGTGTGAAAATAGAGACTTTACTTGAACTGGGCTATTCGATACTATCGATTGCGAAACGTTTAAAACGCAACGCTTCTACGATTTCATGCGAGTTACGTCGTAATCAAAATTGGTCGGCCGAAACAGCGGATAGCCAAGCGAAAAAGAACAAGTCGTTTTGTGGCGCGAAAATAAAATGTACTGTTGAAATAAAAGAAGTTATTCAAGAAAAATTAAACGAAAAAAGATGACCCAGGTTATAACCTGGGTCATCTTTTTTCAATAGTCTTGTTCAACTAAAGCACTTGGAATATGATCGAACACTTCCACTAGTTTACGGATAAAATCATTTTTAAATCACTTAATCTTTCTACATTAAGTGCTTTCGTATAGAAAAATGACTCAAAAGCAATACTAAAGAATGAAGTGAAACAAACTATATTGCACCCCCATATGGAAAAAGAATAATCGAGTAGGAGGATATAATATTGACACTAAGTAATAAAACATTATCTATTTTCGCCTTAGGTGGTATCAATGAAATAGGTAAAAATATGTATGTTATACAGTACGCAGATGATATTGTTATCGTCGATTGTGGCGCTAAATTTCCGGATGAAAGCTTATTAGGGATTGATCTTATCATCCCTGATATCGATTATTTACAAGAAAACAAGGAAAAAATTAGAGCTTTAGTGGTAACTCATGGGCATGAGGACCACATTGGTGGAATTCCATACTTTTTGAAGAAATTAAATGTTCCGATATATGCTACTCGTTTTACACTCGGATTAATTGAACTAAAATTAAAAGAACATAAACTTTTTAGGACTACAGAATTGGTACAAATCAACTCAGATTCAAAGTTAGATTTTGGTGAAATCGCTGTAAGTTTTTTTAGAACAAGCCACAGTATACCCGATTGTTTAGGCATTGTCTTTGACACATCTGAAGGAAAGGTCGTTCATACAGGAGACTTTAAATTCGATTTAACACCAATGAATGATCAATATTCTGATATTCATAAAATGAGTGAGATTGGTACACAGGGGGTATTACTCCTCATATCCGAAAGTACAAATGCAGAACGCCCTGGCTCTACTCCTTCTGAACAATTGGTAGGTGAACATATTGAAGCCGCCTTTATGAAAGCTAAGCGTAAAATTATTATTTCCACCTTTGCTTCAAATGTAAATCGTATTCAGCAAATCGTTCATGCAACATTAAAAACAAATCGAAAGCTTGCGCTGCTTGGTCGTAGTATGCTGAATGTCGTATCTGTTGCAGTAGAACGCGGGTATCTAGATATACCAGATGGTTTACTAATCGAAGCACGCGACGTAAAGTATTTACCTCCTGAGGATGTCGTGATTTTATGTACAGGCAGTCAAGGGGAAACACTAGCTGCCCTTTCTCGCTTATCGACTTCGAATCATCGGGAAGTAAAAGTGTTACCTGATGACACTGTTATTTTTGCTGCATCCCCTATTCCCGGGAATGAAAAAGATGTATCGCGGATAGTAGATAGCTTCTTTCAAATGGGAGCCAAAGTTATTTATGGATCTGCTAGTAAAACAGGAATGCACGTATCAGGACACGGTTATCAAGAGGACCTAAAACTAATGTTAACATTAATGAAACCTAAATATTTTATTCCCATTCACGGTGAATATAGAATGTTATACCTACACCGCTTATTAGCTGAATCCGTTGGCATAGAAAAAGACAATACCTTCATCATTAAAAACGGTGATGTCGTCGATATTGAAAACTCACTAGCTCGTCAAACTCGAAAAGTCCCTGCTGGAGATACTTACGTTGATGGAATCGGTATTGGTGAAGTAGAGGATATTGTATTGAGAGATCGGAAACAGCTATCTGAAGACGGTATGCTCGTCATTGTAGTAACCATCATTAAAACAGATGGCGCATTTATTTCTGAACCTAACACCATTAGTCGTGGATTCGTTTACGCAAAAGATTCCGAGGAGCTGATAAGAAATGTAAATGACATTGTTAAAGCAACCGTTAATGAATCATTGGATGGTAGTATAAATAAGATGAAGAAAAAGATAAGAAAATCAGTTGGCCAGTATATAAATGCTGAGACAAAAAGAAAGCCGATGATTTTGCCGGTTATTATTGAGGTTTAATTGGAAATTATTCCCTAAAAATAATAATCTCGAAAAGGTCGGGATTATTGGTTCAAGACTTGTCGGGATCATTATTTGAATTAACCTGTACTTAACTCATTAGAAACAGATTTTTAACAAGCACAGGTTTAACAACATTCAAGTTATATTTTTCACTTTGCCACTCCTCTTTTAATTATCATTAATATCACACTAGTCATAAATTGTTCAGATACAATCTGTTATTTCTTATTATAAGGAAATACATTTTTTTCACTATTGAGGAATGATAATATTAACAAAGGTTTATTGTAGGGAAGGAATCATCATTTTACAGAAAAACCTTATATTTTATTATGATTTTGAAAAAAGATGAAGAATCTATAGGCTGATGGTGAATTTATGGGGCTATTTTTTTAGAAACAACATTTGATGGAGCGATTTGCAGTAAAACATAAAAATAAAGGCGACATGGCTAGAATTGAACGCCATGTCGCCTTTTGTATGGAATTTTAGATGCTTTAGTTTTTCAGTTCATTAAGCAACTACTTGTTTTTAAATAAATGAATTATTTATTTAAGCTTGACCATTTTTGTTCAAGCCATGTTTTGAATTCTTTACCTTTATGACCTTCGTATGCATCGTATACATCAAGGCGCATACGTTCAAGTTTTCCAGCGAAGTCTTCAAATGTGTGATCAGCTGGTAAACTTTTCTTCACACGGATTAGGATCTTATCAGTACCTTTGATAATATCAAATTTTTGTACTTTAGGTGGCTCTACATTTTCTCCAAATGCAATTAGAGCTTTGTAAGCAGCCTCTTGTACTTTGTAAACTGTATCATTTTCCATACGGTTTTTAAGAAGGTCGATTACTTTAGGGTGTTTACAAGTACTTAGCTCAATTACTGCTGATAGACGATCTCTCCAGCTAGACGTGTAATTCGCTTCTTTTTTTAGTTCTGCATAGTCTTCAGGTAATTCTGTTTCAAACTTTTTACTCAAGTTATGTCAAACTCCTTTAAAATTAAAATTGAGATGATTCAAGCTTTCTTCGACAATTGGTCTGTGGAATTTCAATTCTTCTCTATCTTACCATTATATACGAAATCAACGGCTAGCTCTTACTTATTAGAACTTTAATTTTAAAAATAGTTATTTTATCACTGAATAAGAATACAATCTCGTTCTGAGTGATTCAAATATGAATATGAATTGATCAGATTAAGTTCCTATTGGTTCGAATAGGTTAAAACATTCCTCGAGTAGGTTAAATACACCCCTCAGTAGGTTAAATCATTATCTGAATGAATCCAATGAAGAGATGAATAGATCGAATCTTGTTTCTGACACTTCGAATCGATTAAATGTTTCCTCCAGTAGGTTATATTACTCTCTGAATAGGTTAAATGAAGAGCCGAATAGGCCAAATCATTACTCGAGTAGATTATATACTCCCCCTCAGTAGGTTATATCACTCTCTGAATGCGTCATATGAATAGCCGAATCGGTTAAATGTTCCCTCCAGTAGGTTAAATCACTCTCTGAGTGCGTCAAATGAAGAGTCGAATAGATCAAATCAGCAATCGTCTTAATATTAAATTTGAGATTTTCTCCACTAATAAAACAAAAATAACTACTTTCAAGAAATTACTGCTTTTCTTGAAGTAGCTATTTAATCATCATGTCTCTATTGCAAACAGTCCATCACACAATTCCCAAAACCACGAACGTCCTTTAAGTAATCATATCCAACTGGTGAACCGAAGTTATTAAAAGCACGTACCGCAACTATCTCATGCTCTGGAATGACTAACAAAGTAACATTTGTATAGCCGAGAATTTGATAAGCATCATTAGATACCGCTTCACCTATTTCTGTTTGATCACATGAGGCTCCTTGGACAAACCAAAAGAAACCATTCCTTGGATAGTCCGATGGTAAAGTATTTGGGCTTTGAACAGATGTACAGTAATCAAATATCTCTAGAGGTATTAATTGTTTACCGTCTACTTTTCCTTTAGATAAATGTAGTGCTCCCCATCTAGCTAAATCTCTAACAGAAGCATACATATTCATTTGGCTGCCATCTACATTGTTACTTGTATACCAATGTGGATCGTTTTCTTTTCGAATCACTTCAACATGTCTAGAGTCCAGTTCACCATACCAACCAATCTCTGTTAGACCACAAGGAACTAACACTTCAGTTTCAACAATATTAGCAATTGTTCTAGCTGAAGCTTTCTTAATGATTTCAGACAATAAATCTACGCCAATATTTCGATAAGCCCAACTCGTCCCTGCTCGAAACTCTTTTTCAAGTTCTCCTTTTACTAGTCTTAACCCATGCGTATGAGTGATTAAATGGCGAATGCTAACTCCCTTTAATATATCACAATCTATTTCAGGGAATATCGGTGAAATCTCTTGCTCAAGTGATTGAATTACCCCCTCCTGGATTAAGTAAGCTACAGCAAAACCGATAAATGTTTTTCGAACTGAAGCTAGATGAAATAATGTATCCTTTTGCATAGTTCTTGCTTCAAAGGCATTACTTTGAAAACCAGTGTAAGATTCTGCAACAATCTGGCCTTCTTTCATAACCATTATGGCAGCACCCGAAGCATCTACTTGCTGAAAAGTGTTCAAAACGTTCTCCCAAACTGGTGTAAATTGATTCATTCATGACCCCTCATTTTTCTATAGTAACAGATTCTCTTTATATACAAGTTAGAACTATGTAATCAAAGCTTCAAACAATACAATTCCTCACCATCAACAATGCGCCCCGTATTCTTAAAGCCTAATTTCTCATATATTTTCTTCCCACGCTCATTGTTGGGTTCAGTTGATAAGTAGATTTCGTTGCATCCTTCTAGTTTCTTCATCTCTTCTATTACAAGTAAAATTGCTTTAGGACCATAACCATTTCCTTGAAACTTTCGATCAATCATTATTCTGCATAATTCAAAAAAGTTCTGCTCTTCAGAGAAACCATACATAGTAAAACCAATTAATTTGCCTTCTACTTCAATTGCCTTTGTAATCCATGTTTTTTCGAATTGCGCTTGCACAATTGATAATGCATTTGATGCGACAAATTCTTCGCATAATGTCGGCATACTCGCATTATTTGTTGTTAAAAAAACAACTTCCCCCCAATTTGATTTATCTATTTCTATTAGCTTCATATTTTCCCCGCCTTTAATTTTATGTTGAATTTTTTATTATCTATTCTATAAAATTGTAGATGTATTAAATCTTCAAATTACACTATTAATTTCAACATCCACCTATTTTTAACTCCACTTTATAATTATTATATAAATACGTACCCCCGCAAAGTCAATCCATATAACATACTTCCATTGTTACAAAAATGTAAGTTACGGGAACTACTTGTTTGGAAAATCGATGGAGAAGCCTCAGATTTCAATGTATTGTTAAAGTACAAACTAACTCTTGAAAGGAGTTTTAACATGGATGCAATTTTAAAAGGAAATGCGATACATAAAGTTTTTGGAGCAAAAAACAACATATATACTGCTCTTCATCATGTAGATGTAACGATTAACAAAGGGGAATTCGTTGGCGTTATGGGACCATCCGGAGCTGGTAAAACTACATTGCTGAATATCCTTTCAACAATTGATAAACCGACGTCAGGTAGTATTGTCATTGGGGGTGAATCAGTAAACTCAATGAAGGAAAAGGATTTAGCTAAATTCCGAAGAAAGCATCTAGGCTTTATATTTCAAGACTACAATTTGCTAGATTCCTTAACAATACAAGAAAATATTCTACTACCACTCTCACTAGCCAATTGGCCAGCTCAGGAGATGGAAGTTAAAGTACGAGAAATAGCCAACATACTGGGAATTGAAGCTATCTTAAACTCTTACCCTTACCAAGTTTCTGGAGGACAAAAGCAACGAGCTGCTGTTGCAAGAGCAATTATTACAAATCCAAGTTTAGTGTTAGCAGATGAGCCAACTGGAGCATTAGATTCTAAATCATCGACAGATCTTCTAAATACATTCAATGTATTGAACAAGGACTACGATTCGACTATCTTAATGGTCACACATGACGCTTTTGCTGCAAGTTATTGCAATCGAGTGCTATTTATGAAAGATGGACGCCTTTTCACAGAAATAGTCCGAGGAGACAAGGACAGAAAAGAGTTCCTTAACCTATTATTAAACACGCTTTCTACTATAGGGGGTGGGACCCATGAACATGTTTAATATTGTAAGGAAGAATATCAAACACAATTTCTATCAGTACTTTCTTTATATTGCATCAATGACACTCAGTATTACGATTTACTTTACTTTTTCATCACTACAGTACAATAAACAGATTAGCCAAGCTCTAACGGATACAGAAAAACTTGCATCAGCTTTTGGTGCTTCTTCTATCCTTTTACTACTATTTGTATCCATTTTCATCTGGTATTCGAATAACTTCTTTGTTAAAAGACGTAAAAAAGATATTGGTTTATATTCCTTATTAGGTGTTGAGAAAAAACAAATTGGTAGAATGCTATTTTATGAGAACTTTATAATGGGCATACTTGCACTCTTAATAGGGCTTGCAATCGGGGAATTATTCTCTGTTTTCTTCAGTATGATTCTGGTGAAATTAATGGGTTTTTCTATTACAATTACATTTACTATTAATTCAAGAGCAATCATACAGACTTTACTCGTATTTAGTGTGATTATTTTCCTTACTTCATTGCAAGGCTACTTTATTATTTATCGTTTTAAATTAATCGAGCTATTCCAAGCCACTAAAAAAGGCGAGAAAATAAATAAACCTTCTTTGTTGTTAGCGCTTCTTGCCATTGCAATGATTGGAGGTAGCTACTGGTTATTACAACTGTCTCCAGAATCGAGCAATTGGGATCAGAACTTTAACCGTACTATCATTATAATAATTATCTCCATGCTTGTTGGTTCGTTTTTGTTATTCCACTCCTTGAGTGCATTTATCTTTGTATTATTACAGAAGAATAAGTCATTTTATTTTAAGTGGTCTAATCTTTTAACTTTTACGCAATTAACAAATCGATTAAAGAGCAACGCCTTTATGTTCACTATTATTTCTATACTGAACGCAGTAACACTTATCGCTTTTGGATTTGGTTATAGTATTTATTACAATACTCTGGATCAGGTGAAAAGTTTTGTTCCATATAGTTATCAATATGAAAGTACTTCTTCTGAAGTAGATGCAAAAATTCGTGAATTAATCGCCTGGGACAATAATCATTCCCTTATCTTCGAACATGACTGGGAGTACACAATGGTGAAAGGCGATGCATCAGAGCTTAAGAAAGTTCCTGGGGGGTACTTTTACTTTGACGAATCATTTGCTGTTATATCCAATAAAACTTTCAATCAGCTAGCTGATAAATTAGATTTAGATCCAATTGCACCTTTAAAGAAAACAGAAGGTCTAACAATTATCAACAATTTCATTGGATCACAAGACCAGCAATCAAATATAAACAAATCGGTTTCGTTGCATTCAGCAACTGCGGATTCGAAAATAAAGATTATTGATAATAAATCATTTTCATTATTGAATGACCCTGTTCAACCTTTCTTAATAGTTGTAAATGACAAAAAATACAATCAACTTAGAGGTGAGAATACTCCTACTACAGTGCATGCTTTGAAAGTAAACAACGAAGCTAAATCTTCTGAACTAACAAAGAAAATCATGAAAGAGCTTCCTAGTGAAGTACATTTCTACAGTTTTTCAGATAGCTATCAAGAAGCACAATCTGTCTATGGATTACTGATCTTTATAAGCGGATTTTTGGGATTAGTCTTCCTTGCAGCTTCAGGAAGTATGATATATTTCAAAATGCTAACAGAAGTAACTGATGATAAAGTAAGGTATACAACATTAAAGAAGCTTGGCGTTCAAAAAAGCGAAATAATGCGCGTTATTGCTAAACAATATTCTGTTGTCTTTCTCCTACCTTTAATCGTAGGCATTACTCATAGTTGTATGATATTAACTGCTATCTCAAATTTAATGGATATCAACTTCATTATTCCTGTAATCATTTGTATCGTATCTTATACAATGCTTTATATTACTTACTATGTATTAACTGTTATTTCTTGTAACAAAATAGTGAATGTATAAAAAGGACACCAAAAGCGATACTATCTCCTAGACTGTAGACAAAATGCGAAGAAATTCGTGTTTGTCTACAGTCTTTTTTCTCTTGGCTTTACTAAATGCTAATATTGGTAATTACACAATCTTTGTCCTTTTTCCACCCCACTCATCACTAGGTAAAACAAACATTAAATTTTGACATAAGTAAACTATTGGTCTTTTAGATACTAATGTCGATAATAAGACCGTTGATTTCCGCTACGGTGGACGCTTTCCGCGGGCGAGCGCCAAATCGCTTCGTCGATACGCTCCTGCAGGGCCTTGAACTGTCTCGTTTTCCCGCAGGAGTCGCCACATTCACTCCACTCAACTACAAATGAAATATTAACGAATCTTTATGTTAATATTTGAAGAAAATCTTTAAATAACAAAATGAGAGGCAAGTACAAATAGGTGACTGCCTCTCATTTTGAATTATGTTATTGCATAGTAATCATGCAGTTTTGGGAAATGTATAGTAACAGCTGTAAAGTGGTTCTTTTCTGAAGTGATAGTGATTGAATGTCCTAACTTATTTGCCAATCTCTTAGCTAGATAAAGACCCATGCCCGTTGAGTTCCCGTGACTTCTTCCATTCATCCCAGTGAAGCCTTTATCAAAAACTCGCTGGATGTCGCCCTGTTCTACCCCTATCCCATTGTCTTTTATGATTAATCTTCTTTCTATCTCATCTTCTTCTGAAGAAATATTCACTTCCCCTTGAGGCGAAGTATACTTCAAAGCATTAGATAGAATTTGTGCCACAATATAAGCTAGCCATTTTTGGTCAGTTAGTATTTCTTTAGACTCTACTTCTAATGAAAGTTTTATCTTTTTTTGAATAAATATCTTGGCATTTTGTTTAATAATTGAACGAATCACTACGTCTAAATCAACAGGAACAATAAAATAATCTTGATTGAAATCATCCGCTCGAACGAAATAGAGTGCCTGTTCAACGTATCCCTCAATCTTTTCTATTTCTTCTTCTATACTATTCAAAACCGGATTTTCCTTCTCATTCTCAATAATTAAACGACTAACTGATATAGGTGTTTTAATTTCATGGAACCATGATGTCATATAATCTATTGTTTCTTTTTTATCATTTATAATATTCGTGACTTTTTGCTGATGCTGTTGATTTACTTGCTTTAATACTTCTTGAAACATCTGCTGTTCCAATGTTTTAGGCATCGGCAACTCTTCCTGGATTAAAAAACCATCTCTACAACTACTCTTCAACGCAATAAAATGTTTTTTGATAAAATAGTATTCTATACAAATGTACAAGAAAAACAAACAAGTTGAGATAAGATACAGGTAGAGTAGATTATTTATTGGGATTGAAAGTCTTGGGTTGATAAAGATCATTACTGTGATAAACGACATGATCATAATATAGGTTAAGATTAGTCGCCTCTGAAAGAACAAATGCTTCCAAATACTCATATTAGCATATACCCTTGCCCTTTCTTCGTTTGAATATAATCTTTCACACCCATATCTGTTAGTTTACGACGTAATCGATTTATATTAACCGTCAATGTATTATCATCAATAAAACTCTCATCTTCCCATAATGCACGCATTAGTGCATCACGACTAATAATTTCATTCTTATTTTCAAAAAGAACAGTCAATATTTTAAATTCATTTTTAGTGAGCTCACTTTCTTGCTCGCCAAACTTAACAGTTGAATTCTTTAAGTTTAAAGTCAAATCATTATGTTTTAGAACATCTAAACTAGGTGAAAGATATGTATACGTTCTACGCACTATCGCATTAATCTTCGTCACGAGTATATCCATTGAGAATGGCTTCTGGATAAAATCATCCCCGCCCATATTTATGGCCATCATAACATCCATCTTCTCATTACGGGACGACACAAATACAATGGGTACATTAGAATACTTCCTAATTTTCTCGCACCAATAAAATCCATCATAATAAGGTAAATTAATATCTAACAATACTAAATGAGGTTTTACTGACAAGTATTCTTCTTCTACTTTTTGAAAATCCTTTACCGAAAATACATCATATCCCCATTTGATTAAGTTTTCTTCAACCATTTGAGCAATCTTTTGTTCATCTTCGACAATCATAATGTTAAATTTGTCATCCATCTTTCATTACTCCTACCAATTAATTGATTTTTATCCACTCTATGCAATTATTATAAACCATTCCTCTATAAGATTTGAACCACGTTAAAGTTGATTAAGTGTCATTTTCTTGTTCTGAGATAAATGATTCGCTACAAGAATTTCATTTAATGAATAAATTAATTGTTTCAAGTGTATTCATGGTCATGAATAACAACTCGGAGCATATGTTAATATACTGTCCATAATGGGTTATCCACTTTAACCGTATGTAATGAAAGATTTATTTGCTTACCACTACAATTAAATGGGGTATTGTTATAAAAGTGTATAATTAGACAATTGGAGAATATCAAAATTTCTAAGGAGGAGTTGAGGGTGAAACGCTTTTCACGTTATTTCATTTCGTTCATAATTATCGGTGTGATGATTTACCTTGGACTTAGTTATAAATTGCATTTAGAAAAGGAAGCCTCCACAACATATATTATTCTTCCCTTGATAAGGTTTTCTTTCGCATTCCCTATTATTATCGGAATATTACTTCGTTTACCTAAATTGATTGTTGAAATTAAAGAAAAGAAACAATGGACTTTTGATTGGATAAAGATTATAGTCATTGCTTTACCAGCATTACTTATAGCTATGTCCCCATTCTTGACTTACACATTTATAGGCCAGTATTTTTACTTTGCAAATGAATTAATTGTTTCACAAAGTACATTATTAATAACAATTGGTGGAATTATTTTTGGCTATGTATTATTAGATAGTTTAATAATAGACCGTGAAGTAAAGACTGATTCGTTAGTGAATAATGAAAAGACCATTCATTAAAGAATGGTCTTTTTTCATCTTGTAACTACTACTCACGGCATGTTAGGCGGATTACTTCCCCTAATTCTAATCGTAATATAATGATTTTGTTGATATTTTATTAAGCATATAATTCAGTACTAAAATCTTTTTTTCTCTCTAGCTAATAAATGATAACCATCAAAAGTTAATTGATAAATATCTGGTTTTTCGGTCGATTTCCAAAAATCATACCCAAAGGAAGGTTCAAAGTAATTTAATATAGATACCATGATATTACCGTGTGTTCCAATAGCTACATTTTCAAAGTCTGGATTCCCCAAAATTTTAAACATAATAGGTAATGATCTATTTTGAGCTTCTCTGACTGACTCTCCACCTTCTAAACAAAAGTCTATATTCTCGAATGACTTCATAAGTGCTAAATCTATTTCATTTTGAGGTAATTTATATTGCCCTTTAATCGCTCGTTCTCTTAGACTTTCTTCAATGATTATATTAGAAGGTTCAATTAGTCCATCCAACGTCTGTATTGCTCGTTTATAGGGGCTAGAAAACACCGCATCAAACTCTATTTTATTTAATGATCTAACAAGTTTTTCTGCAGATTCTTTTCCTTTTTCAGAAAGGGGACGTTCACGTTCTTGACCAAAGATAAATGGAGATTCGGCATGTCTAATAAAGTAAATAGTAGTTTTCAAATTTTCACCTCATATATTTATTTAGTGATAACGGACTGACCTAACTCAAGTAATAAATTTAATTAGCCAATTGTAAACGATGTCTTAAAACTACAAAGTACATATTTATCTAATCTCTTAAACTTCGAGATGATTAAGAGATTTCATCAATAAAAGTATTCTTCATCTTGCCATTTACCATTGTATAAACATCCACCTTTTAGGTATACAATTTCTCCATCACTATTTTGCCCCACCTTATATCTATTTCTTTCACACAAACTAATGGAAGGAGTATAGCAAAAAATTTCAACATCATTTAATTGATAACCCTCATAACTATACTCTTCCATATATAATTCTTTAGACATACCAAGTTGACTTGTCTCATATTTTAATAATTTCCCGTCTTTATATTCGCATCTTGAAATGTTAGATATAGAATTGTTTCGTTGTACAGTTATACCTACTTCAATATCCTTGTCATGAATAATGAACTCTTGAAATTGAGTACCAAATTCATCATTATGCTGAACATATATTAATTTCCCTTGCTTATTAAAGCCATATTTAAATGAGAATTTTTTTGAAAAGCGTTTTAGTATTTTACCTCGTTTTGTTCCTCCAACTATATAAGTAAAAACAAGACTTGGGCAATAATACCCTCTGTGCACCATTGTTTCTCCGCCTTTTGTATAGATAACAGAATCTATATCTTTAGAAATTGTATTCTCTAGAGATGCTATTTCTTTTCTATAAAAATGAGCGAGTTCCTTATGGTTTGCTAATATATCCTCGTATCGCTTAAATTCTATTGAATATACATTTTTATTTCTTTTCTTAAACCATTCATCAAAATTTACTGGTTCCAACATAATAGTAACTCCTTATTTTCTTTCACTGTTTGATTCTACTTAAAATTCTTTTTTTAATACCTAAAAATAAACATATAAACTCAAATAATCCATTTTGTAGTATAATTTTCCATATAGAGAAATAGGAATAAATTAGTAAGTAACAATCGTTTTATATCCTTATTTATCGAGAAAGGAGCTACAAAAGATGTTAAATACTATTTTCACTATAATTTTTATCTTTGGTATTTACTATTTAATTCGATATCACATTAATTTAAGGAAAGCAATTCAACTCTCAAAAGACGCTCTCTATCCTAGTAAGGAGAAAGAGTTTAAAAGCATAGTTATCCCTACTGAGTGGCGGGAAATGGAGTGTCTTAGCAAAAATACGAAGTCTTACCAATATGTTAAATGGGGAACCGTAGTTGCAATTTTACTATTAGTCATTTTGTTTGTGATTGTTCTATTAACAGATGTATTAGGAACTTCTTCATTTAGTATTGTTTCTTTATTTTTTGTGATTATTTCCGCCATTAAACATCGTGGTAATTTGTTCATATTAGCAAATGGCATAATCTTTGATAGCAAGTTCTATTCTTTCAGTCATATAATAGGTTATGAAGTAGAAAAAATAAGTCGTTGGCATGAGCTCTATGGACTTGACCCCAAAATAAATAATGGTTATAAACTTACTTTAAACATAAAAAACAAGCCTTTCTTACCTAATTTCATTGTAGTAAAAGATCATGCAAGCCTTGAAAAAATTGTAGATTTACTTGAAAAAGAGGGTATTTCGGGGATAATAAATGAAGAGAAACCTTATTCTACTGTCAACACATCTACTAATAAATTTTAAGATATTAAATTTGCAGGTATATGAGTGCTTCACAATTGATAGATTATGATCCAATTAATAATAAATAGATTTCTTATCAATAAAATAGAGCATGTTTTGATTAATCATTCAAAACATGCTTTATTTAATTTCCAGCATCAATTTGTTGTATTTAATGTTCAGAATCCCTATATACCATTGTGATAGATGTGCCTGATATACCATATTCTTGAAACCCTATTTTATTATATATATGTACAGCGTCACTATTATCTGGATCCACACTTAAAGAAATTGACTTATATCCCTCTGCCATAGCAAGCTGTATGATTTTATTCATCAGTAAAGTTCCAATTCCCTTTCCTCTACCATTCTCGCAAACAGCTATTCCTAATTCAGGCGTGTTGTCATCGATATATCCATAGCCTTGATTATTCTCTTCAAATAATCTGTACCAGACCGCTCCTACTTTTTGGTTTTCTTCATCGATTGCAATTAATGCTCTATCCCCCGCTCTTCCCCAACCTTCATGATATTTTCTAATGTGTGGGAGGTTTAGTAACTCTTCTCTAGTCGGTTTATTCTCTGGAATATGGATTGACTCATATAACATGTCCAATAAAAACTCATGCTCATTTTCTACAAGATTTCTTATAAGTAACAATATGTATGCAGCTCCTTTTCCTTTGGTGAATCTGTTTATCAATTACTATTTTATATAATATAAGATGTAGTTATTCTCAAATATGTATGTCCAGTAACTATAAATAAGTGCTTTTCTCTTAAAATCACTATTCGTCAAACAATTGAAGATCTTTCACTGTTTTAGTGAATGGCAAATATTCAACACGGCATTCATACACATCATTGTAGTAACCTGGTTTATTATAAGTGAGATCCATCCCGTTTACTGTAATTCTTGTATCACCGCCACCGCGACGACTATGTTTTCTTGTCAGTTCGCAAGTTCCCTGTTCAACTTTCTCATTATTCATGGCAATAGCCACTATATCAAGCCACGTGAATAATGAAACACCTAGTCCTAACAACATTAAACTGATTGAAACAAAAATATGTAGTTGCCAATCAATATTTGCACGTCTTTTCTTAAAAATACGAATTGTACATATCAGCCCTGCTATGAACAGGACTGTAAAAAATAATGAAGCTAAAATAAAACTAAACACTTTAATTCCCCTTAAACAAATTAATAAACTCTATACAAGTAAAAAAATAACTTAATCAATTGAAAGTCGTTTACCATGGTAATCTAACATTTTCCTGAATTTTTTACTTAAGCGCTTTTGAAATCCCTCTTACTATTACAACAGGCCATGGTCTATATATACCATAGCCTGTTTTTTAACTATCACTTTTGTTTTTCAGTAATATAAGATTTTACAGTTGGTGCTTCATATGCATTAAATTGATCGAGTAGTCCACTTGGTTCTACATCTACTAGCGCCATAGTACGGTACTTTTCATGTAAGAACTGTTCATCAGACATATGATTAAATAAAGCAATAAGTGGATCAAAATAATGATTAATATTTAAGAGTCCACAAGGTTTTTGATGTAATCCTAGCTGAGCCCAAGTGAAAACCTCAAAAAATTCTTCTAATGTTCCTGGGCCACCCGGCAACGCCATAAATCCATCTGCAAGTTCTGCTATTTTTTCTTTTCTATCATGCATAGAATCTACTACGATTAGTTCAGTTAGATTCTTATGAGAGATTTCTCTTTTTTCTAGAAAACTTGGCATTACTCCAATAACTTTTCCACCCGCTTCTAATACAGCATCTGCAACTGCACCCATGACACCTACACTTGCCCCTCCGTATACAAGTGTAATATCACGTTTAGCCAACTCTTTACCCAATTTTTTTGCCACTTCTACATAGATATTCGAAGCACCATTACTTGATCCACAAAATACCGCTAGAGTTTTCAATATATATCACGTCCCATTATGTAATCTTTCTTACATATCATACATTACTTTGAAATTGCATTAACATCAATACCGATTAACGCAAACCATTATTTTACTTTTATGTATTTTTAATTTAAAATTAATTATTATAAGCACTTTTATTAAGTATGATTTTCAGATACTTTAAAGAAAGGGTGATCACGTATGCTGCTAATTTTTGATTGGTTGGATAGCTGGTTAGCTAGTGATATTATGCATTTTAATTTGTTTGTTGGGGCGTCTTTGATTATCTCGATGATTGCTATTTTCATACTGTTTATTTCAAGCAAAAGAATAGCGAGTAAAGGTGAGAAATTTTCTAATATCAATTACAAGATAACTTCTTCTATGTATACTTCATTGCTTATTTTGCTAGCTGTGTATATGTATTGGGTACCTTCAGGGACTTTGTATTCTAGGCAATATTTAATAATGTTTATATCACTTTCATTTTTTATTGGTGCTGTTTCCAGCATTTTTTATTACTATAAAGCATGTTGATAGAAGCGTATGGAATTTTTAAAAATGACTCCGCTATTTTAGGAAGGCACTGAAAAATACCATAAAATGAATTTTAGCTGTGGCTTTTTCTTCGATGCCGTTAATTTCCGTTCCGGCGGACGCTTTCCTGGGGACGAACCTTGAAGCTATTAAATGTAGAATAAGGGAAATACAAAAAAACACCGGCACTTTCTGTTCAAAATCGAACAAAAAGTGCCGGTGTTTACTATTGAAGAACATTTCATTTTAAAAACGTAAGTTTTTCAGTGCCCTCCTATTTTAGCGAAGTCATTTTTTACTCAATTATTTTGATTTATATAATTTGTTCTAACTACCACTTTTATCCATTTCATATCAAAAGCTGTATATCATTCTATTTCTCAGCTTGAATAATAGCCGATACGATATATTCTTCCACTTGATGTCCTGGTGCCCATTCATTGATAAATTCTTTCGACTCATCTTTAGGAGTGATTTTAATATTTTTAAATCCCGCTTCTTGCAAGTTAGCCTTCAATTCTTCGATTGGTGAAGCCCCTGTAATGCAGCCTGAATATAGCGCTATTTTTTGTTTCATGTCAATTGGTAAAGTTGTTGTTAAAATTACATCTGAAATGGCTAAACAACCGCCTTCTTTTAGAACACGGTATGCCTCTTCAAAAACGCGCAATTTATTTGGTGATAAATTTATGACACAGTTTGACATGATAACATCGACAGATTGATCTTCAACTGGTAAATTTTCAATCTCACCTAGGCGAAATTCTACATGATTAAATTGCGGTTTATCTGCGTTTTTCCGGGCTTTTGAAATCATTTCTGGTGTCATATTTACACCAATGACTTTCCCATTTGAACCCACTTTAGGCGCAGCTAAGAAGCAGTCGAATCCCCCAGCAGAGCCTAAATCTAGAACAGTTTCACCTTCTTTTAAAGCTGCAATTGCTTGTGGATTCCCACATCCTAATCCCATATTGGCACCATTCGGAATGCTTGTAAGTTCTTCAGTTGTGTAACCCATTTTTTTTGAAATCTCTTTTACAGAGCTATTTTGATTTTCATCGGGTGTGCAACAGCTCGGAGCACAGCAACTGTTTGTATCAATATTTTTTAACGCTACTCGTTTATAGTTATCACGCACCCCTTGGCGTATTTGATCGTTTTTCATTTCTGTCATTTTTTACCCTCCGTCTACATGCATACATAAGTGTTCACTTATATAATACTTTAAAATAAAACCTAGACAATGCTAGGCGTAAATCGTGTGATTCAATACTTACAATTTAACTTCAAAATATTTCTTTTTCCATCTAAGCGCTACTCCTACTAGAGCTATTAACACCGGTACTTCGACAAGCGGACCAATAACAGCGGCAAACGCGGCACCACTATGGATACCAAACACACCAACAGCTACTGCTATCGCTAATTCAAAGTTATTGCTAGCAGCAGTAAATGAAAGTGCTGCTGTAACTGGATAATTTGCTCCTGCCTTTCTTGAAGCAAAGAACGACACGACAAACATGATCAAGAAATAGATTAATAGAGGAATGGCTATACGAATTACATCCACTGGTAATTCAATAATCTTATCCCCTTTTAAAGAAAACATCATGACAATAGTGAACAATAATGCAATCAATGTTAATGGAGAAATCTTAGGAATGAAGTGATTTTCATACCACTCGATCCCCTTCACTTTAATACCAATAATGCGCGTTAAAATACCTGCAACAAATGGGATACCTAAGTAAATTAGTACACTTTTTGTAATTTCCCACATTGAAATAGAAATATTTAGATTTTCTAATCCAAACCAGCCAGGCATGATATTTAAAAAGAAATAGGCAAATACAGAATAGAATAAAATTTGGAATACAGAGTTAAAGGCAACTAGCCCTGCCACATACTCGTTGTCCCCTCGCGCCAAATCATTCCAAACAATGACCATTGCAATACATCTCGCTAGGCCAATCATAATTAGCCCCGCCATATACTCTGGATAATCATGTAGGAAGATGATGGCTAGGAAAAACATTAAGAACGGGCCTAATAGCCAGTTTTGTATTAGTGAGAGCAATAGAACTTTCCAATCTTTAAATACACGCCATATCTCTTCATATTTTACTTTAGCAAGAGGTGCATAAAGCATGACAATTAATCCGATAGCAATTGGAATAGACGTAGTACCTACCGAAAAAGTATCTAATGTATCTTTAAAATTTGGTGCAATGACGCTTATAAGAACACCTAACCCCATTGCAATGAAAATCCACAACGTTAAATACCGATCTAAAAAAGATAGCTGTTTGGTTAACCGTTTCTCCACCTTCAATCATCCCCTTCTTGGGAAGAACAAGTTGGTCCACAATGCTTAAATGAGATTGGTTCTAATTCATCAATAATTGCTTGGATATATGGAGATTGTTCTTCATGTAATCGATAATGTTTCCAAGTCCCTTTTTTTCTTTCTAAGATGATGCCAGCCTCTTTTAATTTACGTAATTGTTGACTAACAGCTGGCTGTGAAACCTGCAGGACATCAACTAAATCACATACACAGACCTCGCCTTGCTTTAAACAGGCTAACAACTTTAAACGGTTTGCATCACTTACGGCCTTTAACTGTTTTTCCATTGCTGTTAAAGAATCCACAATCCCACCTCTTTTATATAATCATTCGCTTATATAAGCGTACTCTTATATTATGAAGTATGCAAGTATATAAAATTTTTTTAATCCTTCATTTAAAATTCTAAAAAACAAGGTGCACGCTCTTCTATAATCTCTTACTAAAATAACTTGATTAAGTTCGATGTATTTTTTCTGAAACTTGTACTTAAAACTATATCCCCTTCATATAATTCATTACAAATGTTACAAAATTTTAACTTTTTTTCACATTTCTATTGAATAGTAAAATATTTAATGATATTATCTGAATATTAACTCAATAACGAGTCGCATGTTACTGATACGATCAGGCATGGTGGTAAACAGAGCAGTTGTAAAAAACTACTTTGTTGCCCCCATGCCTTTTTTACGCTTTTCTATTGCGGCAGCGTTATCACATTACTCAACAAAGGAGTTTTTTCATGCTATCAAATTTATTTAAAAAACGTAGTTTAGAAGTTTTGGCACCTATAAATGGAGAGATTATTCCATTAGGTGAAGTTCCTGATCCCGTCTTCAGCCAAAAAATGATGGGAGAAGGTGTCGCTATTATCCCTTCAAATGGGCGTGTTCATGCCCCTGTAGAAGGAGAAATAGTTCTCGTTTCAGATACAAAGCATGCCATAGGAATACGCTCGACCGACGGTTCAGAAATTCTCATTCACATTGGTTTGGAAACGGTCTCATTAGGGGGAAAAGGATTTACTGTATTTGTAAGTGCAGGTGATAAAGTTTCTACTGGGCAAGTTCTTATCGAAGTGGACTGGGAATATATTCGAGAAAACGCAAAAAACATAGTTACACCAATCATTGTTACTAATAGCACTGACAAAGACATTCAATGCCATTATTCAAAAACAGGTATTCAAGATAAAACCATCTTAATGACCATCTCTGCTAAGTAGTGAATCATTAAATTATCGTAAGTAAGGGAGAGATCGCTTTCGATGAAAATAACGAAGATTCTCAATAATAATGCCGTAGTTGTACTAGATAACGAGCGTGAGAAGATTGCTGTGGGATCGGGAGTTGCTTTTAATAAAAAACGAAACGATATCGTTAATCTAGATAGAATAGAAAAAATATTTGTTATGAGGGAAAATGACAAACTTCAACAATTATTAAGTCGAATACCTGAAGAACATTTTACAATCTCCGAAGAAATTATTTCGTACGCTCAGGAATATATTGGTGGAAAGTTAGACGAACGTATTCATATTGTACTTACTGACCATGTATCATTCGCTATTGAAAGATTAGAAGATGGTATTCAACTCAATAACAAGCTTTTACCTGAGATAAAAATCTTATATAGGAGAGAATTTGAGATTGGTCTTTGGGCAATACAACATATAAAAGAAAAATGCCAAGTTGAAATGCCGGAAGATGAAGCTGCTTACATCGCTCTTCATATCCATACGATGAAATTACAAGGAGGCGATTTACATCAAACGTTAAAGCAAACGACGATTATTCGGAATATGGTTCAAATTATTCAAAAGAAATTAAACATACATCTCGAGGAAAACGACATATCCTATCATCGTCTAATCACTCATTTACGATTTGCTTTAACAAGGATGAATCATTATGAGCTTCATACAATGGATGAAGAAATGCTTGTCATGATTAAAAAGAAATTTCCTTATTCGTACAATTGCGCCGTCGAAGTGACCAAAGAGTTAAAGAAGTTGCATGGTATTGACTTACCAGATCATGAGTTAGGTTACATTGCGGTTCATATAGAAAGGTTACAAAAGCAATAAAAACTCGATATTATTTTATTTTTTTAAACGCAGTTTTCTAAATATTCTGTATTGGAGTGAATTATGTATGATGAAATATCTACAAAAGCTTGGCCGTTCATTAATGTTACCAGTAGCTGTTTTGCCAGCAGCGGCAATTTTGATGGGTATCGGCTATTGGATTGACCCTGATGGCTGGGGTTCTGGAAATGTATTAGCAGCTTTCTTAATTAAAGCTGGAAATGCAATTCTTGATAGTCCAAATATGTCTATACTGTTTGCCGTAGGGGTAGCTTTAGGTATGTCAAAAAATAAAGATGGTTCTGCTGCTTTAAGTGGATTAGTTGCCTTCTTAGTTGTGACAACATTGCTTTCTACAGATTCGGTAGCAATGCTACTAGGCATTGATGTAGCAGATGTAAACCCTGCTTTCGGAAAAATCGCAAATCAATTTATAGGTATTTTATCTGGAATTACCGCGTCAATTATGTACAATCGCTTTAGTCGTACTCAATTACCTGATTTCTTAGCATTCTTTAGTGGTAAACGATTAGTTCCCATAATGACAGCTGCTTCTATGCTAGTCGTTTCTGCGGCATTGTTCTTTATCTGGCCAGTTGTATATTCTGCATTAGTTAGTTTTGGTGAAGGTATTAGTGGATTAGGTGCTACTGGTGCAGGGTTATACGGATTCTTTAACCGCCTATTGATCCCAACAGGATTACACCATGCATTGAACTCCGTATTTTGGTTTGATGTTGCTGGCATAGAGGATATAGGTAATTTTTGGAAAGGAACTGGCACAAAAGGTGTTACCGGAATGTATCAAGCAGGTTTCTTCCCAATCATGATGTTTGGATTACCAGCTGCTGCTTTAGCAATGTATCATACTGCTAAAACAAAAAGAAAAAAACAAGCTGCTTCTTTAATGTTAGCTGCAGGTTTCGCTGCATTCTTTACAGGGGTAACTGAACCACTTGAATTTGCATTTATGTTCTTAGCACCAGCTCTTTATGTAGTACATGCTGCTTTAACAGGTTTATCCTTATTTATCGCTGCAACATTCCACTGGACAGCAGGTTTTACATTTAGTGCGGGTTTCATCGACTTCTTCTTAAGTTCTAGATTACCACTTGCTAACCAACCTTTAATGTTAATCGTCCAGGGCTTAGTATTTGCAGTCATTTACTATTTCATATTCCGATTCTTAATCGTGAAATTCAACTTGAAAACACCTGGTAGAGAAGACGATGAAGATGTAGAAATAGATGAAGCTGGAGACACTACATCAGGTAATAAATTCTCAGACATGGCATCTAAAATTTACGATGCGTTAGGTGGCGATAAAAACGTAACTTCCGTTGACCACTGTGCAACTCGACTACGTATAGAAGTAAAAAATATGGATGTTGTTGATCAAAAGAAAATTAAGGCTACTGGTGTTCCTGGTATTAATATAGTAGGACCACAAAGTATTCAAGTAATCGTAGGAACAAATGTACAGTTTGTTGCAGATGAGATTGAAAAGATACGAAAATAATAATAATTTACTAGACTGAGTTGTTAAATGCTCAGTCCTTTTTATAAAAATTTCTAAATAAATCAGCATTCATACAAATCAAACATTAAAGAGAGATTGTTGCTCTGTAATAAAGTTTGTTAGTTTATAACCAAATCACCTATTTAGTTTTTCTAAGAGCATTTTGGGATATTTATGTACTTAAACCTATGGGATAGCGCGCTGTCTATTCCCAAAAGCTATCTCTATTTCTACCAAGACAACGCATTGCCACAAGGAGAGGACTTCGGCTGGCATCCGCATATGTCCATACGGCTCGGCCAGTCCCGTCTGATCGTCGGCGATGGCGACCACTTTACGGATACGCGTACAAGGCCGGATATGGTAGCACAGAAGTTTTACGAGGCGGGCCGGGAATGACTATAGAATTATGATAAAGAAAGAATTTATTTTGATCACACTTTATTATTAAGTTTCAGAGATCAAACGATTAGTTGAAGAAACAGAGTTATAGGGACCGCACTAATACTGCGGTCCTTTTTTCATTTTTCTTCTAACGAAACTGGAGAGAAAACATAATTTCCTTTTTCTACAGGAGCAGAAATGGAGATAGGAACACGCTCAGAGAAAATAGGTCCATCAACTACAATTGTGTGATATTCCCCGTTCTCTCCACACGCATCTATTCCTGCTGTTTCTAGTTCTTCCACTAATTCTTTTGTCAATCTTTTCCCAACATAAGAAGCAGGCATCATAGTTGTATTCACTACAATAATCCACGACTCAAAACCAGCTTCTAACAGTTCCTCTACCACTGACCTTCTCGACATTTTCCATAATGGATGAACTGCAATAATATCCGATTTCTCACATGTTGTCTGGACCCACTCTAAATGACCTTCCAGATCAATATCACCGAACACTCCGTGTGTAATCCCTTCAGTCCGACATGCATTCATCGCATCTATAAATTGTTCCTCATATGAGGTCCAACTTGCAGGTTTAGTTAAAAGGGGTACCCCTAATTTATCCACTTGTGCTTGTACAACTTCTAAAGGAACTGCATGTGACTTAGAAATCTCACCATCATCCTCAAACATCGTTAAGATTTTCTTCGGAATCATCCCTAATTGCAGTGCTCGATAATATGCCAGCGCCGAATCTTTCCCACCACTCCAAGAAGCAACGAAATGTACGTTTTTCATAGTAGAATCACTCCTTTTTATTGCATGTGTTAGAATCAATTATTAATCGTTTCTAACACAGGTACATAATTAATCTTTTTATTGAACTTAAAACTTAGAGCTACATCCCAAATAGGATCTTAAAAGGTACCCATTATACTAATTTACAAGTTTTATATCTCCATATTTTACTACATTGACAGCATAAATGTATTATTAGACCCTTCGTATAATATCTCCAGTGCGATTAGTTAGGATTATCAACTAATCTAAGTTCTTTATTACCTATTTAATAACTCATTTCTTTTGGCTCTCATATTTTTAATGAATAATATAGTTGAACATACTAAACCACCAACTAGACACTGAACTATACTGCTCATATATAAAAGTGCACCTATCCCCTCTAGCATAAAGTCTTTTGGATAGTATGGACCCCAATCTCGAAATGTAAATCCAAGGTCCAAAAAGTAAATAGCAAGTCCAATCCCACAGCTTATAATAATGAAAAGAAAGTTATTAAAAAAATATCCCCCTCTACTTTCAGATTCTATTTTATAGTTGATTGCCAATAAAACTATCGGCGTAAATAAAATAATTTCTGCTTGTAATGTCGACAACTCCCTTGCATTCCCTATATGTTTGAGCAACACCACTAATGAATGAATGCATAATACAGGTACTATATTAAGTAATACTAAGTTTTTAAATCTCATCAGATTCTCCTAATCAAATTATTAAACACTACCTAAAAAGAGAAAAATTAATATAAATAGTGTATTATTGCACTTATATTTTATAGTATTTTTTATTAATATGCTAGATAAATTAATATCGTTTTTTCATAATGGCTATATCTTAATCTAATAAAAATGCTAGTGTTTATCACTTCTTAATTCAGGTTCCATAAAAATAAAAAAATACCCCTTATGGTAGACTGTAAATCTTCAACCATAAGGGGTACAGTTTATAATATTGTAATTAGTTCCTTTAAATCATCAATGACTTTATCTGCTTTTTCTAGTTCTGTAGTCTGAGCGAAATCGAAATTGACACCAATAGAGAGTAACTTATTGTCTTTTGCAGCAAGAATGTCTGATAAACGATCCCCGACAACTACCCCATTTTCAATTTTATTTTCTAGTAAAATCATCTTTACCAAATCCGATTTATGTCCAGAAGGAATGGTCTGAATACTGTATACTTTTTTGAAAAATCTATGTAGCTCGTAAGTATCAACAATCGATTGTAAATAAGAAGCTTGTCCATTACTCGCTATATATAAATCGTATTTTAAGCTAAGCGTTTCAAGTACAAGTTCAGCGTGAGGATATAAGTCACCTTGTTTATCTTTTATCAGATTAATCGTCTTTTCGTGAAAAATCTCATTATTCTTTTCACGCATCTCTGGGGAATGTTGTGGGCATAACGTTTCCCAAACAACCGGTAAAGGCACTCCCATTATTTCTCGGTATGTATTGATTGGCGTATCCTCATCCCATGATCCATTGGCTCTTAAGATATCAAATGTTGCTGCCAAAGCAGGTTCTAAGATCAAATTTGTTTGAAACAATGTACCATCCATATCAAAAATAATTGCTTGTTTCATTAATAAGCCACCTATCATTCTTGATTACAATTTCACAATTCTACTATCATCTTCTAATAGTACAGGAGTTCATCTCGTTGTTGTACATATAGTGTAGCATTCTTTCTCTTTTGTACCTTAAATGTTGGGAACATTACCTTTGCATTCACCAAATAAGCCATAAAAACTACCATACCGTAATCAAGTACATTCGCTTTCAAAAAGCTATTACGATAAGCTTTTGATTATTTTACATTTAACTCTTGAAAGTTAACCACTCTATTCTTGCATAATTTAATCGCTTCTTTTAGATAACTATGAATAAAACACTAAAGTGATTCCGAATAAAAGTGATCCAAGTACTATCGCAACATAAAAACCAGAAGTGTCCATAATAAAGTCAATTGTAAAAAAAATAAAAGCTTTGAAAAAAGACTTATTGTCTGTTTTATTTTCTTTATATACAAATATAACTCCTGCTACTAGATTCACTAAAAAAACAATATGAATGCTAGCCCAATTAATTGCTCCATTTTTCACCCCCTCCTTTCATACTACTAGAAGAAGTATATAGAAATATATTTTTATTAAATATAGAATTTACCGATCATAATATTTGAAAAATAATACAATTAACGAACATATAAAACTATACCATTAGTATGTATTACGATTTATAAATTTAACTTCTTCAATATTTGAATGTATTCATTATTATATTTACTAGACAATATCTCTATATCCAAGACTCTACGATACTACTCACATATCATCAGTCATCACATTTGTAATATATTGGTTTAAAAGGTTATTATATATGTATGGAGGTGGTTTAAGAATGAAGTTTGAGTTAAATCAACGAGTAATACATGAAGGACAAAAAGCTATTATTTGGGACTACAGTGTTAGAAAGAATACGTACTCCATTAAGCCTTTCGAAGATGGGGATATGTTGCTTTTCGACATTCCTGAAGACGCTATTAAACCGATTGATCAATCTGGAATGGCGGAATCTGCGAAAAGACTAGCAAGTTCACTTAGTAGTGCAGTACATTGGCAAAATGGAGATGTTGAATCTCGAGATTTGGAGAACTGTATGGTAGATCTATATAATAAGGGGCTACTAATGGAAAATGCTTTTTATGATTATTTCATGAAAGAAATTAAAACTCAAGAAGAAACTTTGAAAATATAATAGAAAAAGCCTAATTTCTTGCTTACTATATCAGGAAATTAGGCTTTGGTTACTTAATAAAAGACTCTAGAATGACAAGAAAATGATTTATGTGGCATATAAATTCAATTAATAATAGAAGTTCAATAAAAAAGACCCCAGTAATACACTGGAGTCAGCTATTAAGTTGAGAAAATACGTCTGTTTTACTGTCTTTGAGTTAATACATAATTCTAATTTTTCTCTCTAGGGTTATAAAAACTAAAGCTATACCTATGAGTAAAAAGATGAATCCACTGAAACCAGTTATTAGAAATGAAAATTGAATTATCGTTAGAAAAAGTTCATATATCCATCCAACAAGATTCACAATTAATGTTCGACTCATTTTTCTCATCCTAACTTTTCATATGCAATCAGATTAATAGTAATCACTATTTAACAAAATACTTTGTAACATCTCCGCCAGCAACGATTAAATATTTGCTGTCTTTAGTGAAGTTCATACTAGTTTTATCAATCATTTTAATCTCATATAATAATTTATAGGAACTGTCATACATTTTCACTCCTCGCATATCCAGAAGAGCAATTCTTTTTCCATCAGGACTGATTTTAACTTCCCCAATAACGCCATAAGGTCCTCCGAATTTATTAAGAACTACATTTGAATCTGTATCATATACGTAAACCATAAAATCTTCTTCATCAACGTTTGTAACGCGTAATAATAATTTATTATTGTCTTTCGTAAACGTAATACCTCTTACTTCTTTATTATCTATTTTAAATTCTTTTATAACATTTCCTGTTTTCGTATCATTTAATACAACACGAGTGTCATCATAGGATGTAGCTAAAATTGAACCATCTTCAGAGAGTGCTGTTGCATTTCTCCCTGTTTCAACATCATCTATTTCCACCACATCTAAATCTGAATTTACAACTTTCCCTTTACTCTTATTCTGACTAGCATACGATATCCCATTTTTTACATCGAAGAAGTAATCATTGTTAGGGTTATACAATTTGAATTTATTATATGAAGTAAAATTGCAATTGAAGTAATTAAAAATACTACCATCATAATGAACTAAACCGTCTTTCCAAAAGTAAATAGAATTCTTCTTACTATTATTCTTAGCAAAAGATTTTACTAGATTCCCGTCTTTTAAATCATATAGAGATGAGCCAGCTGAAACGTATTTATTGTCAAAGGATGTATCTACTTTTATTCCTTTATATTTCCCCTCAACGCTCCATACTTTCCTAGAAACAGTGGCAGGCAATTTAACTTTTTTACCATATGCTTTTACATAGACATATGCTTTACCGACATTTTTAGATTTCACTACACCTTTACTAGAAACAGTCACAATTTTCTTATTTGAAGAACTAAAAGACACTTTTGGTTTCTTTACGATCTTCCCATTTTTCTTAACACTATAGTTAACTTTTGCAGAACCGTTGTACATAAGCGTACTTTTACTAAGCTTTGCAGAAACCGTAACCTTACTTGCTGCATCAGCAACTGGAGTTACTAAAGAAAATAACAATACAACCAAAACCAAGTAACGGATAATTTTTTTCATTTACACCTCTCCTTTATTTTTTTAGTGTGAAAATTTTCGTTGATAATTATAACATAATTAGGGCTTTAATAATCAGAAACTTTAGACTTCTATATAGATAATACCCAGATTATTTACTTTTACTGCACTGTTCTTACCATAAAAAAAGTAATGGAATGTTCCATTACTTTTTTCTAAGAAACTAATTCAGAATTGATTTCTCCTGCTTCTTTATATCCTTTCTCTCATAACCATTATTAGTTATTTTTCTGGAAAACGACTTTCATCTTCGCTTAATTAATTGAAACTTAGTTTACATCAATCTGTATTTTATTTGTTGCAAGGTTTAATCGTTCTTTCAAATCATCAGTAATACTTAAGGATACACGTTCTCCTGCTTTCATATTTGTAGTTTTATAACCTTGTGCTGTAGCAACAGTGCCATCAGTTCCCACTGGTGTCCAATTTGTAGTATCAAAATTTAATAGATGATCAATATAGTCCCCACTCAATTTCCCTTTCTTTAACCATTTGGGTGGTAAAAAGTCGTACCCCATACCTTTTTCCAATAATAAAATTTCCACATCCCCTTGTGGGATTGCTAATTGTCCGTTTTTTGGAATAGATTCTCCATTAACTTGTAGCTCATATACAAACTGCTCCTTAGAAAATTCTAACATTTCTTCATTAGAAAAATTCTTCATCATTTGTTTAATAACACTCACTAAATATTGATTTTGCACATTCATATATTCTGTTTGCATTTGTAGCGACTCTAATTCGCTTGTGTATTCTGAAATATTATGCTGCTCATAGTTTGAATCAATTTCAACTTCTTTGTTCGTATTTTTAGTTTGTTGTAAATCATCATTATTTTCGCATCCGATTAATATGGTACTAGTTAATAGACTCAATAATGTTATGGTGATAGCTTTCTCATTTCGTATATTATTTGCTTTCACAATATCCCTCCCTCTTAAAGCTATGTATATACTTTATTTCAATATGCTAAACAAAATTCCTTTTTAAAAGCCTAGAATTAACTGCTTATTCTGAAGCTATTTTAACTTGTTCAAATAACTCACCTATAATATGAATAACAATATTCTAATACAAGGAGGGCTTTATCATTATTGATACTGAAACATTATTACACACTCTACCAACAACAGCGGTTTCTGATGGACTTGCAGGAACAACGAATTTAAATGCGGCGATTAAACCTTTAAAAGATCCGTATCATATAGCTGGACTTGCAGTTACAGTGAGGTTACCGATTGGTGAAAATGGTGCTTAACTAGAAGCTATTCGTATTGCACAGCCAATAGATATTTTGGTGGTTGATGCTAAAGGGGTACAAATGGTGCTGTTGCTGGAGATTTCACCGTATCTATGATGAAAGGGATCGGGATTCAGGGTCTAGTAGTCGATGGCGTAATTCGAGATATTCAAGCAATACGCGACTTGGATTTCCCTATTTTTAGTCTAGGAGCAACCGTTGCTGCAGGCAATAAATTTGGAGACGGTGTCATTCAATTTCCTATCGCAATAGGTGGTTTTAGTGTACAACCGGGTGATTTCATTATTGGAGATGCTGACGGTGTTGTCGTCATTCCATATAGCCAAGAAAAAAAGTTGCTCAAAAAGCACAAAAGAAATTAGAAAAAAATGAAGTCCGAGCTTTATCCATTATAGGTGGTAAAGAAGATATAGTTGCATACTTTGTAGAGGGATTCGAACTAAGTATGAGCATCTCTTTCTTTACTAACAATCTTTTATTCTTTTGTCACCCTATTATTTTTCAAGAATCTTATTTATTCGAACAAAAAAAACTCCAAATCAAATAAACTAAATTGCCTATTCTGCCTTCTTTTTTCTATCTAATAAATAGGTCAACCTCATTGGCTTTACTCTGACATTCTTTTATATATGATTCTTCAAAACAGTATAACGGGAGACTTAATTCGTAGTTTCCGATTAATACTGATTCTTCAAAAAAGAAATTAGAAAAGTGAAGTTCTCTTAACGATAATTTTGCGAAGATTTCCAAGTGCTCCAGAGACTTTATTTCAAATAAACCATTATGAGGGACAAGGTTATTTTTTACTTTTTTAAAAAGTGACCATTCCTGCTTGTTTAACCTCGGCTTAAGAAATCTAAATATCGCCTTCCGTTTACTTGCTAATTCTGGACAATATGCATAAATAGGTACATGCCCATTTTTCTTAAATAAATACCTAAAAAATTCCAGATACTTTTCTTCTTGTTGAAAATAAAACGCCTGCGTTTCACTATCATTTGTCAAACTAAACTGTACCATCAAATAATCAAATTCTTCTACAGTTAACGCTCGATCAAATTGATCAAGATGTCCTGTACTAAATATTTTATAGGCTTTTTCTACATTTTCAATGTCTAATCTTCCGAATTTTTCTATCAATACTCGCTCAACTTTTGATAACTCTACTGTACTCAAAAATACTTCATCTCTTTCCATTTCGTGTTTAATGATGAGACATTTACCCATTTATAGATTTCGAAAGGGTTCAGTTTCTTTTGTCCATTATTAGTTTTGAATTTATTGGCATTATTCTATGTAAAGTAGCTGTTTGCATATCGGAATTGCTTGCTTTTGATTTTCTAACATATCACTTTCGTTTACACAATTCCCTACTCAAATTATAGCTATCTAGGACAGTAATGATTTATTATCTCCAAAAGAAGTTCAGTTTTTTCCGATGATACATTTTCAGATAACCTTGCCCCTGCAATGATTGGAGCCCATTGAAAAATACTTTCTTTTGATAGTCCACTTTTCTCACAATAAAGTCGCAAATACATATCAGCTAATTCCGCTGAAAATTGTGAATACATAAGAAAAGTCCGATATATGTCGGCACGTATATCACCTGAACTGGCATCAACCCAATCTATAATTGTAACTTTATTATCTGACATGATTAAGTTATATAGATGATAATCTCCATGACATAGCCTATTCTCAAAAGTCATCGAATCCAATTTTCGTATTAAATCAGTCTTTTGTCTTTTATCCAAATTGTGGGTTTCTTCAATTTGGCGCCGTAGTTTCTCAGACATTGGTTCAATTGATTTCGTAGCAATCGTATGAATTTTTTGTTGTATATCAATGGAAATATTTATGTAATATTCTGCTTGATCCATATTTTCAGATAAAAGCTCTCCTAATGTCCTTCCCTTAATATACTCCATTATTATTGCTTGTTTACCATCTATTTTTGTGACATCCAACACTTTAGGAACAGAAAGCCCACGCGAATAGGCATACTTTTGCTTATTTGCTTCATATGATGATTCCGTATCAGGCAAATAGTCATTAAATATTTTAACGATCTTGTTTTCGTAAAGATATATTTTTGCTGTGTTTCCTGATGCTATCGGATGTCCTAAATTCATTTTTTTCACTCCTTAAATATTTTCTCAAAAAAGCGTAAGTAAAAGATGCAGCATATGATAAAACCGAAAAACCCCACTATATCCTATATTTTTCATATCTAAACTGAAATGAATTTTTTATAGGCTAATTTATTTCCCTTGTTTTAGTTCTTTTCAGCCCATATCTAACACCAAGGATTATAATAAGTATAGCGATGATTGATGCATTTACTATACCTTTTTGCAACATACTCATTGGTTGCTCTGTTGCTTTTTGTACATAATCAGCTTGTATGAATTGCCCTTTTTCATTTTCTACTGCAATAGCATCTGCCATTGAAACTCCGCTTATTTCATAATATTTTGTGCCAACTTCAAACGTATTTGATGCATTACCATAATAGTCTCCTGATGAGTCATTTGGTTTTGTATTTACTTCTCCTATGACATTACCTATATTTTCATCTAGCAAAACTACTTCGGACACTTCATATACTTTTCCATCCCAAACGACAAATGGGTAAGTCAAGATTTGTGCATGAACAGTTGAAGAACTGAGTAGGACAAAGAATAAGAGGATAGTGAACATTAAACATCTATTGCCTTCCATTTTGTATCTCCTTCTTTCTTTTTAGAGGATTAAGATACATTTTATGCAATAGGTTCATGTAACAATTATTAATCACTATGGCTCTGTTTATTCAACACTTCATCTTGTACTAATAAGCGCTCACTCATAAAAACGCCTCTAATAGGAATGTCTGTTTCTGCATCTATTATTGTTGGCGTCATAAGATATAAGACTCCTTTATTTTCATAATAAATATCGGAGTAATGATTTTAATGAGTGCCGAGCCCTCTACCGATAAAGTTTGCTGATATGGGCTTCTTCCCAATTCCCCTAGCCCAAACGGACAATTGGCCGATGTGATGAATTTCATGAACAATTATATGTCGCATCACTTCACCCCAAGTGTCTTTTGAATGACTACCATCTGATTGTAGATCGTAAAATATATTACTTTCCATGCTGTCATCCCAGTTGTTGACAAACTCTTCTACTTCCTTATGAAATCTAGCGTCTAATTCTCGGACTTTACTAATACTCTTATAATCATCAAAATTCTCTTGAAAATCCTCTTCGCCTTGTATTAGTCGTATCCAGCTCCACTCCACATCAACTATATGAAAGAGTGTTTGTAATATACTGCCTACCCCTCCAGTTCGATTCTTTAAAAGTTCTTCTTCTGTTAAGTCCTCACACCAGCTGTACCATTCTTCTCTTATTAACCAGTTATAATGAAATAATAATTGCATTGAAATCTCTCCCTTCTATAAACTAAGTGATTTTATTGTTAATACCCAACTAAATATTCGGTACTTTCCGATGTTTAGTCGCTTGTTCAAAGGCATAAGCCAGTTTGATCAATGTACCCTCATTAAATGATGTGCTTGCGAGTGTGATGCCGAATGGTCTTCCTGATTTCATATAACCCGCTGGTACTGCGATCGTTGGATAACCTGCTTTTGCTGAAACAGTAGAGCCTAAATATGATGGAAATAGAACGGTATCTAAATTGTATTTTTTTAATGCAAAGCCAATTCCTTGTTGTTCAGAAAAATAGATATCCTCTAAGCGCGCAGTTAAATATTCTGGATGACATAATGTATTTGGTAGATGTTCACGCTGTTCTAATCTGTCTTGGCCATTCTTTAATGCTCGATCTGCGTGTTCTTTATTGAACTGAATTAGTTCACTAAAAGAATGTACAGGTTGTTGTGATGGAAGTTTCGATAAATAGTTGCCGAGGCTGTGCTTCAGTTCATATAATAGAACAGCACCATTACGTTCTCTATGAAACGCTGGAATTTCAATATCTTTCACTACTGTTGCACCATGATCATGGAATGTTTGAACTGCATTTTCAAATAACTCTCCATCATATTCATCTGAGTTATAAAATCCCTCAGAACCATGTGTAAAGACTCCAATCCTAGCTCCTTTTAGACCATCAATATGTAAATAGGTCGTATAATCCTCTATTTCTCTTTCTTTCAATTTATGTGTAGCTGGATCTTGCTCGTCAACACCTACCATTGCTCCAAGCAAAATCGCTGCATCTCTTACAGTTCTTGCAAAGGGGCCTGCTGTGTCCTGTGAATAGGTAAATGGAATAATTCCTTTTCGACTGATTAGTCCAACAGTTGGTTTAATACCTACGACTGAATTCAGGGTAGCTGGACTAAGAATAGATGCATCTGTTTCAGTTCCTACTGCTAAAACCGAAAAGTTTGCTGCTACAGCTACTGCCGATCCTGAGCTTGAACCACCTACAAATAGGTTGGGGTCACCGTAAGGATTCAGCACTTGCCCTCCTCTAGCACTATAGCCAGCCCACATTGTAGTCGACATTGCATTTGCTAGTTCCGTCATATTCGCCTTGCCTAAAATAACAGCTCCAGCTTTTCGCAATTTTTCTACTAAAAAAGCATCTGTTGAACTACAGTAATTTTCAAGCGCTAGTGTTCCTGCACTCGTATGCATATAATCATTCGTTTCAATATTGTCTTTTAAGACAACGGGAATTCCGTGTAAAGGTCCTCTCGCCCCATTAATCGCTCTTTCATGATCTAATGCTTCTGCTATAAAAATCGCATCAGGATTTATTTCTAGCATCGAATTAATCTTGGGTCCACCTTGATCATATTTTGCTAATCGATCAAGATAGTACATCGTTAACTCTTTAGAAGTTACTTCCCCATTTGCCATTGCATCTTGTATATCGTCTATTGTTAATTCTTCTCGGTAGAAATCTTTGAACCTAATACTCATCTATAATTCCCCCTATTTTTTCCAAACTTAAATTAATTTTACTATACTTGTTAATGAAGACCTAATAATAAAACCCCAATCTTAAAAGAAGAAAATAAGATTAACTTATTCTTTCTTTGAAAGATTGAGGTTTATTATTTTTACTGTAAATTTAATTAAAAATGTTCCGTAGTAAGATCAATATTTACAGAAAATGCAGCTTTACTACCATCTGCAGCAGCGAACATTAAAGAAGAGGGTCCTGATTTTTCGGTTTCACCAGCAATATACACATTTTTTTGAGATGTGCGACCTGAACCATCTGTCTCTACTACTCCATTATCTTGTACTTTACATCCTAATTGCTCAACAAATTGATTGGGTCGATAAAAAGAAGGTACAACAAACCCGCCTGCTCTTAATATCGTTTTTCCTGATACAAATTCAATTTCTTGAAGAATACCATCATCGCCTATTAATTTTTTTATTCGCTCCGATTTCACCTTAATATTACGCTTTTGTAATTCACTAGCCCCATCTTTAGATAGTTCTACTCCATTAGTTAAGACAACTAAATCCTTCGTCCAGTTATAGACTAGTTTAGCCAAATGCATTATATGCGCCTCGTTATCTGCCATGACAACTAATGGCTTATCTCGTAGCTCCCATCCATCACAGTATGGACAACTAAAGAGGCTTTTCCCATAATACTCGCGTACACTCTGGAAGGAAAATACTTCTTGAATCCCAGCTGCTAAAATCACTTTGTCTGCAACAAATTCCTGGCCATCTTCTGTTTTTGTGATAAATTGTTCATTACTAGAATCTTTGATAATTTCAGTAACAGTTTTTTTGAAATAAGATACGGATGGATAATTTTTTAATTCATTTAATCCTATTTCTTTAAACTCTTGTGGCTTGATCCCATCTCGAGTGATAAAGCCATGTGACTCCTGTGTCACTCTGTTTCTATTTGTACCGTTATCAAATATTGCGACGTTCCTTCTAGCTCTTCCTAATGTTAAACTGGCACTTAACCCAGCTGGTCCTGCTCCAATAATAATACAATCAAAAATAGCCATTTTCTTCATCCTTTTCTTTTTAAATTTTTTAATTAAAGATATTAATACTCTTTAATAGCTATTATCAGTGTAAAAAAACAGGGCTTATTGCGCCTCTGTCATTTGTTTTGCTATGTCTACAATTTTTTGATTTCTTAATTCATCCAACATCTTTTCTTCTGCTGAAACAATAACTTTTTGGATCAAGCAATTTGGATCATGATGTAAACAATAGTCAAATAAGGATGTAGGACCTTCGATGGCTTGAATAATATCTAAAAAAGATATGTCCTCCCAATTAGGCTTTAATTTATATCCACCATTGGCACCAGAAACTGATTCAACCATCCCCGCCTTAGCAAGCTTAGTCAATATTTTTGATAAGTACGTAGTTGAAACATCTTGATGTGTTGCAAGTTGCTGAACACCTACATGTTTCTCTGGAGTAACATTGACTAAATATAACATGGTATGTAGTGCGTAATTCGTTGCTTTTGAATATTTCACCTTTATAATTCACTCCTAATCATAGATATCACTTGTCTACCATATCTATTTTCTGTTTTTTAGTCAAGTTAGTTGTCTTTTAACTACTTGCTATTCTCCTGCCGCCTTAGAAAAAACACTTCCATTACCATAAAAAAAATGATTGCATAACAAGGCTTATCGGAATATTTGTAGAATATTAATCTATAATTCATTTGAAAAAAATTGTCTTAGTTAAGAACTGAGCAGAAATGTGAGGGGCCTATGAGTCTAAAAGAAACACCAGAAGAAAAAAGAGAACATTTAAGACAAAGTGAATTGAAAAATAATCCTACTGGTTCTATACACGATGCATTAAACAGAGGAAGTAGTGGAAATTTAACTGATTTAACAGGCGGTATGGGTTGGAAAGGTACAGGCATTTTATTTTAGTATTATTTTTCGGTTACATTCTATACAACCTTATATTCTAAGTACAAAATTAGATTGTTCGCCTTACGAATTAATAAGCATATTCGACTTAAAATTGAATATGCTTATTAATCTGAAGAAATACAACAATCTAGTAAAATAAAGCCTTTTGTAGAAAGTCTTCTAGCTAGAAAATTGAAATGGTTCTACGCTCGTTTCACCTGTCTCCATATTTTTCACCGTTATTTGATTAAGCTCTACTTCATTCTCTCCTACTATAATTACATTTCGAATGCCTTCACTATTCGCACGGTCTAACGCTTTACCAATTTTCTTATTACTCATATCTAGTTCTACATTGTATCCCTTCTGTCTCAATCGTGTTGCAACTAATAAGGATTCCGTTAATGTGTTCATTGGTATGATGTAATAATCGAGTAATGAAGCCTCTGATATAGCTGAATCTTTCAATGAAATAGCCGTATAAATGACATCTAATCCAAAAGATATGCCGACAGTTGAAAATGACTGATTCGTACCTAGTAAGCCTGCAATCGCATTGTCATATCTCCCACCACTACCAATGCTTGATTTAATTGTCTTGTCGACTAAAAATAGTTCATAAATCGTACCTGTATATATTTCCAAACCTCTTGCTAAAAATGGGTTGAACATACATTGCTCCGAAATCTTTAAATACTTTAAGATTGATTCTAATGCTTTTAATTCATTTACGCCTTGCTCAATATTGTTATTCACTTTAATAAATGGCTCAAAATAATTAATCATCATATTCTTCTCGTCAGTTAAAAAACGCTCGATGGAATCTATTACTGTTAAAGTTAAACCTAATTCACTTAGTTCCTTCTTTACCGCTGAAACCCCCACTTTCTCTAATTTATCCAATACTAATATCACTGCACTCATTTGGTCAGTAGGAACTTCAAACATTTCTAACATTCCGGATAATAACTTTCGGTTGTTATATTGTATGGCGATTTTCAAATCTAACTTGGTAAAGGCTGAAAGGGCCATTTCCATCAGCTCTGCTTCAGCAATTTGAGATTCTACTCCTACGATATCTACATCACATTGTGTAAATTCACGGAATCGTCCTGTCTTTATTGGCCCATCTCTAAAAACTTTACCAATTTCATATCGCTTAAAAGGCATTCTAATCGCAGGATTCATCGCGACAACTTTTGCGAAAGGAATCGTTAAATCATAGCGAAGTGCTAAATCTCTCTCTCCCCGATCAGTTAATGTGTACATTTCTTCTAATATTTCTGCACCACCACCGTACTTTGAAGCCATCAGCTCCGTATAATTCAATATTGGTGTTTCAAGTGGTTTACAGCCGTATTGTATAAATGTGTCTTCAAGCGTTCTTCTAATTTTCCGTCTAATCACTTCAGCTTCAGGTAAATAATCTTGAGTACCTTTCACATTTTGATAATCCATTTTTCTCATTTGATATTCCTCCTAATTTTGTGAAAATAAAAAAACTGCACCTGATAAAAGTGATTTCCTTTATCGATGCAGTTCAATATAAATAGTCTTCCTATGCGCGATTTTATAAAATCGGATAGCAAGACTACATGTGATGATGGAATTGTGAAGTGTTACTTAAAATTTTTGTTCGTAACATATAATTCACCTCATATTTGATAATTAACTTAACACAACAGTAAGAATATTTCAATTATTTTGTTATGCAAACTGAATTAAGACTTTTGTGTGCAGAGATAATAAAGTTGTGTGATCGGAAGTATTTAACAAAAAGAGAGGCGGTGAAACCCGTACCTCTAGTATGCTGTACTCATTTGAAAAGGAAACATATATAACATAATTATTTTTTAATTCGAATATTTTTCATGTAAGCATAAAGTTCAATACTTAGCATAAAGAGCGTAGCAATTAAAAAGTAAATGAAAAAATCTCTGAATTAAACTTTGATCCTAATTATCAAACAACTTTTTTATTCATAAACATTTTGATGAATAGAATAAAACAATTTCAATATTCATGATTTTTTTGGTTACTCATGACCCTTGTTTGATTTTTATTATATTCTTTATGATTCATTTAAATCAAAATCTTGCTTTAGCAGTGAATACATATATAAGTCATCAAATTTACCACATGTAAACTCATAATTTCTTAGTAATCCTTCTTTAATAAATCCTTGCTTTTCGGCTAATTTTTGAGATGCAATGTTTTCAGGTTCGATTAACGCTTCAATCCTTTGAAGTTTAAAGTTTTCAAACCCATATCTAATTACAGCTTCAAAAGCCTCGCTAGCAATACCTTGTCCCCAGTATTCTTTGCTTAATTCAGTACCGATTTCTGTACGAAAATGCTTAGGGACCCTGTTAAGAAAACCACAGCTACCAATTACTTCATTATTTTCTTTCAAAGTAATTCCCCATCTAATTCCTGTTCCCTGTTCAAATATTGTTTGATACCAAGTGATCTCATCCATTGCATCCACAACTGTGTTAAAAGGTTCTAATCCAATGTGCTTTACTACTTCATTATCAGACATATATTTTAAAACACTACTTGCATCAACTTCTGTAACTTTTCTTAATATTAATCTATCAGTTTCTAGTATTGGAAAAGTACTGTTTTCTATTTGCATAATAAATACCTCCAATTCAAATACAATCTAATATCGATTATTAAGAACATCTATTGAAAATCTGTTGATTTCAACAGATTTAATTACTCTAATTAATAATTTCTTCGATTTTCTTATCGTCTAAAGACATTCTAACTTTTTGAGTAATTACCCCCTCACTGTTTATTATATATGTTGTGGGAAATGATCGAACATCATATAATTTCATAACTTTACCATCATTATCATCTACTAAAACTGGAAATGTCATTTCATATTTCTCAACAAATTCCGCTATTTTTTCTTTACCGCCTTTTTCTACTCTAGTCATATTGACTGCAAGAATGACCATATCAGATTTTTCTCCATACTCTTCATAGTACTTTTGCATATGCGGAATTTCTTCTTTACAAGGTGGACACCATGAAGCCCAAAAATTGAGTAGTACTTTTTGTCCTCTATAATCTGATAATTTTACTTGTTCACCGGCTAAATTTTTCAATTGAAAATCAGGTGCAACATCGTTTATTTCAAGTCCTGATTCAGCAGATTCATCTTTATCTACAAAATTTGTTTTTATCATTAATATAATCATAAAGATAACTATACAAACTGAAATAATCTTTACCAAAGCTCTAAAGTTCATTAATTTCTCCTCCAAAACATCATTTCTCAAACCAGTTTCTAATAAGAAATGCCAAAACCAGCACTTTACTTATTTTACATTAAATTATTTTATTTTCCATTTATATTTTGATTAATACCATTGTTATGTAAAACAAAAACTTGTGAAAACTTAAAAAAACAGTAAAAGACTTGCTCTATTTGTTTATTTTCTATCCACGAGGGTACATAAAAGATGAATGTTATTTTATAGAAGTGTTTACATGAATAGACAGTATGAAGAATGTATTAAAATTTATATGGAATGTTTGGAGGCGTGTAACACATGCTTTGATTCATGTTTAAAAGAAGTTGATGTCAAAATGATGACCGAATGTATTCGATATGATTGTGCTTGTGCTGATACTGTAGATTTGTAGAAAAGATTGATTATTTGTAAAAAAGTTTGATAATAGATTTATTTTGTAGAGTATTTCTTTGTTCAACAATTGAGCCTTTGATAATCTTCTTTTAACAGCTACATTTTTTTGAAATAATGCTACTTTATATTAATGAAAGCGAAATTTTTTTGAATATTCAATTGACTTTTTGCTACGATACGAAATATAATTTGGTTGGTCAACCAAACAATATGGAGGGATAAAATGAGTGCTAAGGATAAACGTCAAAGATTAATTGATGCGGCATATAAAGTATTTAGTCGGAAGGGCTTCAATAATGCCTCTATAAAGGACATTGCTCACGAAGCTGGCATTACTCCTGGACTTGTTCATTATTATTTCAAGAATAAGGAAGAGTTGTTATTCACCGTGCAGAGTGAAATTCAAAAACGATACCATATTCAATATGATGGCAAAAAAGAGTCGGAAATGAATCCATTTGAAGTTTTGTTTGAAATTAAATCAAGAGTAGAAAAAGATCCTGATTGGTATCGTTGGAGATATGAGCTTTATTCTTTAGGATTAAAAAATGATCCATATAAAAAAGAAGTAGAAAATATTTTACAAAACGGGAGAGAAAGTCTCTCTAATCCCTTGAAGAACCTAAACGTTGGAGCCAAAGAAACTGATGCCCTTGCCAGTATTTTATTGGCTTGCTTCGATGGACTAGCCCTACAAAAAATGTTCGATGACGAATTTGACCTTGATCAATCGTATAAATTGTTAATTGACTTATTAGAGATCTATTTGAAAAAAGAAGCAATTAGAGTTTAATAAAACGTTGATTGTTCATATAAGGAGAAAAATAATGAAAAAAGCAATCATTTTTTTAGGGAGTTTACTACTCCTACTTACCCCTTTTTCTGCTTCTGCTAAAACGGAAGATACTAAACAAAAAATAACAAATTTTATGGAAGAGTCCTTAGAGATGTATAATATTCCCGGCTCATCATTGGCTATATTAGAAAACGGGGAAACGATTTATCTCAATCAATGGGGTACTTTAAGTGAAGGGTCAAATGTAACAGCAGATACACCATTTCTTATCGGTTCTTTAAGCAAGCCAATTACATCCCTGGCTATTATGATGTTAGTGGAAGATGGCAAAATAAAGCTGGACGAACCGATACAGTCCTATATTCCATCGTTTACCTATCAAACAGACAGTTCAAAACAAATTACAGTTTTGCATTTATTAGAACAAACAAGTGGTATTAGTGAGCTTGAAGGTCTTAAAGTGACGGACAAGGATAGGTCAAAAGAAGGGGCAATCAATCAAGCTATAAAAGAACTAAGTGGTGTAGCGTTATCTCACGAGCCTGGCGAGGTTTATGAATATAACTCTGCTAACTATTTACTCTTAGGGGCAATTGTTGAAAATATTTCGAATCAAACCTTTTCAGATTTTTTGAATACGAATATTTTCACCCCGCTTGGTATGGAAAATTCAGCTGCTGATTATGAAAGTGCGGTAGAAAAAGGATACGTGTCTGGTTTTGAGTCATGGTTTGGCAAGCCAGTTGTAAGTGATGGATTTTATGATCATGCGGGAGCACCTTACGGCTATATCGCTTCAAGTTCAAATGATTTAGCGAAATTTTTAACATTTATGTTAGAGGGCGGAGACTTATTATCAGAACAAAACCTTGAGTTATTAAAAACTCCTCCAGAAGAAGGTAAAACGTACGGTTTCGGTTGGCACTTTTCTAAAACAGAACATTTCCCTTTTCACGGTGGGGCAACATCTGATTTTAGAGCGCAAATGTTTTTTATACCAGAAGAAAATATTGCAGCAGTGCTTTTAACTAATAAATATAATTTTATAGAAGATGCTCAAGTATCTCATATAATGAATGGAATTCGATCTATTCTGAACGGAAAAGAACCAGATGAATTGCCTGTACAAAGCTATAGTATCCAATGGAGTATACTGGTGGTTACATTACTCTTAGCTATTTTAACGATAATCCATTTCTTCAGTCTTAAAAGAAAGAAGGTTCTAAACAAAAAAATACAGTTCACTGTTGGAATCTTCTCACTCCTCCTAGCTGTTGGATTAATCCCACTATTTGTTTATGTTATAGGTACCCCTTGGAAAAGTATTAGTTTCTTCGCACCGGACATAGCATTATTAATCTATTGTTTGGTAGTAATATTTGCTCTTAATGGAATTATGACTTTAATTATAACTATTTTCAAAAAGAAAATTACCTACTAAGCATATCCTTGGTCAAAATACTACAAATAAAAAAATATTCAATTATAGGGCGCTTTAATTGAGCAAGGATCACCAAAACTATCAAACTTTTTGATAAAAGGATGATTCAATTGCAAATAGAAAAAGTTTGTTTTGATCAATCTTTTTCTCAAAACATGCTTTTCTATTTGTTCTTATATCAAGGTTTATTCAGTTAATCAAACTATATTCCAAGGCTACAGATGCTTGTATGTTTGCGATTCAAGCAATGGCTTCAAACTCTCCATTTACTGAAGAGATTTGTAATCTTTGCGCTGACATTTGCGAACGCTGTGCTGAAGAATGCGAGAAACATGAGCATGAACATTGCCAACAGTGTGCAGATACTTGCCGTAACATGAGTGCTTAATAATAATAAATCTAGAAAAGGCTACTTCAAAATGAGTTTTGGAGTAGCATTAGTTTGTTTTAGCAAGCGAAATGATTGAATGATTGTCTCCGAATGATTCATCACATGCTAAAGAGATTTTATTAGTTTCTATTTTCTTTTACAAATTGTATTGCCAATTCTGTTGAATGGATTAAAGATTGCTCTTTTTTTCTTTTTCGAATAGATAATGCTTCGTTAAAATGAGATAGTGCTAATTCCCATTCATCCAATTCCATTAGACACTTTCCTTTATGCTGTAGCGCAAAATCCAATAAATCACAATCATCTGTAGGTGTTAATGCTTGAATAGCTAAGTCAAACAACCTTAATGCATCTTCATATTGTCCTGTATATTTATATGCTTCGCCTAAACGAATCAAATTAGCAATCTTAAAATTTTTTAGATCCCTTTCTTCAGCAAGCCTAAAACTTTTTTCTAATATATTTATGGCTTGCTTACTATATCCTGCAATACGATATAGATTACCAAGATTTCCAAATAGAAATATCTGCTCAATTTCAGGATATTGCTCTATAGATTTGATAGCCTCTTCAAATTGAGAAGTCAGTTCATTTATTGCTACATAATTGTTGCATTTTTCACGTAAGTATTGGTTTTCATCAAAGTATATGAAATCATTAAGCATTACTAAACTTGATTTTAGAAAGGAAATATCCGTAATGTACACCTCCACAAAGCTAATCTACATTCATCGTAATGACTCTATCCACAAACTCCAACTTAGCATTTGCATAAGCATTTTCATTGTTTGGATGTTCTTTAGACAGCTTTATTTTTAACTGTTCATATTCCTTTGCCAATTCAGGTTGTGCTGTTAAGCGATCACGGAATAGTATATGCTTTTGCCACCATTCCCCTTCATACTCAACAATATGGACAACGTGTGTTTTAATTAGTGGTTCCAAACTCTCAAACTTTGCAATAACTTCCTTACCTTCAATATTAACTTTCGCTAAATGATAATATCCGTTCTTTTTAAGCTTTTGAAAATCAAACGTTTTAAAATGTTCTATACTTCTCAAACCAATAAGAATATCTATCAGTGGCTTAGCTTTAATTCCTGGAATAGCTGTGCTACCAATATGCTCAATATCTATTATTAAATCCCCTAAAACTCTTTGCAAAATGACTTTCTCATTTTTGAAGGACTGTCCCCACTTACCATCAGGTTCCACTAAATATACTTCACCTTTTTGTAATCCAGCCATTTCCATTCCTCCCTTGTTCTTTAATGCTAACGTATATTACTTGCCTAAAACAGACTGGAATTATATGTAATCCATTACTATAATAGATGTAACAAATAAGCATAGAAAAATTGATTTGAATTTCAAACCGGATTAATCGTCTATATCTAGTGAATTATTATATATATCCCTCATTAAGCTATCTGCTTCTATACCTAACTCCATTTGGATACTTACAATTCGAGTGAGATTTTCGATTTCATTCAAATCGATTTGTGAACTTGCCGCTAACTTGATTAACTTGGGTACTTCCCAAGCACTTCTTAAAGCGACAGAAGCGCAAAATCCGTATCTTGGTAATGTTATATCCCCATTCCATCCAGCATCTTTAAGTCCTTCAAAATAGTTTTTAAATAATAATTTTTGATAGTAGTCACCTTGATCACTTTCAATATTTCCTTGACTCATCGCAACACCAAATAATTTACCTAAATCTTCTCCTAACCCCGAGATACTTAAAAACTGCCAATCAATTAATGTCCACACTTTCAATGCACCTTGATATGTATTTAAGAACATGTTTTGCCGGCTTAAATCTTGATGAGCAAGAACACGCGGTAATTTACTTAAGGCTTGAAGATGATTATTAATATTATTATTTATACAGGTATAAGAATCCCAAATATTTTCGAGATTAAGCCCAAACTGTATTTGAGGATAATAAATGTTTGGGTCACTAGCATATCTTTTACATCCACTAATCCACGACTCAAGCCAATTACGACAAATCCACGTGTGTTCTGGAAGTGTATGACTTGTTACATAAGCTCCATTGAAATTCCCCAATTGACGAGCCACAAAGGCATAATCATTTTCAGACCAAATCTCAATACTATCTCCAATTATTTCTTCCATCCATATCCAAACTGAACCATCTGTCTTTTCCTCAACGTTATAGCATTTTGAGGTATTAATCACATTAGGAAGATTAGCCAAAATATCTGACTGGTTGACCAATGCTTCACGTTTCCAATAGTTGTGATACCATGGATCATTCATTTCTACTTGCCCTGGCTTAATTATCTTTACAACAAGAGCCCAAGGTATTTCTTTTCCCAAGATATCTGCAATCCCGTGAATACGGTAAACTCCTTCTGTCGTAAAATTAAGAGATTTACAAACGATCGGATCAAATTTCCAGCATTTCACACAATCAACACGTACGTTTAAGATCTTCGAAACACATTGATGTAATATTTCCATGTCTACTCGTTTACTTAATGATAATTGGTTCATATTAGTCACCTCGTTAGTTGAAGGAATTTTAATTATGCTCATACTAGTGATATTAACATTTCCCCCTAATAAAGGTTACATTAATTAGAAAATTAAGATTAATATGTAATTTTCATCTTGTGTTCTAAATGAAGAAATTTTCATTAAGAATAAAACATTCTATTACTGTGCACCTTACACTTTAGGAGGTGAAGATCTATGTCTAAGAACAATAACAAAACAAAAAACGAAAGAAATCATAACAAGAATATCGACAACAGTAATAGTAGCTACAACAGTAACAACAACGACCCCAACAACAACGAAGAATTTGCAGCTGAATTTAATGCTAAATCAAATAATAAAAGTAAAAAATCAAATAAAAGTAAAAAATAGTTCAACATGAATGATTGAACTGAACTCCGAATAGGAGCACTTTTTTTAGTGTCTACTACTCGGGTTTCAGTTCAAAATTTATTAAGATTATTAGTACGTTACCCACAAATTGATTGCTGTAGCCCTTATATATTTTCATTTTTTATTTTTGAGGAACAGTTATTGTAATCTGACATTCTTGATTCAATTTCATAGGTGGTAATACAATCGTTTTCAAAATAACATTCTTTCCCTTAATCAGCTGTCTGAAATATAGTTTATATTTATTTTTTCCGATTCCTTTAGGATAAACACCTTCTGTTATTAGATCCTCACCCTCTTCATCCTCCACGTTTAAATTATAATCCGTATGTTGCTTTGCTATAATTTCTGAAATTGCTGTGCTAACAATATGCTTGATCAGAATAAGAAATAAAAAATAATTCATATTGCTCCAACAAAAACTTCATGGTAAAATTATAAGATGTCTAAAAATAGTGAGTGATAATTATGATACAAACTACAAATTCACAAAAACTATATATTTCAAAAACAAAAACCCTCGACTAAGAACCAGTCGGGGGTTTTTGTTGCTCTTGGGAAAGAATTTTATTGGAGGTGCAAACTTATGAATCAAGGCACAAATTCAAATGGTTCACTACTTGCTGGGTGGATTAGTTTAATAAGTAACATCATATTAACAATTCTTAAAATTGTTGTAGGTACTCTCTTCAATAGCCCGGTTCTTCTTGCAGATGGTTATCATAACGCCGGTGATGTTATTGCAAGTGGCGTTGCTTTAACTTCAATGCGTATTTCAAAACGTCCTGCAGATGAAGACCATCCTTATGGCCATGGTAAAGCTGAAGTGATCAGCTCTGCCATTGTCGGTATCATTTTATTACTAGCAGCAATTTATATTGCTTTTGAATCTTTTTCAGCATTCTTTCATGAACCTGAAAAAGCAAGTTTAATAGCTTTTATTACTGCAATTATTTCACTCGTATGGAAGCAAGTTTTATACGTCTATACGATTAGAATTGGAAAAAGAACGAATAGTAAAGGGTTAATTGCAACTGCCTATGATCATCTGGCAGATGTGTATGCTTCATTAGCAGCGGTAATGGGAATTGGCTTTGCACTTGTTGGAGAGATTTATCATATTCAACTACTTACCTACGGAGATCCAATTGCAGGTATCATTGTAACCATCCTAGTTTTCAAACTTGCATATGGAATGATAATAGAAGCAATAGACACACTTATGGAAAAAAGTGTTAGCAAAGAAAGATTGGATAACTTTACAACTTTAATACTATCTATTCCAGAAGTAAAACGCATTGATCGACTACGCGCAAGAGAACACGGTCATTATGTATTAATAGACCTTCGAGTGGGTGTGCCTGGTGAATTAACAATTCAAGAAGGTCATGATATTATTCGCAAAATCAAGAAAACTATAATGGAAAATCAACCTGATGTCGACGAAGTTCTGATTCACCTAAATCCTTGGTACAAAATTGACAAAGTTTAAAGACTTCTACTTTCTTATTTGAATGTTCAATTCACATTTATTTTGCCCTACGAAATATTTTTTAAAAAGCGATGTTAAATGATAGACTTTTCTGTTAATTGAGTATATAGTTAAGGAGAAATCTTCCTTTTATAGCCCTTATTTTTAGTTTCGCTCACTCATTTAGAGTGGGCGTTTTTTTATGAGGTTTATTAATAAATGCGTGAAACTTACATATAAGAAATATTGATCGATTATTATAATATAAATAACATTTACTTATTACTAATTTAGATTCACAATTACCTTAACGTTATTAAGAATTGGAGGTCATTTTATGACGATTGATTTTCATAGTCAGGATAACCGTTCTACTTATGCCAAACGACAAGCAGATGACTCTTGGGTGAATATGATCCAGTCAATTTGTGTGATTGAAGGTAAAAACGTTTTAGATATTGGATGTGGTGGAGGTATTTACACAAAAGCATTTGCAGAAATGGGCGCCTCTTTTGTTACGGGATTAGATTTTTCTGAGCAAATATTGTCTTCTGCCAAAGAGAACTGTAAAAGTTATGCAAACGTCAATTTCCATTTATCTAATGCCTTAAATACTCAACTAAAAAAAGAACAATATGACATTATTTTAGAAAGAGCAGTCATCCATCATATTAATGATTTGGACAGTTGTTTTAAAGAAGCTTTTCAATTGTTAAAACCAGGTGGTATTTTCATCATTCAAGATAGAACACCTGAAGATTGCATCCTTGAAGGAAGCTCTACCCATATTAGGGGTTATTTTTTCTCTAAATATCCTTACTTAGTGAGTAAAGAAACTGAAAGAAGACATTCAAGCGAATCCGTCATTCAAACATTACTAGCAGAAGGATTTAAAGATATGCAAGAGTTTTCGTTTTGGGAAACAAGAAAGACGTATAAAATGCTAGCTGATTTAGAAACCGACTTATTAAATAGAACAGGACGATCCATTCTACATGACTTAAGTGACAAGCAACTTGAAGAACTCGTATTGTATATTAAAGAACAGTTGGCTCCAAATGATAATAAAATAATTATCGAAAAAGATAGATGGACTATTTGGATAGCTATAAAAGATTAATAAGTGCCAGACACTTAGGTTATTAAAAACTTTTTTGGGTATAATATTTTTGAATTCAAAGTATTCACTTAAAAAGTCATACTCACAAGGAGTTGGTATTGAAATGAAAGTTGTCAAAACACTCGTTACTGGACTATTAGCAAGTGGTATTGTTCTAACAGGCGTTTCAGCACCTAATGGCGAAATTGATATAGTACATGCAGAAACAACCATCATTCCGCTATCACCTAAGCCACCTATTAGGACTTATGACTATTACACAGCAGAAGGTCAAGCCAAAGTGTACAAAATCGTCACGGTGAAAACGACAATAAATGGGAAAGTTAAAACAACAACTAAACTTGTTGCGTTTAAAGTTGATGAATATGGTTCAGCTTTCAAAGTGTCCCAAACAATTAGCTTGCCTTCAACAGTACAAGCTTATATTGGGAAGAGAATAGATTACAAAAAAATAGTTGCCTACAAAGATTTAACCGATGCTGAAATAGGAACAACTTATTATCTTAAAACAAAACAAGATGGTGTTTACGAAACCACAAAGGAAAAGTGGAACAGTTGGTTTTCGTCAGTAAAATAGATATGTGATAGGGCTATCAGTTATTGGATAGCCCTTTATTCTTTGTTTTCAATTATTTAATAATATTCTTTTTATAGAGTATAGCAATACCATTTAACATGAATTCTGGAATCTTCTTTGGAAAATAGCATTTTTCATAATAACAGTAAAACGCCTTTTTCAAATCGAGCCATTGGTTGCAGTCTTTCGTTTGTCTAAATCTAGCCACGTCTATAATCTTTACTTGCTGATCTGATGTAATTAATATGTTTCTTAAATGTACATCAGATGGATTTAATCCTTCTTGCTTTGCTAATTGTAAAGCGATATCAATTTCTTGGACGACCTCTTCAGAGATTGGAATACCATTTGTTAGACAGTTAAAAAGCGTAGTTCCTTCTATATAATCAATTACTAAATAATTTGTACCTGCATCATAAAGAGTTGGATAATAAGTGATTCCTTGAATTACTTTATAGATTTCTGCTTCTTCCTTAGCAATATACATATAATCAGGAAAAAATACTTTCATTGCTTTTCCTGTTTGTTTAATTCTAAATACATATGCACTTCTCCCCTGACCAATTAATGATAATGATTTATCATAGTCCAGTAGCGTATGTTGATTGTCAGATCCAATTTTCACACTTGCAGCAAGCTCGTGGAATATAAGAATAATAGCAACTCCATTCTGTAGTATTCATTATTTAAGCAACAAGAAAAGGCGTTATAACCGATTTGTCGGTTATAACGCCTTTACATAAAAAAGACCTTACCAAAAAATCGGTAAGGTCTCGCAAACAACTATCAAAAGTTGCCAATAAAACCGAGGATATTTATCCTGTATTGACGATTTTATTGTATAGCTACTCCCCTTAAACGGAGGATTATTATATTCAATTTTCTTATTATTTCATTATAGATGTTCATTAGCCAAACGTCAATCGTTGCACTTTTTGTAACTGTGGGCTAAAGGTACTCAACAAATTTATTTATAAAAAAGTATATATTCCATCCATTTAGCCCATACAAAAAATTTAGATCTGGGCAGTTGGCAACATATTTTTAACCCTTCATATTCTATAATCAGACCTATTAGAGGGGGAAAAGTATGGGAATAGAATTTACAGCTCTCCATTGGATTTATGTTATTTTCATTGTTTTGATCATTGGGTTTATGGTGAAGCGTCGAGATACTACCCTCATTTGTATTATTGGCATTTTCATGCTAGCAATATTCGCAACAGGGAGTTTAACTGCCTCCATAAGTGGCGTTTTTAATAGTTTTATCTATGCAATTAATGAATTAATGTCAACCATTTTAATCATATCTATCATTGTCGCTATGAGCTCTGTGTTATCAAAGTCTGGCATTAATGATGTCATGATTGCACCTTTTACAAAGTTCTTCAAAAACCCGACTCTTGCCTTCTGGATTATTGGTATTTTAATGATGATCATTTCATGGTTCTTCTGGCCATCTCCAGCGGTTGCATTACTTGGTGCAGTACTACTTCCAGCCGCATTACGAGCTGGGTTGCCTGCTCTTGGTGTAGCGATGGCAATGAACTTATTTGGTCATGGTATTGCTTTATCAAGTGATTTTGTCATTCAAGGTGCCCCTAAACTTACTGCAGATGCAGCCGGGTTACCAGTCGGAGATGTTATTTCCGCAAGTATTCCACTCGTCATTGTAATGGGTCTTGTTACGACTATTACTGCGTTTATATTATTAAAACGTGATATGAAACGAGGTACAATCGAATTAACTGGAACAAACAATTCACAGGAAGAGCAAGAAAAAGATGAAAAATTGCTTACGCTTAGACAAAAGCAGTTCTTTGCAATTATCATTCCAATTGCTTTCTTAGCAGATGTCGTTGCAATGTCCATATTAAAGTTGCAAGGTGGAGACGCGACAGCATTAATCGGCGGTACTGCCGTCTTTATTTTACTCATTTTATCCATTGTAGCCCATAAAAAACATGGGCTAGAAAAGACTACTAGTTATTTAATTCACGGCTTCCAATTTGGGTTCAAAGTATTTGGACCTGTTATTCCAATTGCTGCCTTCTTCTATTTGGGGGATTCTGGTTTCACACAAATCATTGGTGACTTTTTACCGAAAGCCTCTCACGGTATTGTTAATGATCTAGGTGTTGGATTAGCTTCGGTAGTTCCTTTAACGAAGGAAATTGCTGCGGTTACCTTATCAGTCGTTGGTGCAATTACTGGATTAGATGGTTCAGGATTCTCAGGTATTTCATTAGCCGGCTCTGTCGGAAGCTTGTTTGGCAATGCAATCGGAGGTGGCACCGATACTTTAACTGCGCTCGGACAGATTACAGCAATCTGGGTTGGGGGTGGAGCTTTAATTCCTTGGGCACTTATTCCAGCTGCAGCTATTTGTAATGTCAGTCCATTCGAACTCGCACGTAGAAATTTAGTGCCTGTTATTACTGGATTAGTCGTCACAACCATTGTTGCTATGTTCTTGATTTAACCCTGTTGAACAGATACCAGTCATTATAGATGGCTGGTATTTTAATTTTGAGCGGCCATATTTAATTCCTTATTATCACTACCATAAATAACAATGTTGTATGGTTCTTGATTTATAGAGCTAGCATCTCCATGAGTTGTAATAAACATCCTAATAGACTTCTCAATTTTTTGGGCTTCTTCTATAGCAGTCGCATCTGCAGGATTTATAGATGTATTTATAAGAAAAGTTGATGGTGGTTCAAATAAAGAATAACGAATATCTTTTATTTTCATTTCGTCTTTTCCAATGAATTCAGTGTTTATTTTATTTATTATAGCTTGCCATTTCAGAGCTATTTCTTCTTCTTGAGCATCTATTGAATATGTTTTAATCAAATATGGCTCAAAATTATTTTCCTTTACAATGCTTTGAACTATTTTTTTCATTACACCGGTTCTAGTTTCCTTATCTGATGCAACCAATATAATCATATTCTGAACATCATTATTATTTACAGATACCGATATTAGCTTATAGTCTTGTAACCTTGCGTCATTCTTTATGTTATTCTGTAATTGTTTTGCCATCAAATTGGTTTCTTGATAAATCATAGTATTTAGAGATACATTTTGAGGATCTTGAACAATTTCTAATTTATAATCTGTAAGATCAAATGAGCTTAACAGTGAATTAACTTCCTTTTCAATCGCCTTTTCCACTTTTAAAGGATTTTGTTCTGACTTATCTATATTAATAACAATGTTTTTCTTAGGCGCAACTATCGAAACATTTTCAAACGGATAATTTTTAGAAATTAATCTTTCTGTTATTATTTTGACTATATCTTTATTTAAAAGTGTTGGTTCATATATTAAATTTAAGAAAGGTGTCTTGGCAAAAGCATTATTTATAGTTGGAGAAATAGATGCTGAACCGAATAGCAATACACCGGCTAGAACTGCTCCGCTTATGTAAAATTTCATAGACTTTCTATTTTTCTTTCCATTAGTTGTGAATTCAATTTTCAACTTATTTTCATCTTTACTTTGGATAAAAACAACCTCCCTCATTCAATAAAGTATTGAGATGCTTATATATTTCGTACTCTATTGTAACTATCAAAAATGAGTACGAGCTTTTGTCATATACAGTAGTTTATGTATGAGTGCCTGTCCTTATCATAGATAATGTAAATTACAATACATAACTACTTCATAAAAAAAACTAGCCTATTAGCTAGTTAACTGGTTCTATTTAAATAGTTATTCTATTCATAAAGACTAACTTTATTCAAAACATACCTTAGTGTTCTCAATCCAACAGTTTTCTTCCTTCAACTTATTTTCTTTCCTTTTTAGACTAACTAATACATTATACTCCATGGCTTTTTCAAAAATTATGTCTTGTGAATGCTGTAACCTTACGTGCAGACTGTTCTCTGTTATCAGAACAACGTCAAAAACCTTTTTAAGCAATTCAAAATCATTGTTGGAAAAGTTACCACTTATCTTAATTCTATTAATACCCTCAATATTATTTTCTGTCGCATTTGGCACCATGTATTTTCCCATATATTCTCTTGTTTTTTGATTTTTCATTTGTTGAAAACCAATTTGCAATGGGACTCCTTCAAAGAAGTTTAAATAACTATTTTGCCATGGTAGCGTTTTTGAGAATAGATTGAATAGAAATTTCACTTTAATACTTTCTGGATTCGTAATAGATATCCCTTTCGTCTGTATGTCTTCACATAATAAATCTAAATCTGCTACATCAATCATTAAACAAATGAGTCCTCGCTCACCTTTGTGATAGGAATTGACCCACTCTTCCTTCCATCCGCCTCCATCTTCCTACAATAGGTTTACCATTTCAAAATATTCTTTTCCTATCCAAATATTCGATACTTTAAAGCCTTTCGTCCCCTTCCCTTTCTTTGGTTTATAAGGTAAACCTATACTGCGGATAGCATTAACTTGTTCTCCTTCTACATGATACTTGCTATCCACATTCAAAACTAAATGATCAATTTTCATCCAACCTTCTCCTTTTCAAGAAAATTAATAAGCAGAAAATTATACACTCAAAATTAAATACTCAATATTGACTATATGGTGATTTTTAACTCCCTTCAAAAGGAGGATGCACTTATTCATCTAAAAGCTTTAAGATATCCTCTATTAATGTAATTTGTTGTTTGACAATTTTAATCATATTATTAGAAACCAATTGGATCCTTGAAGGAAGTTCACCATCTAAATATTTTTTCTTAACTTCTAGACCAATCTCTAATGAATCTAACTCTGTAGTTAATTTATATAGTTGTTGCTCTAAAGCTTTACGTGATTGCTCATCAGGTAATTTATCTATAAATGATAATCCAGAATATAGTGCTGTTGGGTATGGTATTGAAGATGTTTGAATGGCTTTAATGATCAACTCTTGAAGATATGATTGACCTTTTTCAGTTATTTTATATATTGCTTTTTGTCGATGACCTGTTTGCTCTATTCGTTCTATTTCAATATATTTATCTTTTTCAAGTTTTTTTAGTGCATGATAAATTGATCCAACGAGTACACCTGACCATCGCTCCACATCATTTTCTTGTAGCATCATTTGAATATCATAACCAGACATAGGTCGGATATCTAACATGCCTAAAACAAGTAATTGCGTCAAAATAGACACCTCCAAAATATATACTCTACGTTGAGTATTTTACATTCACATCATACATATGTCAATAAAAGTAAAAAGTAAGCATTCAATAAAATACGACTGCTCATTATATTTCCCATGAACAGTCGTATTTTTTAGTAATTATCTTTTCAGACTATGAATCTCTTATGCTCTTACCAACATACGTTCAAGCGCTTTGACTGCGTCTTTCGTCGTTTCTTCATCAACCTGAATAACGTTGATATCTTCACTATTAACAATACTATCCAAGCTCCAAAGTAAGTGCGGTAGATCAATTCGATTCATGGTCAAACAAGGACACATGCTTGGATTAAGTGAAACGATTTGTTTGTTCGGATGATTTTGGATTAAACGATTAACTAAGTTCATTTCCGTTCCGATTGCCCATTTACTTCCTGGCTCTGCATTCTCGATAGCATCGATAATATTTTTCGTAGAGCCGTTGTAATCCGCAAGTTCAACGACTTCTCTAGAACATTCGGGATGAACGATGATGCGTATTTCTGGATCGCTCTCCCTGAGATCGGCGATATTTTGGACTGTGAATTTTTCATGAACAGAACAATGCCCTTTCCATAAAATCACTTTGATGTCCTCAAGTTCCCCTTCATACTCTAACTTATCGTTTATCGGGTTCCAAACAGCCATTTGCTCAATTGGAATACCGATATCGTACGCTGTATTTCTACCCAGATGTTGGTCTGGTAAAAACAAAATACGCTCTTTTTGTGTAAATGCCCATTTCACCATTGAATGAGCATTTGATGACGTCACTGTTGCACCACCATTTTTTCCAACAAATGCTTTAATAGCTGCAGTTGAGTTGACATACGTTAGTGGTACGATTGTGTCACCAAGTATCTCAGTAAGTGCGTCCCATGCACGATTCGTCTGGAAAATGTTCGCCATATCGGCCATCGAACAGCCCGCACGCATGTCCGGTAAGTAAACTTTCTGATGGTCATTCGTTAATATATCAGCCGTTTCTGCCATGAAATGCACACCACAAAAAACAATGTGCTCCGCTTGTTCATTAGCTGCACAAAGTTGTGCAAGTTGTAGGGAGTCTCCCGTTACATTTGCAAACTGTATTACTTCGTCTTTTTGATAATGATGCCCTGGTATGAAAAGTTTCTCCCCGAGCTTTAGTTTAATTGCTATAATACGTGCTTCCATTTGCTCAGTCGTTAAATTCCGGTATGTTTCTGGTAATGTTCCACTTTTTTTCTCTTCAAAATAGTGCATGATGGACATGTCGATTCCCCCATTATTTAGTGCTATTCTTAATGTTTGCGCTAATATCTAACGCCTTTACAGAATGTGTTAAATAACCTAATGATATATAATCTACACCCGACTCCGCATACGCTCGGATTGTGTCATTTGTAATCATTCCAGATGCTTCTGTAATGATTGTGTTAGGTACAATTTGTCTCCATTCTGCAATGGTTTCAGGTTTACAATTATCAAACAGGATAATGTCTACTTTCGAGGTGATCGCTTCTTGTAATTGCTCGAACGTTTCAATTTCGACTTCAATTTTAACCGTATGTCCTAGTGAAGCTTTTACAGTTTCAACTGCTTTCGTAATTGAGCCGGCAAAGGCAATGTGATTATCTTTTAACATGACTGCATCATATAATCCATTACGATGATTAAAACCACCACCTATACGAACAGCGTATTTATCCAACATACGTAATCCCGGCATCGTTTTCCTCGTATCACAAATTTTCGTTCCTGTTCCTCTAACTTTCTCCACAACCCGATTTGTTTCAGTCGCAATGGCACTCATTCTCTGAATTAAATTCAAAATGACACGTTCGCTTTTCAACAAACTATGTATAGGTCCTTTTGCCGTGGCAATGACAGTTCCTTTTGCAATTGGATGACCGTCTTTTACATAACAATTTACTGTCGAACTTTGATTTACAACACGTAACCCCTCTTCAATCACCTTTTCCCCACAAAAAATACCGTCCGTTTTTGCAACGATATCCAGTTCTCCAATCATCGTTTCAGGAAATAAAAACTCACTTGAAAGATCACAATCTCCTATATCCTCAATATAAAATTGCTCAAGCATTGATTTCAACTTGATGGTATTCATTTTGTCGTTCCCTCATTTCGGTTCCTTTTTTTGATTGGACAATATGGATTTGTCCCCATCGTTCATCCTCAGAAGGATAATCTTCTCGATTGTGTGCTCCTCTGCTTTCTTTCCTCAGCTGTGCAGAAGCTGTTATTAATTTCGCAACTTGCAGCATAAATAATAGTTGTAAAGTTTCAGTACTATACTCATCCAATGACATGTCATTTAATATCCATTCGTCATATTTACTTAACCAATCATGAAGTATTTTAAGTTCTGTCCTAGTCCGAATAATCCCTGCATACGCCATCATTTTTGCACGCAGTTCTTCTTTGTCAGGTATCAGCGGTACACTAACCTTGGTACCATTCAAAGGATTATAAAATGGGATTTCCATCTCTTCTTGAATCAACTGTTCATTCAAATGATTAGCTAACCTTTTACCATAATGCAATCCCTCCAACAAGGAATTACTTGCAAGTCGGTTGGCGCCATGAACACCTGTAGAAGCAGTTTCACCAATTGCATACAACCCGTCAATCGACGTTTGCCCTACCGAATTAACAACAATTCCTCCCATCAAAAAATGGCACCCCGGTGCAACCGGAATTCTCTTTTCTTTTAATGACACGCCATTAGCCTGACACATAGCTGTAATTGTTGGGAATTGCTCTTCGAATCGCTCGATCATCGATATATCCAAATAAACTTCTTTTTTAGCCAATCGCTCTTGAAATAGTTCTTTGGCGACAATATGTCTAGGAGCTAAGTCTTCCATAGGATGCTTACCGGCCATTATTGACTGCCCTGATTCATCAATTAGACGAGCACCCTCTCCCCTTACCGCTTCAGAAATCAAACCCGCTGTTTTCCCTTTTAAATAGAGAAGGGTTGGATGAAATTGAATGAATTCCATATCTACAATATCTGCACCTGCTCGATAAGCTAAAGCAATTCCGTCACCAGCTAATGAAGGATCGTTTGATGTAATAGAAAACAACCCACCAATGCCCCCCATAGCTAAAATCACTTGATGACCAAAATAAGATTCATTATGCCCATTTTCGTCCTTCGCTTTAATACCGATACACTTTTTCGTAGTAGGATGAATAATCAGTTCATAAACAAACCGATTTTCTACGATATCAATATCGGTCCTTAGTGTTGAATTAAGATGTTCCATTATGTATTTCCCAGTTGCATCACCGCCACAGTGGACAATCCTTTTCTGCCCATGAGCGCCTTCCATTCCTAAAGCTAATTGACCTTTGTCATCTGTATCAAAATTAAGTCCACTTTTTTTCAACTGTTTTATAAGTTTAGGACCGTTTTCAACGAGATCAAGTACTTCCTTTTCATTTTGAAAGTCGCAACCTGCTTTAATCGTATCTTGAAAGTGAAATGCTGGTTTATCCCCATCTCCTATAGCTGATGCGATACCACCTTGTGCTCGATAAGAATTATTGGCTCGTTTTGTGGATTTTGTTATAACGAGTATACGAAATTGATCGCTTAGATGATTGGCTAGTTGCATGGCAGCAATTCCGCTACCGACAATGATGCAGTTGTACATCTTCACTTGTATCCTCTCCAAATCTTTTTGTATCCCGATAAGTGTCTTGTCACCTATCTTTACACAAAAGAGGAACTATGGCAAGATGAAATTATTATGTAACTGGAGGGAACGAACTTTGCATTATTTTGATTATGCGGCAACAACGCCATTACATCCGATTGCGGCACATATATACGGTGAACTTTCACAATTATGCTATGGCAATACGAGTAGCTTACATGAAGTGGGAACTGAAGCAAAGAATATGCTGGCATTATGTCGTGAGGAACTTGCAAAGATGCTTGGCGTTGATTCTGCAGGTGTATATTTCACTGCTGGGGGTACAGAAAGTAATTTACTTTCTATCATTTCACTTGCGAAAGCGAATCGGCATAAAGGAAATCATATCATTACAACTATGGGCGAACACCCATCTATCGATTCTGCCTTGGAGTATTTAAAAGAAGATGGATTCATCGTAACCACAATCCCCTTTACTGAGGAAGGTATTGTTAACCTAGAGTTGTTCGAAAATGCATTAACAAGCGAAACAGTTTTAGCAAGTATCCAACATGTTAATCCGGAGATTGGTACGATACAGCCACTACATAAAATCGCTAAAATTTTAAAAGAACGCGCCATTCTACTACATAGTGATTGTGTTCAGTCATTCGGGAAGATAGATTTAAAATCGATTGCGTCTATTGTAGACGGCTTAACAATTTCAAGTCATAAAGTGTATGGCCCTAAAGGTGTTGGCGCTACATATATCCACCCTCGTCATCAACTTGTTCCCGTTTTCCCTGGACTCGTACATGAATCAGGATTTAGAGGTGGTACCGTTAATGTCCCTGGCATCGCGGCATTTACCACTGCTGCTGACCATTTACTTAAAATAGAACATCAAGGTACATCATTCCGAGATGCATTTCTAAACAAGATTCAAAAGCATCATGAACTATTTACTATCTATCAATCCTGTAATAGAGATTTACAATTTCAAAACATTATTGGGCTTGGGGTAAGAAATGTTGAGGGCCAACTAATCATGCTCGAATTAAATCGACTCGGTTTTGCCATCTCAACTGGTAGCGCCTGCCAAGTAGGTAAACATCATACATCAAAAGCTATGATGGCACTACAAGTACCTTCACAACAAGCGAGAGAATTCATCCGTATCTCTTTTGGACAAGATACAACTTTAGATAGTGTTAATAAATTAGCTGATCGACTCATTGAAATTGCAATCAAAACACGGACACCGACTAAAGTAAACTAACTGCACTAGGAGGAATGAATATGAATGCAAATAAAAAAATGCTCGGCAAGGAACGCCTCAATTTATTGTTGACACATTACGCTCATACACCGAACCGTTGTGTGGAAAAACATTTGATATGACAAATACGCCTTTTTCAGGTTCGCGTTATCCGGAAAAATGGATTAAATACATTAAAATGATGATAAACGGTGTTACATTACCGAAGATTTCAGACTCTTTGAAAATTCATATATCTACCGCATTTTATTGGAGACATAAGATTTTAAATGCTTTAGGAAGTCACGGATTCAATCAATTATCTGGCATTATTGAAAGTGATGAGACTTTCTTTCGCGAATCTTTAAAAGGTCGTAGATTCACACATCGTAAACCAAAAAAACGAGGAGAAAAGGGTGAAAAACGAGGAATTTCAAATCAAAAAATTGCTGTAGTTGTAGCACAAGATCGAAATAACAATATTGTTGCGAGGATGGCAGGTAGAGGTCGTGTAAAAGCAGATGAAATTGACGCGGTTATCGGGGATTATATAGCCCGTTCTTCTTTGTTATGTACAGATACAGCTACCAACTATAAAAAATTCGCAGCAGCAAAAGATCTTAAACACGAAACAATTAATCTTAATCAAAATCAACGAGTAAAAAAAGGGATATTCCACATACAACACATTAATAACTTCCACAATCGCTTAAAGGGATGGCTGGAGCGTTTCCAAGGTGTGGGAACTCATTATTTGGACAACTACCTCTATTGGTTCCGGTGGCTTGAATTAGGCAAGAATTTATCATTTGATAAAAGAGTAGAGCAAATGCTTATTTCAGCGTGTCAAAAGTCGAACTATACAACGGTTGAGATGTTGCGAAGTACATAAAATAGACCTCGAAATAGAGGTCAATAAATTACTTTTCTACTGTGATATATTCATCATCTTTTAGTCTCGTAATTTCGCAATTTTCAAGGGTTTCAAATTCTTTGAGTCTATCTTCAATTGTCTTGCTTGTACTATCCTTGAATAAATCTTCTCTGTCGTAGTGAGGAAAAACAAGTTGGTCCATTAATCCTAATGCTGAAAAATCTTTAGTATTTAGTGTATTCATTTGCGGAGTAAAGGAATGAACGACTTTGATGTTGGGACCAAGTAGAATAGCACCAGCACTAACGCCTACAATAACTACATTTTTTGAAACTAACTGTCTTAGGATTTTATCTGCACCACTCTGTTTAGTATGAAATAGCAAGTTAAATGGATTTCCACCGTTAATGTATATGACATCTTTCTGTGTAAGACTTTCTGGGTTATCAAATTCCAAGTCAATGAAATCAATGTTTTGGAACCCCATTTCTCTAAAATCTTCTTTTGCTTTTTGTGCATACCTATTATTCTCCCTGTGTGGTGAAGCAGTTGTGATAATAGCGACCTTCAAATCGTTAACTTCACCATCAATGAGTATTAAAAAGTGGTTTTTAATAGCGTCAGTATAAAAACCATTAGAAGTTAATAATAATTTCAACATAATCAGCCTCCTTCTATTCTCTATTTTGTTTTTGTTATCCTTATTTTAGCAAAAAATTAAAGAGGTTAGAACTTTTGACTCAAAAACAACAATCTTTGAGAAAACAGCCTTATTAAAAGAAAAAAATGATATAAATTATGCCGGACAGCATATTTATATCATTTATTATTTGTATGAAGTTACTTTTACTCGTGATTTCATTTTTCATAATGTTATTTGTGAGTATACGGACTGTTCAAAACAACTTGTAGAGTATGAAGGATTCTTGAAATTTTAACTTAATCACTATACTCCCCCTACTCCACTAACTTAGGAAAAACAACGATTACTACTGTACCAGTTGAATTGGACTGTACGGTAATTTCCCCGTCCATTGCTTCTACAAGTTGCTTTGTTATAGCAAGTCCAAGTCCTGTACCTGAAGCCTCTGCAGTCGTATTTGTTCCTCGATAATAACGATTGAACAGATTATCTAGTTCTTCTTTCGGAATGCCTTGTCCTTCATCTCGAATTTGAAATTGCACCTTATTATCTAACTCAGTCATTTTCAAATAAATTGATGTTCCTTCGGACGTATGTTTTACCGCATTTCCTACAATATTATCAAGTATGCGCTTTAGTAAAATTGAATCAGCTAATATGAGGATTTCACTATTTGTCTGCTCCACTTTGACATTTTCTGAAGAAGTGTTTTTCACATACTCATTTATAAATGCATTCAAATATACTTCTTCCCTAGAAATAACAATCGCATTGTTTTTTAGTTGATAGGTATATGTTAAATCTTCAATTAGTGCATCCATATATTCAGCCTTTTCCTGCATCGTTAAAGCAAATTGCCGTACATCATCTTGTGACCATTCATAATCCTTAGAAGACAACATTTTGGAATACCCATATATAGAGCTAAGTGGTGTTTTCAAATCATGAGAAAGACCTGTAATCCATTCTTCACGTAACTTTTCACTTTGCTGTATTTTGCATTCATTATCAGCTAATTTCGTAGACAATTGAGTTAGTGATTGATCGACTTCATCAAAAATACGATATTTTCTCTTTAAGCGTCCGTTTCGTTTTCGTCTTAACTTATGATCGTTTACAAAGCCAAAGTTTTGCCCTGCTAATTTTTCAATTCTCTTTAAAAAATGTAAAACAGGTCTTCCAAAACGATTGCCAATAAAAGCTGAAAAAATAACGATAAGAATTAACAGATACACGTGGAAAACAGCAATCACTATTAATGCCTTTTTTATACCATCCATAAAAATAGGTTCACTTGGATTATAATGAGGATTTTTCATACGGACGACAAGTATTGAACCATCCTTTAATACTTCTGAGGCTACAAGCTCTTTCGTCTCTGTTAAATTTCCGCTCCCCATCAAAATCATTATTGGTTCAAGTTCTTTTGTTTCCCTACCAAATAGAATCTTCTGTCGTTGGCCATTAGCACTATATTGTTCTACTATCGCATCCGATTTACTGAGATGTTGCCTTATTGTACTAGATATATGTTGAATACCCTGTTCTGAGATAACCTCAAGTAAATTTTCTGCTGTATTATTCTGAATAAAAACAAGGTATTGATCATTTTTTATCCGCCAAATATGCCCTTGCTCATTCTTCTCTATTTCCACTAATTCCTTCATGGTGTATGATACGGCTTGTTTTTCTGAACTGGCAAGCAATAGTCCATTCTCATCAAGTAAATGGATAACCCCACCACTTTTTTTTGCTGAATTAATCAACTTCTGAGTTAGTTTATAAGAGCCATTCTTCTCTTCTATATCCATTTCAACGTCCATTTTATCCATCGTCATTAAGTTTATATAACTCGATGCTTTTTCATTTTCATACACTGCATAAAAGATAAGAAACATAACTGATAACAGTAAAATAATATAAAATACCGCAAAGTAGCTAATAAACCTTAAAGTCATCTTGCTAGATAAACGCACTCCTTACTCCCCCTTAACTAATTTATAGCCAACTCCTCTTACTGTTGTTATAAGTGCAGGACGACCTGGGTCAACTTCTATTTTTTCTCGCAGTTTTCGAATATGGACCATGATGGTATTATCATCAACATAATAATCATCGCCCCATACTTGTTCGTAAATTTGTTCCTTTGATAGAACTTGTCCAGGATGCTCGCAAAATAATTGCAATAAATGAAAAAGTTTACCAGATAAAATTGTTTTTTCTCCGTCTATTATTAACTCTGCAGCTGAAATATTTAGCTGAAAGCGTCCATAGTCAAATGTTTCTACTGGTATTGTTACGTTTCTTATTGCATTGTATCGCTTACTATGTACTTTCACACGCGCTGCTAGTTCTAATGGATTAAATGGTTTTGTAATATAATCATCCGCACCCGACATAAATCCACGTAGTATATCGGCATCTGAAACTTTTGCCGTTAAAAAGAAGATTGGTGCATTGTGAGTAGGACGAATTCTCTCTGCAAGTTCAAGCCCAGTCCCATCTGGCAACATAATATCTAATATGAAAAAGTCGTATTTTACTTTTTCAATTTGTTTAGTTGCCTCATCCACACTTCCACAAATATCCACATATGAAAAACCTTCTTTTCGTAATATAATATCTACCATGTCTGCAATTGCTTGTTCATCATCTACGACCAATATTTTAGCATCCATTTTCAATGCACTCTCCAATTTAAGGTAATTTTAAGATTTATTTCAGTTCAGCATAAGATTCTCTATTTATACTAACAAATAGAGAGTATTTAAGGAGGATTTTTTTTGGAACGACAGCGTGTTCGATTAGTAGATAGTTTAAGAGGATTTAGTTTATTTGGTATTTTACTTGCCAATTTGCTTATTTTTCAATATGGCATGTTTGGGAAGGACCTTATTTCATTTTATAATTTATCCGATTTCAATTTCGGTTCTTATAAATTTATCCAAGTGTTTGTAGAAGGTACATTTATGCCTATCTTTACTTTTTTATTTGGCTATTCACTTATTAAATTAGTTGAATCTATAAGAGAAAAAGGAAGAAAGTCTCGTTGGTTTTTAGTAAGACGTTTTTTAATGCTTTTAACTTTAGGTTTACTACATAGTACATATATTTGGGAAGGTGATATTCTCGCTTTTTACGGTGGTATTGGTTTCTTTTTATTTTTCTTTATCAATCGTAAACCAAAAACACTCATTATTTGGGGTATTGTATTGCTGTTATTAATCACTGCAACAAGCTACGGAAAATATGAAGAAACTGAAAAAGAAAAAACAATAACTGCAAGCTACGTAGAAAAGACCAATGCCATATATAAAAATGGGAGTTATTTAGAAATCAAAGATCACCGTAATAACGGTGAAGATCCTTTGACTACTATGTTTGATGAAGATCCAATCCCTTCATTTTTCATCATACTTTTACTTCCATTTGTAATAGCTCCATTATTTTTGTTTGGTATGGCCGCAGCGAAATTAAATATATTCACAAAACCTAAGGAAGAACGAAATTCATACTTTAAGTACATAATAATTTTCATTCCACTTGGCCTTTCTTTAAAGATCATAGGGCATTTAGCAGAGAAAAGTGATTGGGCTTCCATTGGTGTAATGGGAGGTGGGCCAATTCTGGCATTAGGATATATGGCTGCTTTTGCATATCTATTTTCTAGCCATGCACAAGCTTTACCGTTCCGAGCATTTGAGAGCATTGGAAAGCTATCTCTTACAAACTATATAATGCAATCTGTTATTTGTACGACTATTTTCTACGGCTACGGACTTGGTCTATTCGGCAACTTCGGTACATTTAATAGTATTTTACTTGGTGTCGTTATCTTTGCCATTCAATGCTTTATCAGTACAATGTATTTGAAAAAATTCAAACGCGGCCCATTAGAGTTATTGCTACGCATCGTGACAAATTTCTCTTGGAATGGTCGTGTAAAAACAAAATAAAAGGATGTAAGTTAAATGTAAAGAGCTATGATGGCATGTTTTTGTACAATATTTGCACTCTTTTTAATCTATGCCATTACACAACAACTATCAATTCTATTTCAATCAACAACAGAGAAAAAAGAATATGTCTTTTTACTTTTACGTATTACTGCCATATTATCACTAGCAGATTCAGTGATTAAATTAGCAAGCCCAGAACGAGAATCAGAATAATAAGTCGGAGGTAAAGGATGTTTAGAGTCCATCGTTATATAGCCTACTTGATATTTCATAAAACCAAAACATTATTTTAACGCATGCTGATACTTTGTTTTACAATAATAGGGACATCTCTAAATTAGAGATGTCCCTTCCTTTGTTATTAAGTTCATGATGTCATTTTTTGAATACGACAAGTTATTTAAAGAGTTTAATTTTAGCACTACATTCTAAATAATTTGGATATGCCTGTAGTTTAAAGGTAATTGGATTTTGTAATGTATCTTCCGAAATCCTAAAGGTGGAATCAAAAAAATTGTGTCCCCCATTAAAGAAATGATTATCTGAACTAAAGCCAATAGATATTTTCTTTCCGTTAGCATCCACTCCAGTTGGAAAGAAAGTATATGATGAAGATCTATCAGATTTAAGCTTTACTTTAAAGCTCCTATTCTTTATATTTTCAATGTGAAGTGGATACTGTTTAGATGGAGAAAGTACTTCTCTTTTGTCAAAATTGATGACAACTTCTCTCTCTTTCTTTGGCAACACTTTAACATCTCCTTTGCGCAAATATAACTCTTTAGGTTTGCGAAAAACAGAACCCCCTTCACTTCAATTTTTGTAATATAATGGATATATCCATTTGGAAAAGGGAGGGGTTTTTTGTTAAATGAAAATCTAACTAGGAAGAAACTTGGACTTTTTTCTATTTTTATGGTCTTATTCTGTTTAATAGTTGGAATTCTAGCTTACTCTTTTAATATTTATCCTGGGGGTTATTCAATAAAGGAGAATTCAGATAAAGTAACTGTTATAAAAAAGAGTTTTTCCGAAAAAGAGAACTATACTTTTGAGATTTCGGAAGAGAACGAACTAATAATTTTCTTAATAAAAAATGATGTCGAACAATTACAAACTATGTGGTTAATAATCATTTTTAGTGTATCTTCATTGTTAATTAATTTTGGAAATCTACTACACAGAAAAGAAAAAAACGCATTTTATATAACTTCCATACTCCTAATAATCCTATTACCATTAGTGATTAATGTTTATATCGGTAAGTTGGATCATATAGAACAATTATTAGAAATTTAAAAAATAATTAAAGAGACTTGACTAAAGTCAAGTCCCTTTCAACTACCTTATAGACATACTAGTAATAAGGTTCGGTCTATATATAACTACTAGCCTTGTGTTAACTTCTTAGTGTTCCTACACTCCTATAAAATTCAATAAAGAAATACACACTAAAGCCAATTAGTATTACCCCCGCAAGAACAGAAGCCCATTGAATATATCTAGTGTTTAATACCTTCCTCGTACCAGCAATTATTGTCATTAAGCCAATATCATGTATCAATATCCCAATTAATATGCCCGATCCTATTACTAGAAAGTTAATCGTATTTGATGCATCAAAAGAATTAATCAAAATAGGTCCAAAAATACTAACCCAAAATACTAAGTTCCCTGGTGAAATCGCTACAAGTAAGCCATTAAAATATGATGATTTTAGTGATTTTGTCGATTTTTCACCTGATAGTGAAATACCATGTCCTGCGTTTTTTATACTATCATAGCCGACATAAAGTAAGAATAATGCACCGAGCAACCACAAGAAGGTTTGAATAATAGGAACAGCTAATACTGAAGCTAATCCAAAATACAATAATAAAATAAGTACTAAATCTACTGTCATTCCACCTAGTCCAACAACCCAACCATGCATAAAACCATTTTTAAGCCCCTGCTTCGTCATCTCTATAGTAATTGTTCCAACAGGGAGTGCAATGGAAAGCCCTAGTAAAATATTTGTTAAAAATAGTGTAACCAACTAATAACCCCCTTCATATGTATTTATATATTTATATATATTAATATAAAATGAATTATTATGCAATAAAATGAATATTAAAAGAGTTGTTAGTTAAATAGGCTACACTCCAAGGAAAGTTGCAAAAATAGTGATTGTCCAGAATTCTACAAGGAATATTAAATAGCTTCTTTTTTACAATCCTAGTCTTTCATCATCCTTTTCAAATAACGAATTAACGTCATCTCGCTATTGATTTCTATTTCTAATCCGGTCTTACAGTAACCTAGTTTTTCATAAAAATAGCAATTCTTCTTCTCTTGTTTTATCGTATCAAGTTCCCATTGACGTGTTTTATTGTATTTTTGTTCTACTTGTTTAAACACTTCTTGAGCAATTCCTTTACCCTGAAAAATCGGATGAATATATATAGGACTTATTCTTGCTCGATTAATTTCTCTTGTAACAACCCTAATGCCTCCAGCCATATTTTCCCCATAGTAAATTACGTAATAATCTGAATACGTTTCAGCTATTCTATTTGCTAACTTTTCGATTGGTTCATTCGCCGGGTTTGTTTCTAAATCATTGTATTTTATTAATAGAGGCATAAAAGCGGCTACTTGGATTTTATGTAATGCTGCAAGATCTTTATTCGTCGCAATTCTTAATGTTATTTGCTTAGGCATTCACAACACCCCTTATTTTGGAAATAATGTTATATGTATTGTCCCATACTTAGTTGAAAATTAAAATTAATTATTAGATTTTTATAAATTGCCTTATTTCGTAATTATTGTGGAAACCTACTGTCCATCAGCTTTCTAATCTATTTTTAACTGAATTGAATATACTCGTGGGATTAGTTAATAAAAATAAAAAAGTGATGCTATCCATGAGTAAAAGTTCATTTTCTTCTACTCCTTTTTCAAATACATTAAAATGCATTACAAAAATTGTTAATGCTGGTGAAATTATATGCAGATTAGCTATACTATATTTATAGCAACAGAGTAAGTAAGGCGTATATAGTTATTCAAATCGGTGCATTGTCGTAAAGTAAAAAGCATGTACTAGGTCAAACTAAATTGCAAAAGATTGTATTAATGCTGTGGATTGGTTACTAAACAGTCGAGGTGATTTATGAAAATAAATATTTCTCAGTTGCAACCAGATAAACTATCAGACGCTCAACTCACAAATCTTCTGTTCAAAAATCTAGAGGATGATAATGTAGAGGGGGATATTATTTTTGTTCCAGGTAGTAGTAAAGCTGTAATATATCGCTTACCAAAGGCTATACAACTATATAATGAAGGTAGAGCGAAGAAAATATTATTTTCTGGTGGAGTTATTTGGGAAGGCACAAGCTTAACTGAGGCACAATTATTAAAACAAAGGGCTATCGAGTTGGGAATCCCAGAGGAGGTTATTTTAACAGAAGACCTATCACTTCATACGAAAGAAAATGTCCTTTCTTCACTACTGATACTAGATCGTGCATTTGAATTACATAAAATTAAGAGAATTTTAGTTGTTACTACTAGTTATCACATGAGACGAACGCTATTAAACCTTAAAACCTTCATGCCGGATTGGATACAATATTCAATGTGTCCCGTAGATGACAATACTACAAAGGCTTATAACTGGTTTGAAAATCCATATGGTAGAAACAGAGTAGAAATGGAAGCCAATAAAATTATTAAATATGTTAAACAAGGAAGTATTATGGATGAAATGATAGACATCTCCGAATGTTGATGATGATTTTAAACACTAAATTTATGTAATGACTGTCAATTTAGGCAGTCATTTTTCATTGGATATTTTTTTAAAAATTCAGCTTATCACCATTTCTTTATGTTATCATTTATTATAAATATTACCATTTTCAGCAAACACCCCTCTGCTAATTTGGATTCGATGATCAAATTCAACTAAGAAATTCTAAAACCAATTAAGGAGTGAAGCCAATGTAGACAACAATCTTCTCTTGAACAATTAAATAAGAGGGGTTGTTTGTGTTGAAAAATAAATCATTTCGTGCATTGCTGGCAGGAGAGTCTATAGCCAATGCAGGAGATACATTTTACATTGTGGCTCTCATCACAACTGTTTTTAGTGTGACAGATTCTTTGTTTTATGTTTCTTTAGTTCCGGTCATTAATTTGTCTGGTGGATTTTTGGGTGGATTGGTCGCACCGCTTTTAATAGACCGATATAAATTAAGGTCAATTTTACTGAAGTCTCAATTATTGAAGACCTGTCTTTTACTTGTGTTATCACTGTATGTATCATTATTTCTATCAATTGATACGTTTGTGATCATTTATTTACTTATTTTTTGTACCAATTTTTTAGATGGCTTCGCCCATCCTACTAGTAGTGCGATTATTCCTGAGCTTATTGAAGAGACTTACTTGTTAAAAGCGAATAGTCTCATGTCATCTGTTTATCAGTTCATCAATATGGCCGGATGGGCAGTTGGTGGCATTTTGGCAGTGCTTTTGCATTCAAGTGGATTGTTAATTTTAACGTTTACCTTGTTTGTATTGTCCACACTCTTATTGTCATTTATTAAAGTCGAAGAGAAGAAACATGCTACACCATCAACTAATAAAAAAAGTAATCTGCATTCCTTTTTAGAGGGATGGAAATTAATATTGGTAGATAATAAGTTGCGGATTCTTCAAATCACACTGTTTTTAGGTTCCATTGCAGGTCCTGTCTGGGTGTCTTCTATCATTTACCCTTTTATAGAGTTACGACTGCATGAGGGTACTGAATGGTGGGGCTATATTAATGCAGCTTTCTTTTTAGGTTTATTTTTTGGTGGTTTGATCGGGTATAAGAAGTCTGATTTAATTGACCGAAACATCCACCTTGTCATATTGATATGTAGCTTCGTTGTATTTTTAATGACTCTTTTGTTTGGAATCAATAGTTCCCCATTACTCGCCCTTTTAGTGAGTTGTATTTATGGTTTATTCTACGAATTAAGTATGATCGCCATTAATACACTCATTCAAGGAAGAGTCAAAGAAAAACTTCTAGCAAAAGTATATGCTGCTCAAAGTTCTATAACTATGGCTACTTTTGGTATCTCCACACTAATCATGGGTGTCATAGGGGAACATATTAATATCGTTGCTGTATATATGGTTTCTTCAATTGTTTTATTGTTGTCATTTCTGATTCTTTTGATAAAGAAAAAACACTTATCTTTATCAGTAGTTGATACAAATAAAAGCGTCGAAAATGAATAACTTAGGATTAAGAATATAAGTATTATAAAAAACGTCCATTCAAGTTCAAAAGTGAACTGAGTGGACGTTTTGTTTTTATAGCCTGCTTTTATCTATTGTACTATTTCCTGTTAATCAACTCCTGAAACTACCTTATTCAAGTGTACAAATCTATCATTTCCATTATGAACTTTCAACAGAGGTCCGAGAACTATCGAATTAAAAGTTAAAATAGATGAAGAAGGCTACAATTACGATTAAAATGATTGTTTCAAGAAAATTATAATCCTGGTCTTTTTTATTGCGGATTTGTTCTCGATAAAGCCGTTGAATTTGTTTTTTATTCGCAAACTTCATCAATACTCCCCCAACTAATCATATTGTGTAATCATGTATTACAGTTATTGCAGCTAACCGGACTTATTATCTATTTATTACCAATAATACCATTTCGTTTATTTTTATCTATAATTATTTTTTTGTACTTCTTTTAATATTGTATGCTCGGATATGATTTCTTCTAAAGGTATAGGCCCAAGTACATTTTTTCACTAATTTCTTTCAAGCAATTTTTTTATATTACATAACGTTTCATTTGCAAGATGGCATCAATCATTAGTGAAAGTCACCCATAATTAACGGTCTTTAAAATGATGATTAGATAGATGTTGGTGGAGTTCAGGTATTTGTGTAAACTCCCAGACATCATCTATATCTGCTTGAATAGGTATTTCTACACAAATTGGTTTATTCTTCATTCTACAACACCACTACTTTAATACTTTGGCCGCTTTGCCCAAGCTGCTACAAACATCAACCAAAAGCATAGGCAACTCAATACTAAAATAACTACCCAATCATAGTAAGGAGTTATTTTAAACACCAAAATCATATATAGTAATGCCACAGAAAAACTAGCCCACAAAATGCCTTTTTGGCTAACCGTTGCTTGAAGATAAATAAATCCCATTGTAATAATTATAGGCAAATAAAAATTCATAATTCCCCTCCCCTTTTGGTGATTATCTTATTCCCTCAGTATATTAGGTTAATATTAACAAAAAAGGGATTTAATAAATAGGTGTAAAAAAATAGCCTATACTTTTAAAAAGTATAAGCTATTGAAATCAACTCAATCTGTTTTCAATTTAGAATATAAATTAAGGTCGATAAATTTTCCATTAGATTTTTCGGATTGTCTTAGTGTTCCTTCGAATACAAAGTTTAACTTTTGCAAAACCTTTATGGAATTTATATTTTCAGGTTCTACTTTTGCTTCTATTCTATTTAATTCTAAAGACGTGAATGCATAATCTAACAAAGCATTGATTGCTTCAGTGGCATATCCATTACCCCAAAATGATTTAGCGAGGTCATAACCGATTTCCACTTTGGCATTTTCAAAATCTATGGAATTAAAACCACATGAACCGATAATTTCATTCGATTCCAACTCAATGATCGCGTAACGCACAGCTTTGTCTTCTTGAGCCAATTCATCTAATAGCTCTATCATATCTTTTACTTGGTTTTCATCAGTAAAACTGCCGATATTCATGAATTTAGTAACATCTGGGTCAGACCAAATCCTAAATAAACTAGGAGAATCCGATACCTTCATTTTTCTTAATAATAATCTTTTTGTGTGTAGTTCTGTAATCAATACTTTTCCCTCCATTATGTTTTTGTAATTGGGTTAAAGTTATTGATATCTGCGCATAGTTCAGTCCCTTCAGTGTAAAATCTGGTTTTATTATACAAATTTTATTTGACTAACACAAATAGAAAATTATTTATTCTATTGTTCATGGAATTCAGGACTTTTCATAAAGGTAAGAGCCTTACTACTCTTTTCATGTAGCAAGGCTCTTACCGGTTACTTAATTTTGGATTATTAAAACCATATCTTTTCAAAAATGAGATGTAAAAACCTTTGAATCTAATGGTGAATATATGGTACAGCTCTCTATTATAGATTTTCTCTCAATAAGCGCTCTCTATGTACATTACTTAATTTTATATATTGAAACGTTTCATTCTGTAACTCTTCATAGATTGTATTAAAATTAGAGAATGCTAAATTATATTGTTCTTGTGTAATCCAGCCTGCAACTAACGCTTCTTCAATTTCTTCTAAATCTTTTTTTATTATTTCCCCTGTAGGTAAGACAATTATATCTAAAAACAGATCTTCCATATAGGGCACACCATTCTCAATACCATTATGAGTTGTAATATCTATATACCATTGAATAATCTCATTCGATTCGTTGAACATTGTAGTAATTGCAAAATGTTCATTTTCAGGAAGCTGTTGAAGCCAAGAATATCCATTATCGACAATACAAATTTTCTTGTTACAATGGTAAGTCCATAATGGTTCTTTTACTTTGTTTAAAGTTAATAAAGCAATATTCCCCGAAAAATTTGTATCAGAAATATATATGTGTTTGTATTCACGTTCTAAAATTCTTGTCCAATCTTCTCTAGTGACGAAACGTTTTTTTAACAAAGTGAGATCACTCTTTTCTCCTTATTATTAAATAATCGAACTCAGTTATATCAGCTAAATCCTTTTCATCTGCATATCGAATAAAAGCCACTACAGCCACCCTTAAACTTCATTTAATCCTAAGATAGATTCCTTGAAAGGCATAATATATCCTCTATACTCTTCAGTTAAAGAATCTGGTATTTGGTTAATATTAAAATATTTTAAATCGCCAGTTTCTTCTTGGCCTTTGTTCATTTTACCTGTAATATTTCTCGTTATATAAACTGCGGTTACTGAATATACTTCATCACTATTTACTACTTTGCTATCATAACTTTCACCAGAAAACACACCCAACAATTGTAAATCATCAATAATAAATCCTGTCTCCTCTAACACTTCTCTTTTCGCTGTTTCTTCTAAACTCTCACCCTGCTCCATTAAACCACCGGGCAATTCCCAGACACCGTCCGATCTGTGTTGCAATAATAGCTCATTATTTTCATTCACTATAAGTACAACAGACCCTGGTAAGATTAATGGATGATTTCCAACTAGTTTTCTTATTTCGCTTACATAGCTCACACAATCCACTTCCTCTCATTTAATATAGCTTAGATAATTAAAGTTTATTTTTTCTTTGTTGGTAAGAACACGTAAGAGATGCTAATCAGACCGTCTATTACTAAGACAACCGACCATATTTTCCAAACTTGATAAAGTGCTATTGTCTGCTCGTCTTTTCCTAGTATTAGCAGCATACCCCATAAAATTAAAGACCCTATGACATAGGCAATAATATGTTTTACAAACCCTTTCGCTTCATGCTTTCCTTTTTCTTTCCCATATAATTTTTTAGGTCGTTCGCCAGTTTTTAATATATACCTTTTAAATTGTTGATCTGCCCACTCGATCATTTGCTTTCCATAGGCAATGGATACACCTATATAAATAGCTGATAGTCCGTGAAAAGTATTTGCGGTTGCTCCATTTTTTAAATCTAACGCCGTCAGTACTATCAGTACGAGATCGATTAAGGGTGTTGCAGCTAATACCCAAATGCTTATACGCTCTAATTTCAAAATGTAGCGTAAAACTAAACCAGCTACGATTAATAGCCAAAAAGCAATTTCTGCTCCAATAATAAAATAAATAATCATTTCCTTACCCACTTCCTTGCAATAAATAAGTGCATTAATTCAATTCTTTTCTAACTGCTTAAGCAAATCGAAAACTTCCTCTAGTTTATCAATAATATGCTCGGATTTATACGACTCTATCAATCGATCTCTCTTCCAAATTCCTATCATTCCCACATCAATGGCTGCTTCTACATCGTTTGTTGGGTTATCACCAATAAAAACTGCATCATTCGGAGACACATTTAATTTAGCTAATGCATATTCGAAAATGTTCTTATCTGGCTTTTTCATTCCCACTTCTTCAGAAACAACAATGACATCAAATAGATATTCAATTCCGAGAACTCTAATATTCGCTCGTTGAAAGCCTACTTTCCCATTCGTGATTATTCCTAGCAAATACCCTTGTCTCTTTAATTCAACTAATACTTCTTTATATTTTGGAAAGCCAATTACAAAATACCGGAACCGTTCCGTATAATCGTTTAATAATTCTTCAACAAATGTATCTAACTGATATTCTTCAATTAGCCGAGTATATACTTCATCTTTCCAAACATATCCCCGAGCATCTAGCTCTACAATTTTCTGAATCAATTGACCCTTTTCAATATGCCCCCATACTGCGTGGAACCTTTCATATTGGTCGTCCAAAAACGCAAGCAATGATGCATCTCGATTTAGAATCGTCTCATCTAGGTCAAAAAGTATAGCTTTCATATATGCCTCCTAGAAGATGTAGTTGATAAAAAGGTTATCCTATACTCCCCCTTCTACTTACCACGTTTAAATAAATTGATAGCATGTGAAAATGCATAAGCAGACACTAAAAAGCTACAGAAGATTCCAGACCAAAAGACCGGACTACTCAACTCAGGTATTAGTTTTTCTCCAAGCGGTCCAGTTCGAGGCTGATAGATATACCAAAATTGCCATACTATTGTCAGGAATACGGTTATTGAAACAACCATTAAGAAGTACTTTTTCAAACGATCACCCACCTGTAACAATGCTAGTTGTACTTATTGTAAATCGCCTTTGTGTACACTAAATCCATCTTACTTTTCACCATATTAGCATGACTGGTACTTTCGAACTTTGCTTCACTTGTCATATATACGGCCCCTTGCTTCAAGGCGTACTGCGCCCTTGCTTTAATGAGCCCTTTTTGGATTCCTTGACCACGATATTCTGGCAGTGATGTTGCTGCAGCTAATGTAGCTATATAATCCTGTATATATAGCACTGCAATTCCAACCATTTTGTCATCTTTGACTGCTTTAAAGAATTGCCAGCCTTGAATCTCATACAAAATCTCATTATTTTGTTTAACGCCATCTGCGATGAATTCAGGTAATCCATAACCTTTTACATAGACATTTGCAAAATCATTAAAGTCCTCTTTCTGTAACAACTGAATTTCGCAATTTATTTGACATGAACTATTTGCTATTTCCCTAACATCTCCAATGAAAGATGCATGAAAACCAGTTTGAATAAATTCATGTTTACGTAACTCATGAAACAACTCTTTACTCGCATTTTGCGGTGCTACCTCAATTTGAAAGTCCATATTTTGTTGTTTATACCAAGCTACCATTTCAGTTAAGTAGATATAATCTTCCTCATTTATATTTCTTACAGTATTAAATGCTGTTCCAGATATACGTGGTACTTGAAATGCAATAGTCGAGCCAAACTGTTTCATTTGAGAACCCAATTCATTATTATTTTTGGACTTAAACGTATTTAATCGAGAAATTAACGTATTATTTTCACTTTGCATAACAATGTCTGAAATTTTTCTCATATTTTTCACCCTTTTCATATATACAAAATTCTTTCATATGATTTAATTTACTAAAATATGAATATTATGTATATTTATTATAACAGAATAAGCTATTGACTATTAAGATTGGACGGTGAAAATATGATCGTTTCAGAAAAAATCAGTCGTAATTTTACTATATTTGCTGAAAAAGAATGTGCTGGGTCTAGTCGTTTATATGAATGTTTATCTTATGAAATTGCTAAAGATGACGCTATATTAGAGTTGTCTAGTCATATCCCACAAGATCAACCGAAGCCAAATTTACTTTTTGCTAGTGTACAATATTTACTAAATAATTCAAATTCATTAGAGTTACGCACTTATTATCCAAGCTTTGTATCAAACGCAAAAAATCCAGAAGAGGCTTTTCCACATTTCAAAGCATTTTGCCTAGAACATTGGGATTCGTTAATATTATTGTTTCAAACAAAACTGGTACAAACCAACGAAGTCAGACGATGTGCTTACCTTTATCCCATTTTCACCGAAATTTTTGCTAAGCACAACAAACCGTTAACACTGATTGAAATAGGTACAAGTGCAGGACTTCAACTTGGATTAGACCAATATGCTTATCAATATAATGAAGGTAACCTTATCGGAAAAATCGATTCTAGCGTACTTATAGAATCTACTAATAAGGGAAAAGCATTACCAGAGTCCATTAAAACACCTCCAATTATTAGTAAAAGAGTTGGCATCGATTTACACACAAATAACGTGAAAAATACAGACGATGTGGCATGGTTAAACGCTCTAATTTGGCCGGAACATACAGATCGCCGTAAAATATTTAATGCAGCGACAAATGTTATTCAAAATTTAGAAATTGAACTAATAGACGGTAATGCCGTGGAATTATTAGAAGACATTGTAAAACAAGTAAATAAAGATTCTATTATATGCGTGTTCCACACCCATGTTGCTAATCAAATACCTTTCGTTCAAAAAGAGCAATTGGTGAAAAATTTGCAGACAATTAGTACTGAAAGAGAGATTTATCATATTTACAACAATCTATTTGATGCAGATTTGCACCGTGATTATTTTTATAAAAAAATCTGTGATGAACATATATTTGAACGTCCTGATGGTCATGCACGTTGGTTTGTCTGGGGCTAAATACCAAAAAAGAGGAACTGTTTGATTAGACAGTTCCTCTTTTTCCGTAAATTTTAATTTTATCTATAATTAATTCTTAAATAATGCGTTATGGTATACTTATTTGCTCATTAATAGAGAGTATTAAATAATCGATTATTTCTTATTTTACAACTCATCACAGACTATTTCATATAAAAACTCACCAAAATTATCTGCAATCGCATCGTATTCTAGACCCATGCTTAAAGCTGGCATATAAGAAACAATCTCTGGTTCCCCTGCCTTTATTTGATTGAAATCTAAACAGAATAGTTCACCATTTCCCGGATTATAAATAACTAAGAGATTACTAGGCAAGCCAACTTCTTTTCTCAATGTTAATGTATAATTAATACCATTTAACATTGAAGGAATCTCGAAATCATCACTAGAAATACCCAAAATTTTAACACCTGCAAAGATTCCCGCACCAAACGTTTCCAAGAAACTTCTATATGAACCTATTATTTGTAATCCCAAGACCTTCTCTATTTTCTCAAGTAAATTGCTCGGCTGAGGTCCTACAAAACTAGCTATTTTTTCTTCGGTTAATATTAACTCTTTAGCAGCTTCATACGATGATAATCTCATTTTCTATCATCCCCCACCAGTTCATAATCTCACATTAAGTTTATCCTTAATATATTCTATGTAGCATTTAGTATATTCACTACTTGTTTTAAAGAAAATTTTTAACTGTATAGAAATTCACTTATTGATAGAGTTTTTTCTTACTTAATATTTCTTCAAAGTGGTTTAAATAACCTGCAGAAAAAGGAGCTAATTAAAATATTTAAATGTAAAATCAATAAGCTCCATTTTTTGATAACCTTATTACCCAATTACCGAATTCTCAATAAAAAATAGGTGACTTCTCAGTTGTAACTAAACAAACTGGAAAGTCACAGAATTCTAATTAATTGGAGTGATTAATTATTAAAAACGTAACATTTCAACATCAATTCATTACAATTTGGGATAAAAAACTAGAAACTTTTAATTTAACGATAGAGCAGGCTCGTTTCATCGGTTATCTATTCCAGCATGAAGATGAGGGTATCTTACAAAAGGATATGGAACGTGCTTTCCAACGAAAAGGATCAACCATTAGTAGCATTGTACACAATTTAGAGAAAAAGGGTTTTATCGAAAGTAAAGTAGATATGAAGGATGAACGAAGACGGATCATTCATGTACTGCCTAAAGGGAAAAATCTGGTTGAAGATTTCAATTATTTTTTCAAATAATTGGAAACCGCTGTGGTAAACTTATATCTACTTCCTCTTTGATTTCTTTTACTAATGCTGCTTCTAAATCTTCGCCGAACTCTACTTCTCCCCCACCGATTTCATCATTATGGTCTCGTTGGACAATCAATAATTTTCCTTCATTTAAAATAATACCTTTAACAGCTACGATAATTTCATTTTCGTTTATCATTTTTATCAACCTTCTTAACAAATAAATAAAAGGATATCCCATTCGGAATATCCTTTTAACTGCTCAGTATTCTTTATACTGATAAAATAACTTTGAACATAGTAAATTTTTTAAACCACCGACTTCATAAAAGAAATAAGCTGATCTTCTTGAGTCGTATTTATTGCTACTTTATTTTTACCGACCTTGCCACATTTTACACATTCATGAATCAGTTGATACCCTTTTTTACTTGAGTATTCCATACCGATAGGGACCATTAACCCCCTACATACACTTGCTCGATCACCTGGTTTTTCATCCATATGCTTAGAATATAGACAGTACGGACAATGATTTCGAAAGCTCCCGTTTGTTAATGGTTCAATTTGCGCGCCACATTGCTCACATTGAAATGCTGTATTTTCTGTTTTTCTGCTCACGTGCCATTCCTCCAAGATGTTATTTTCATCTATGGAGAAAGGGTTCCGTTCGTTTTTACTACTAATCGTAGCTTCAGGCTTTTGTAAGAAATGGACCCATTCACCGCCTCGATTTACGAAGCGATTACTTCTAGTTCCTACTTCACTTGAGCTTTTTTCATCTCATGATCCGGACCTCGATTGACTTTATGAATTTGTATCAACCACTGTAGGACAGTCAATGCCACCCTCCACTAGTAGGTGTTTTCTTACAATCACTGACTAAGGCATCGTCCCCTAAACAGCACGCTCGCTTTTAATAATGGTTTTCAAAATACCACTCCAACTCTCACTATGTTCAAAGTGTTCAATTTAATTATAACAGATTCATGTAAATTTTTTCCTACACCAAATACAATAAGTATGTATCATCTAGCCAATTAAAAGGGACCAAATTTGGTCCCTTAGCTGCTCATATGTAAAATACAGATAATGAATCATCATCTATTTTATTTTCTTGTTCATGTAAGATCTGTTAAACCTCTGCAATACAAATAAAGTTATTGCCGCTCCAACCACTCACTTATCTTTTTCTTCTGAAAGAAGATATGCCCATTCATTTCAATATACGGAACCTCTGGATGTTCAGATATAAAATTGCTAGTCGCTTCTTTTGGTACATTTAAAAATACATGTAATTCCTTTGCAGCGACTAATTCAAATTCTTCTTCATCATTCAGTATATCCAACAAACTTTTCGCATTTGGATTGCCAAAGTTTTTCAAACCATTACCTATTAGATAACCGGCTAGTAAAATACAGCAACCTAGCCAAATAAAATCATTACTCAACTTAAAAACTCCTTTAAAACCGTTAGCAACTTCAGCTGCTAACGGTTTAATAGATTTATCTATTTTACTAACTTCATATCTTCAACCATTTTCAAGATTTCTTTCATTTTTAAATCAGGATTCGTTGGCATGATTGTGTAATTAAAACCCTTTTCTGACCAAGAAACGCTTCGGAAAGTATTCATTTCCATGATAGAACCTTTTTGTCCGCGTACTTTCACTTGTTTCTCTCCTGGAATTGTTTCCGTTTTTTCTCCCGTATCTTTCGGTGTTGGTAAAACTGATAACGAGAAGAAAACTACTCCATCCTTTTCATACTCAATACTTAACTCCTTATGATCAACTACATCCATTACTTCAATTTTAGCCATCTTAAATTTACTTTTTTCCGGAAAATAGAGGAATGCTTTTTTAAATACAGTAGGAAGTTCATCAGATGTTATTTGTTCTGATTTCATTGTACTATCTATTTCTTGTATTTTAACATCCTTTGGTAAATCAAGTGTAAATGTGCTATTAGGGATTTTTGCATCGAAGTCGAGTTTTGTATACTCCATTTGGGTATCACCACTAACAGTCGAAATCTTGGTTTTTAGCACCATCCAGTTTTCTTTATCTACCCAAATTTCCATATCACCGAAAAGCGTTTTTTCTCCTTTTCCTTTAGCAACTAGATGATATGTCTTGCGATCTAATATTTTCTCTTCTCCTTTAAGTGATATATCATGCGTATCCTTGACTGCTTTTAACAATAGTTCTGCTTGTTCCTTTGGTGAAGATTGAGAAACATCTTTTAATTCATCTGTTATCGACATAACAATAGCTGTATTTTGAGCTTGATCATAACTTGTCATGTTTTCACCGTCATTTACTGAAAGTGATTGTTGTTTACCTTTTTCATCACTAATTTCAATGCGTCGTTTGCTTCCTTCGCCAATCCATTCTTTAACATGCATTTTTTCATCTGAAAGTGTCATGTCATATTCTCCGTAGTAAGGACCTACTGGTTTGGAGTCCTTTAATGTGTTTTGTATTACTTGCTCCGGAGAAAATTGACTTTCTTCTGTAGAGCATCCAACTAATCCGATCGTCATGATACCTACTAAACTAAGCGTTTTTACTATTGTTTTCATTTCCATCACCTATTCCTTCTATTGTTGGTAACTTGCATATAACACAAGTTCCTATTGTTTTATGGGACATCATTTGCACTTTGCCGCCATGCTTTTCAATTATTTGTTTCGTGATACTAAGTCCAAGGCCTGTACCACTTACACCCTTTTTACTTCTCGCTATATCTGCTTGGAATAATGGTTCAAATACATGATTTAACGCTTCTTTGTCAATTCCTTCACCACTATTTTGAACGATTAATAGTGGTCCATCTAACTTCAGCTCTTGTGTAACAAAAGGGAAAATCCACTTTGGTAAGTTCTCTGGAGATACTGCCGCTAGCCAAATAGCCCCTTCTTTTGATGTATGTTGAATCGCATTACTCATTAAATTATCTGTTACACGCATAAGCTGCTTTGGATTAACATTAAAAATGCCTTCCATTTCACTTTGCACTTCTAATGTAATATTTTTGTCATAGCATAATGGTTCATAATCAGATAACAACATGTCAAAAAACTCACTACCTTCTACTTGAACAAGATCCATCTCATATGTAGACGATTGTAATAAGGTATACATAAGTAAATCATCTAACATCTGCTGCATATAATTTGCTTTGGTTATGATGATTTCCCTGTATTCCTCACGCTCTTCATCTACTAAATTGCGTTCTGCTGACAATGATTCTGCATACGCTCGAATGGAAGTTAAAGGTGTTTTTAAATCGTGCGAAATAGTCGCAACCATATATTCTTTTTCCTGCTGCTCTTTAGCAATTCTCTCTCTTGCTTCTTCAATTTGCTTCCGCATACTGTAAAAACTCGACGTTAGCTCACCGATTTCATCGTTTGTGGTTTGCATATCTTCAACCTTTTCACTACTAGCAAATGCCGTCATTTGTTTCATCAATTGCGTTAGTCTTTTGTTTAACTTGCGATTAACTAGAACCGAAACACTTATGAAAATGATACAGAAGATACCTATAAAAATAGCCGTGACAGACCAAGTACGATTATTAACACCATCAATCCACTCATCTCTTGCTAAACTGACTTCAAAAAAACCGACTAATTCATTTCCTGAAAAAACAGGTTCCTTATACGAGTAATTACGATAATTATTTTCAAATTGAAATAAGTTTTTATACAGTGATTCTTTAGATTCTAAAATGCTCACTGAGTTCACAAGAGGGTCTGAATTATACAATGGAAGTCCATCATTACGGTATAGAATAATTGCAGTTTGTGCATTCGTTATTTCCTCAACTTGTGGTCGTTCAATCCCTTGTTCATACAGTTTAGGATTTTTTAATACAGTCGATATTTGCTGAAGCTCTGTCCATTTTTCAAAATACTCTTCTACGTTACGATCTTCATGATAAGCGTTAACCGATGCAAAAAGTGCGTAGGCTGCAGCTAAAGGGAGGATCATGACGATAAAATAAGACAACAATAACCAAGTTTTCAGCTTCATAATGGTTCACCTATAAAACGGTACCCTTTCCCCCACACGGTTTGAATAAAATAGGGATTTTTGACAGGATCGTTTAACTTTTCACGTAGGCATTTGACGTGAACGGTAACTGTTTGTAAACCTTCTGCATCTGCTTGTTGCCATATATGCTGATACAACTCACTTTTCGAGAAAACTCGTTGTGGATTTTGTACCATTACAGTGAGTAACGCGAACTCTTTTTGTGTTAAATGGATTTCTACGTTATTGCGGAAAATTTTCTCGTTATTTAAATCAATTGTTAAACCATTCGCAAATGTTGTTTTAACGTTAATTTCTGGAACTCCTTGATAGCGTCTCCACCGGCGAAGTTGGGATTCAACTCTTGCTTTTAACTCTGTTAAACTAAAAGGTTTCGCTAAATAATCATCCGCTCCCAAATGTAGGCCTTCTACTTTATCCTCATCCTCTTTACGCGCGCTAATAATGATGATTGGCACATCACTTTTCCAGCGAATATTTTGACATAGTGTTAGTCCATCCATTTCTGGTAGCATTAGATCAACCAACACAAGGTCATACTTGTTGCTTTGAAAATCTTCCCAGCCTTCTAGACCCGTCGTTGCCCAAGCAACACCATATCCTTCACGCAAAAATGTATCACGTACAACACGTGCAATTTCAATGTCATCTTCCACAAGTAATAACTGCCATTTCATAATGATTCCTCCTGAAAACAATGTATCATAGCCAAATCTCTTATTTTGAAACTTAATAAATTCTTTATAATTACAAAAACACAACTATTTCCATTTTAAAGTGAAACATTCCATAATACAGTAGAAATTAAAAATTACTATATAAAAATTATTTCACAAACAAAAAAATCCATTTTGACTATAATAACTGTCAAAATGGATTTTTTATTTTCGTTTATTTTTAAGGCTATATCCGATGTCTTAAAAACATTTATGTAAATATCGCATGTATATAATACGTCGTAAAGATATTATTTATATACAATGATTCCTATCCGAAGCAAGCATGTTCAGAATCGTTTTTTGTCATCCACTACTGCTCAAGTTTGTGCGAGATTTTTTGTAAATAAACTTGTAGTCATCCCCACAACAAGTATCGTGATGATAGAAAGGAAAAAAGTATCATAAGATAGTAATAGCCCTCCCATTAAGATAACAAATGAATCAATGATGAATATTAGAATCCCGATATTTACTCCTGTTTTATCACTTAAAAACTGAGCTATTAAATCTGTACCACCTGTACTTGTCTTAAATCTTAACATAAGACCAATACCAAGACCTATAAAAACGCCCCCTATTATCGAACTGTAAAGGGGATCGATATGTACAAGATAATCAAAGGGCTCTAAAATATCTATAAAAAAGGAGGAAACAAGCAGACCATGCAAACTATTATAGAAGTAATCTCTATAGTAAACCCATGCAATAATAAATATGGGAATACTTAAAAGTATTATGATGAAACCAGTCTGTAGTCCCCATAAATAATTTGATATTAAACCTATTCCAATAATTCCACCATCTAATACCTCATACGGAGCTAAGAATAGATTAATTCCTAAAGATACTAAAATACTCCCAACAACTATGACAATGCTTTTTTTTATAAAATACATAGAATTCCCCCAAAAATTGAACATGTAAATACTTTATGCAAAAAACTAACTAAAAATGTAAATCTAGAGGTATAGTTAATTTTTTGTAAACATGATTATGACAATGATTAGGGTACATTATAAAGCGCCTGCGTTTTTTGAAGTAGTGGTACATATTTTGATAATGCTCGTGCATTTAATTTTACGAATATCTTGTGGACGAGCTTCTAAATCCTGCTTAATGTATTTTGAGCCATCCAACCTGAAGTGCTGATTACTTTATCAATTAGCGGAATGACTCCATCCAAAATGGTAATCATTTAAAAGCTAAAGTTATTTTATGCTTTTTTCGAAAACATCAATATACTCTGACGGCTTTGGAATTATCGATAGGATGTACTATCAATTCCTCTCCTATTATGACGGGATATTTTTTAGCGAACGCTTTGGCAGCGATATAGTAAAGAACAAAAGCTCCAATGATTGCAAGTGCTGGTCCTACTGTAGTACTAAATAGGGATAAAATCAGATTCAACTTATTCATGCCTCAATAACCTGTTTATTAAAATGTATCAAGTATCAAGAAAAAGTAATTGTTGCTCTAATGAGTACTACTTTAGTAAATTGATTGCCCGTATTCTTTTCCTATTGAGTATATTTTTTACTGTAAATAATATCACGCTGTTCTTCCAATTGCCTTTTTATTCCTAACTAAAAAAGTCTGAATATTCACTTTTTGAACGTTCTATTCTTTAGGATAATTGTATACAATTATTTTAAAGGTGATGATGAATTTGAGCAAAGGTGTTAGAACTAGAAGGGTATCGGCTAAAGATATCGCTTATAAACAATTAAGGGAAAAGATAATAAAATGTATTCTTGAACCTGGTCAACCTATTGTGGAAGATGAGTTGGCAAAAGAGTTAGAGATTAGCAGGACGCCATTGAGAGAGTCTTTACAAAGACTTGAACTGGAGGGATTAGTAAGCCGAAGTATTAATGGCAGAATGAATGTTGCACCTATATCAATCCAGGAAGTAAAAGAAATATTTATCATACGTAGTAATTTAGAGGGCATTGTAATTGAAGATGCCATTGATAATATTACTAAAAAGGAAATTGAACACTTAACAAACCTCGTTAAAATTCTCAAATTGATTGTAGATTTAGAAGACTATGAAACTATTGATAACTACGGTAGACAATTTCATGAATATATTTATAAAGTAAGCCGCAATAAAATTGCAGTTAAGTTTTTATCAGAGCTAAACAGCCTAATCAACCGATACAGGCGCTTAGCACATAAACGTATTATCGATACTAAAAAGTCAGTAGATGAACATGAGATTATTCTTAATTACATTATCAAAAAGGATAAGGTAAATGCAGTAGAAGAAGTTAAAAAACACATTTTAGGATCTATGAATCAAGCAATAAAGGCAGTCGAAAATTACAAAAGTTCACAACCTGAACAGATAATTAATGCAAAACAAAAATTGTTTTAGGGACAATATACGGGGAGGAAACAATTATGACATATGCAGTAATTGGTGGTGGTAATACGGGGCAGGCTATAGCGGGATATCTTAGATTAGAAGAGGAAAGCGTGAACTTGTATACACGCGATCCAAATAAGGCACAAAGAATATCAAAACATGGATTAGAAGTTAAAGGAATATATTCCGGCAAAGTAATTTTGGAAGCGTCTACATCAATGGGTGAGGTTATTTCAGATGCTAAGTTTATCATTATTTCAACGACAGCCATGGGACATGAACCAATTGTAAATCAAATCAAACCATTTTTAAAAGACAATCAAACGATTGTATTTTTCCCGGGATATTGGGGTGCGGTAGAATGTAAGCGCATATTAGGCGATGACATAATAAAAAACAAAAACATTACGGTAGCAGAAACTAGCGCCATGCCTTTTGTTAGTCTAGCGGATAATACGGGTTCAGTAACGATAAATAAAATTAAACATAATGTGCTTATTAGTACATTATGTAAAGAGAAGCCGATCGCAACATCATTTATGAATAGGTTTCCACAATTAATCCATGGAAACAGTGTTTTTGAAACATCATTGAATAATTCGAATGTTGTTATTCATCCACCAATTGCTCTTCTTAACGCTGCTAGGATTGACGCATCCGAAGCATTTCAATTTTATACAGATGGTGCTTCTCCCTATTCAGTTAACTATGTTGAAAAGATGGATATAGAAAGACTGCAAATAGCAAGTCGACTTAATGTTGATACTCGAAGTATTTTGACTGTATTAAATGAATTTTATGGTACGGATTATCCAAACCTATATGAAGCCTTACCAGGTTTATTCCCGACTGGGCTAGCTCCAACCACATTAGATCATAGGTACTTGACAGAAGATATACCGTTTGGTCTTGTTCCTCTTTCGGAATTAGGAAAAATACTGGGAGTTGAAACACCGTATACGGACTCACTAATTAGTACAGCCTCCTTACTTATGGATAGCGATTACAGAAAAGATGGAGTTAATTTTAATGGGTTAACCATGGAGAGCCTGCTAAGTATGTCAGGGGTGCAAAAAATTAAATAATATTTCATAAAACCTTTGGGGAGGTAGAAATTATTTTAAACATAAAAAACTTGCAAATTTCATACGGCAAACACGAAGTTTTAAAAGGAATTGATTTATCGGTTAAGAAGGGTGAGGTAGTATCTTTTATTGGACCGAGCGGAACGGGTAAAACAACCTTGTTAAAATGTATTAATTATTTAGAAAAACCACAGGAAGGCGAAATTCAATTAGGCGATTTACATCTAAACTATAAAAATCTTAAAAAGCAAGACATCCTTAAACTTCGCCGAAAAACTGCTATGGTATTCCAAATGTTTAATATATTCAAACATAAAACGATCGTACAAAATGTGATGGATGCGCAAATAGCAGTTCAAAAAAAATCTAAGGAAGAGGCGTATGAGAAAAGTTATAAGGAATTAGAAAAAGTAGGTTTAATAGACAAAATAGATGAATATCCTTCTAGTTTATCTGGAGGACAATTACAAAGGGTAGGTATTGCACGTGGTCTGGCTCTTGAACCAGAGTTGATTTTATTTGATGAACCAACATCGGCGCTTGATCCAGAATTAGTAGAGGAGGTCTTGCGAGTAATTGAAAATGTAGCGAATTCAGGCATGACGACGCTCTTAGTCACGCATGAAATGGATTTTGCAAGGAGCATTTCGGATAAAGTTGTATTTATGGAAAATGGATATATTGTTGAACAAGGGACTCCCGATCAAATTTTTGTAAATTCAGAGAATGTGAGAACAAGACAGTTTTTAAAAAATTATTATGCAAAACAAGAACAACAAGCAATCAAAATAAAAGAGAAAGGTAGTTGATTATAATGTTGAAAAAATTAATTTCATTTACCATGTTTATATCAGCTTTAATTCTACTAGCTGCATGTAATTCAGGTGATAAAGAAAAAACTGCAGATGTTGCTGGAGGTTCAGGCGTTAGAACAATCAAAGTAGCCACTGGACATACTTCAAAACCATTAAGTTGGGTAGATAAGGACGGTAAAGTAACTGGTTATGAACCAGAATTAATAAAAGAACTTGATAAAATAATAGATGAATATAAATTTGAATTGATTGCTGTTGAAGATTCAGCAGGTGAAACAGGGCTAGCAACTGGTAAATACGATATGCTTGCGGGTGGCATGGGTTATACTGAAGAACGCGCAGAACAATATTTAGTTCCGTCAGAATCTAATGGGCGGGCCCTTATAAAAATTTATGTTGCGGAAGATAGTGGAATTGACGGAATTGAAGATTTGGAAGGATTGAAGATTTCACCCCTTTCACCAGCTGGAGCAACTTTAAGAACAGTTCAGGAATGGGAAGCTGAGAATCCAGATTATAAACTTACTTATAAACTAGCAGATGTCGGTATACCTATAGCAGATAGGCTTAAAGAAATAGCGAACGGTAAATATGATGCATTGTTTTATCCTTCAAGTTATGGACAAATACAAATCATAAAAGACCAGAATTTATCTGTTCGTGCAACTGACCCAATAAAAATCATTCCAACCTTCTTTATGATACACAAATCAAAAGAAAATGAGAAATTGAGGGATGCAATAGATAAAGGAATAAAAGAATTGGCGAAATCAGGAAAACTTTCTGAACTATCTATTGAGTTTTACGATGAAGATGTATTTCAATATGATTAAATCTATTCACGATATAGAAATGTTCATTATGATATAGATTATATCCGAAGTTATTTAGTTAAGTATTGGATATACCCCAATCTATAGTAAAACATCCATATTATCTTTTATGATTGCCTTTAATTGATGGGATCAAATGAGATTAGGAAAATATGGATGCAAACAAATACTATAAGAGGTGTGCCTTGAATAACAAAGGCTACATTGAAATATAGACATTCATCATTGAAGGGAGGAATTACTATGGAAATGAATACGACAGAATTACTATTGGCACTTCTAAAAGCACTTCCCATTAATATTCTTATTATAATTATGTCGGCAGCACTTGGATTTCTATTTGCTATTGTATTAACAATACTTAGAATCAAAAGGATTCCGGTATTTAGCCAAATTGCAGATTTATATGTTTCATTTGCCCGAAGCGTTCCTGGATTGATATTACTATTTATTGCTTATTTTGGTATCCCGGAGATTTTAACCTTAATCGGCTTAAATTCGGTTGATGTAAGTCCAATGCATGCAGCAATTATTTCCATGGGATTTTATCATTCAGGATATATTTCTGAAATATTTCGTCCAGCATATCTATCCGTCGATAAAAGTCAGCATGAAGCAGCGGATAGTTTAGGCTATACACCAACTCAAAAGTTTTTTAGAATTATTCTTCCACAGATGATACCTGTCGCCCTCCCTGGATACGGAAATGGATTAGTTTATTTAATCCATGATACTTCACTTATTTTTGCTATTGGTATAGTTGATATTATGGGAACTGCTGAACTATTTATATCAAGATCCTACGGTACGAATCAAATATTTATTTACTTTGTTATCGCCTTTATGTTTTCTGCAATGTGCTTTACAGCAGATAGCTTAGTTAGAAAACTTGAGAAGAAAACATCATTTTGATAGTGATATAACAAAATCAAAAAGGGGGGGGAAAATGTTTAACTTAAAGGCTTCATACGATATGTTTTTAGGAATACTGGGTGTGCTTCCCATAACCTTGTTATTAGCGATAACTATACTTGTTTTATCAACTCTTTTAGGATTAGTTATGGCCTTAATACAACAATATAAGATTCCAGTATTGGTTCAACTAATAGAATTATTTAAAATGTTTTTAAGGGGTACTCCCATGGTTGTTTTTTTATACTTAATGTATTATGCATTGCCAGCGACGGGGCAACTCATCCTATCGCTACTAGGTCTTGATTACAATATGAATAATATGCCGCCAGTTATCATTTTAATTGTCACAGTTAGCCTTACATTATCCTCCTTTCAATCAGAAATTATAAGGGGATCATTTTTAGCAGTAGATCACGGACAAATCGAGGCAGCCCATTCTTTAGGATACAGCTCCTTTCAAACCTTTAAGAGAATTGTTGCCCCACAAGCCTTTGTACACGCGGTACCCGATTTTGCAAACTCTTTTACAGTAGCAATTAAAGCCACTTCACTCGGTTTTTTAATCACTGTAGTAGATATATTTGCAAAGGCAAAAATTATGGCGGCCCAGAATTTCCGCTTTATTGAGGCGTTTTTAATGGTGGCACTAATATATTGGGGGATAGGTATATTAATAACGAAGATTGCAGATAGATATGAGAATGATGTAAGGATAAAGTAATCGAAAAAATATAACTTTCATGAAGGAAAATATAACGTATCACCACCCTATTTCGATATAAAAATTATGCTGTGCCCACGCTACTTCTCAGATTTATCTAGCTTTTATTTTATTACAATTTATGAATATAAACATTTTTATATAATTGGTGTAATAAGTGGGATTTTTTCTAATGTATTAGAGGACGCAAAGTAAGTCTGAGGTAGAGATTTTGGGTTGATTTATTGCGACTGTCAAAAACAAACGTACTAGTCTTTGTTTTTTAAGGGGTGTAATATGTGAGCAACATTGTAAAAGGTATTTTATTAATGCTGATTTCATCTATCGGGTTTGCATGTATGACGGTATTTGTAAAGCTATCCGGTGATCTGCCCGTTATTCAAAAAACGTTTTTCAGAAATTTCGTATCAGCAATTATTGCATTTATTTTAGTCATTTATTATAAAGAAAGTATATTTGGTAAACGGGAAAACCAATTGGTTTTACTAGGTCGATCGATTTTTGGGACATTAGGAGTAATTTTTCTCATGTATGCAATTGATAACCTTGTCTTGTCAGATGCGGATATGATAAATAAAACGAGTCCATTTTTAGTTATTATATTTTCAGCAATATTTTTAAAGGAAAAAATCCTGCCCTTTCAAATGGCAACAATTATAACGGCATTTATTGGAATGTTATTTATTGTGAAGCCCTCTTTTTCCATTGATGCTGTACCGTATTTCATTGGCGTTTTATCAGCGGTCTTTGCTGCAGCAGCATATACACTGCTAAGGGTTTTAGGAAATAGGGAGAATTTTTATACGGTGGTCTTTTACTTTTCGTTTTTCTCTACGGTCACATTGTTCCCCTTTTTAATAATAATTTATAAGCCAATGTCAGGTAAACAGTTTCTATTTTTATTACTTGCAGGTCTGTTTGCAACGGTGGGGCAATTCGGTATTACGTTAGCTTACAAATATGCACCAGCCCGTGACGTATCTATATTTTCCTATTCGACAGTTTTCTTTACTGTCATCTTGAGCTTCGCATTTTTTGGCGAGGGACCAGATTTATACAGTTTGATTGGTTACGTCATTATTTTAAGTGCAATGTTGTATATGTTCTTTAAAGGAAGAAAATTAGTTCCCTAATATAATCCTACATTTAAAATCTTGATATGACAGCACTTTACTCTGTTTTTATGGTTCTGGTGCAAATATAATTTGTTAAAAAATCGCACCTCATTATCCTTCTCATCTGTGAGTTATGATACTAGGCCAAATAATCTATGTATGAATTCAATCTCGCTTTTGACAGAATTCCCCCTTTGTTGAAGTTGTCCAGATTGACCAGTCCACTGTTGTAAAAAAGGCTATAAAATTTAATATTTCCCTAAAATAGCTTTGTGCAATGACCGTTTTGAAATAAGGAAAAGAATCCATTTCAGCAAAAACTAGTGGCCAAAATGGATTCTTTTTATTGAAATCGGATTCAGTTATTTATATGATATTGATTGTTTTGTTCTTGAAGATAAAATTCTAAGAGCTGAATCAGTAATTATTGGATTTACGAGGAAGTAACTTCACTCTGTAATTTTAGAGATACTTGCAAAATCTGATGGTTATCGCTTTTTGCGATTTTCCATTGTTGATTTTCTCTATGAATCGGTACTTTCTTACCGTCTGCTTGCAACATTTCTGCTTGTATCCAACCACCGATTGTATCTACATTATACGTATTTTCAAATGTGATATTAAATCGATCCTTTAATTCATCTAATAGGACGCGACCATTAATCAAATATTCATTTCCTCCATTTTCAATAATATCTGGAATTTCATCATCATCAAATTCATCGCGGATTTCACCAACGATTTCCTCTAGAATATCTTCCATTGAAATAATACCCGAAGTGCCGCCAAACTCATCAATAACTATTACTATATGAATTTGAGCCTTCTTCATTTTCAATAGTACATCTTGTAATCGCGCAGTTTCAAGAATAAACGGTATTTTATGAATATGCTCTTCTAATGTTGTTTCCTTTCCAAGTGCATATTTCGTTACCATTTCTTTTGTATTTACTACACCAATAATTTTATCTTTATCCCCATTTTCTGTTATGGGATATCTTGTAAAGTGATGCTCATCAATTATTTGTAGAATTTCTTCTTTTTCCATTACACTATCTAAAACAACCATCTGAGTACGTGGAATCATGATATCTTTTGCTACGCGCTCATCGAATGCAAAAATATTCTGCATGTATGTTAGCTCAGTTTGATTAATCTCTCCACTTTGGAAACTCTGTGTCATAATAATCTGCAGCTCTTCTTCGGAATGGGCCTGTTCATGGCTTGCAGGTTTAACACCGACTAAGCGAAGTAATGCACGAGATGTTCCATTCATGAACCAGATGAGTGGGAAGAATATTTTACCAAAAGAAACTAATGATGGGGCTAGTAGTAACGTTAAACGTTCAGCATACTGGATCGCTAATGTTTTTGGAGCAAGCTCCCCTAATACAACATGAAGCAATGTCATGATCATTAATGCAAGAGCGTAAGAAGCTACAGTTGACATAGCTGCTGGTATCCCTAAATAAGCAAAAACTGGATGCAGAAGTTTCTCTACTGTAGGCTCTCCAAGAGTACCTAACCCTAAAGCTGTTACAGTTATACCAAGCTGACAGGCCGATAAATAATAATCTAAATCTGAAACAATTTTTTTAGCAGCGACAGCTCTTTTATTTCCTTCTTCAATTAATTGATCAATTCGTGACATTCGTACTTTAATAACAGCAAACTCTGAAGCTACAAAGAAAGCCGTTAGTATGATTAAGATGGTAATAAATATTAAATTCGTAATGATTGTTATGTCCAATTATTTCCCTTTAAAAAGGGATTCACCTCCGTGATGATATATGACTAAGATAATTTTGAACAATGGACACTAACTAATAGTTAATACTGAGTAAAACTACATTGCTGATTTTGAATTGTCGTTACAAATATTAAGGCTATTTTTTGCTTTTTTATATCACTTTTTCTTTATATGATAGAGTAATGTTTTTTACCTAATAATTCACAAATTTTTAAATGTATACTTAGAAAATAGACAATATAAAGAAAGCTAGCTTCGTAATCCATCGTTTTCAGTGATAGTTTTTTTAGTTTAGCAACGTGGATAATTTTATATATCGCCTTCCCAATAGTCTCACCTCTTTCAAAGTATGATTTATTCTAACACATTGGAGAATTATCTAACTATTAATAAGCCTTTATTTTTTATATACTGTTTACTATTTTTCAAAAGATTGTAACATTAACATGAACATTTTTAGTTATGTATAAATCTACAGCATAAAAAAAGAACCGATTGTAGTTTGAATACAAAGAGTTCTTTTCTTAAAGTCTTAGGTTAAAAATATATTAGAAAGCTACCTCTCTTTTTTTCGTGGTAAATTAATATCTCTACTTATAACAAACCGACTTTCTCTAAAAATTCACGTGCTACTTCGGATGCCTTTCTACCTTCTACATTTACTTGATAATTCATTTGACGCATTTCATCCTCAGATATTTGATTGGCTAGTTTATTTAATGCTTTTTCAATTTCAGGATGTTTTTTTATTGTTTCCTTTCTTAATAATGGTGCACCTTGGTAAGGAGGAAACAGATTCTTGTCGTCTTCTAAGACGACTAAATTGTATTGTCTAATATCACTGTCGGTGGAATAGGCATCTAGTAAATCAATGTCTCCAGATTTTACAGCCTGATATCTCAGCTTTGGCTCCATTGTAGTAATATTAGAAAGGGAGAGATTATATAGCTTTTGAATACCTCGATAACCATCTTCTCGATCATTAAATTCCATTGTAAACCCTGCTTTTATATTTTCTTGAGCAGCCTTTACATCTGAAATGTTCTTCAAATCGTATGTTTTTGCTGCCTCTTTTGAAACAGCTAATGCATACGTATTGTTGTACTTCATAGGACTAAGCATTACCATATCAAACTTTTTCAACAAGCCTTCTTGTGCTTGTTTATAAACATCATCTTGGTTGTTGTTTATCGCTTTTTCTTTTAAAAATTCTGAAATGGCCGTACCTGTAAATTCGGGATAAATGTCAACACTTCCAGATTTCAATGCATTAAATACAAAAGAAGTCTTTCCTAAACCTGGCTTTAATTGAACATTCAAATCTGTCTCATCTTCAATAAGTAATTTATACATATTGATAAGAATTTCAGGCTCTGACCCAAGTTTACCTGCAATGACTATCTCTTCTTTTTCATTGATATTCATTAGAGGAAGAAGAATCATTAATAATGCCGTAATACTAATAGTGCTCAATGCTATCACTGTTTTTTTAAATGAAAGTGATTCAAGTTGTTTAAGTAAAAAATCAAATGCTAACGCTAATAGTGCAGCTGGTGCGGCTCCTAAGATGATTAATGCAGTATTATTCCGGTCAATGCCTAGTAAAATAATATCTCCTAGACCCCCTGCACCAATTAATGCCGCCAATGTAGCTGTACCTACTATTAAGACCATTGCAGTCCTAATCCCTGCCATAATAACAGGCATAGCGAGAGGAAGCTCCACTTTTACTAACCTCTTTCGAGTGTTCATCCCCATTGCCATTGCTGCTTCCTTTAACGATGCATCTACCTCATTTATGCCTGTGTATGTATTACGCAAAATTGGTAAAAGCGCATAAACAACTAATGCTATTATTGCTGGTATCTTGCCTATACCAAACAGTGGAATTAACAAGCCTAGTAATGCCAATGAAGGGATCGTTTGCAAAACCGCACTTAAGCCAATGATACTTTCTGCTATTTTCTTCTTATTAGTTAAGTAGATGCCTAAAGGTATGGCAATTACAACCGCAAAAAAGAGAGCAATAAATGATATTTGAATATGTTCAAGTAAAGAGGCCAAAAGCTGTCCTTTACGTTCATTAAAAACATCTATTAAATTCGTCATTCGCTTACCCTCTTCCTGAAGAATCCATTGCTAAATACCTTATTATCGATTCTCTCGTTATTATTCCTATAATTTCACCGTCCTGATCTACCGATAAGGATTCATGATCTGCCAAATTATTAAGGATTACTTGTAGTGAATCCTTTACAGAAACTTTGTGTAATACTTGCAAATAGTCATTTTCATTTGATATGAGCTGGATAATCCTTTCTATATTGAATGTATCTTTATTATCTTGATTAAGGCCAATAAATTCTCTAACAAAATCATTGGCTGGATTTTGTATAATATCTTGGGGTGTACCAAGCTGTACAATTTCTCCATCCTTCATAACACATATTCTGTCTCCTAGTTTTAGTGCTTCTTGCATATCGTGCGAAACAAAGACAATTGTTTTCTTAATTGACTGTTGTAGCTCAAGCAGGTCATCTTGTAACTTAGTTCGGCTAATCGGATCTAATGCACTAAATGGCTCATCCATAAGAATGATTTCAGGATCTGCTGCTAATGCGCGCACAACACCTACTCTTTGTTGTTCTCCACCTGAAAGTTCTGCCGGTTTTCGCTGACTATACTTATCAGCTTCCAGTCCGACCATATTTAATAACTCACTAACTCGCTGATGAATTTTTTGCTTATTCCATTTTTTCAATTCTGGAACGATGGCAATATTCTCTTCAATCGTCATATGTGGAAAAAGTGCAATTTGTTGGAGAACATACCCGATATTCCAACGTAACTCATTTATGTCATAATCACTTATTCTTTTCCCTTCAATTTTTATAGTTCCTTCAGTCAAACGAATTAACCGATTAATCATTTTTAGTAAAGTCGTTTTCCCACAGCCACTTGGACCAATAATGACAAAGAATTCGCCTTTCTTTATTTCCAAATTGAGATAGTTAACTGCGGGTTGATTGTCATCATACTTTTTAGATACATTCTCAAATACGATCATTTCAATACCTCCTTATAGTTCAGTAGTGCTCACTTACTCGGACTCATCGATTCAAATTATTTTAACCATTCCTCAATCCATATTATTTAGCTTAGATGTAACTCACACTGAATGTTTAAAATACCCAACATTAAAGTACTTTAAGTATACTAATATATTTTGAAATTTATATCCTTAACTAATACTGCAAATACGGAGTTATATGCATATATGACTACCTCTTTTGTATATTCTTTAAACCTAAAAAAAACTTCCATATAATCAATTCTCCAGCAAACATTGATAACCTCTTATTTTATTTGATATTTTCCTTGCATTTTTCATTTAATAGCGTATAATCTATATTTAGGTGCCAAACCTACGTAATGATCGTTTTCGAACTTTCATTACAAACTAAGATTCCATAACGACTCGGATTGTCGGGAATCTTTTTCTTTTTTCTAGCAGGCAGATGAGCGCCTGCTTTTTTTATGTCTTTTTTCAAATGAATACTCTCTCCTTATTCTTATTTCCAATTCATATACAGTAATAAACCCCCATTAAAATACTAAAGTCCACACTACTTATTTATAGTGTGGACTTTTTAGTTCTTTATATTCTCATTAACCTCTCTATTCAATACTAGTTTGTCCGTTAAATAATTTATACTGTTCACACGCAATCTGTATGAAATCTTTTAAATAAGAGAAGATATATTTATCCTTATGCCACGCAAGCTCAGTAAATACAGGTTCCATTGAAATAGTTGTTTCTAGTTCTGTTAGTAGTCCATTTTCTAACTCTTTTTCAACTGTCATTTTCGGCAACAATGTCATACCTAATCCAGCAATCACGCACTTCTTGATTGCTTCAATACTAGAAAATTCTATTATTTGTTCTGGGTAGATACCTTCTAAATGACATTGATATTCAAATTGATTTCGATATGAGCAACCTTCCTCCGTTAATAATATTGTTTCTTGGGTTACGTTCTGTATGGCTAAAATCTTATTTTGAGTTAAATAGTGTGTTGGTGCTACTACAAATACTAAATCTTCTTCGATTAATTCCTTTTTACAAAGCATTGGTGTGTCCTTACGTGTATCTGTAATAAAAGCCAAATCGAGATTACCCGTTTGCAATAAATCTTTGGCAACATCAATTGAATGAACCGGCTTAAAAACTATTTTCACCTTAGGATGTTGACTTCTGTATAACTGTAAAATTTCAGGTAAACGATAAGTGCATTGACTTTCCTGTGCCCCGATTGTTAAAGTCGCATTCACTTCATCTTGATTGGATAATGCTTCTCTCATGGTTTCATCAAGATCTACCATTTTTTGTGCATATTGTTTTAATTGCATACCAGCATCTGTTAAATAAATTCGTTTACCTAAACGCTCAAATAAAGGAACCCCTAATTCACCTTCTAAAGACTTAATTTGGGCTGTAATACTAGATTGTGCATAATCCAATATTTCCGCTGTTTGTGTAAAATTCAATGTTTTAGCAGCAGTTATAAATGTATGTAAGTGCTTAATATCCATATTTCACACTCCTAAATCGATTTTAACGATTAATCTAATCGAATTATTCATCTTTATTAATAATGAATTTAAGTTTAAGCTTTTTATAGAAGAAAGTATAGAGAGGAATGACATATATGAAGATTACAACATTTATCGGTAGTTCTAGAGAAGAAAGTAACAGTGAGATACTGGCCGATTTGGTGACGAAGGATATAAATCATACTAAAATTGATTTAAAAAACTTATCCATTCATCCTATTCATGATTTACGCCATGCGGATGGCGGTTTTCAACCAGTGGACGATGATTACGACACAATCATAAATGCTTTCTTAGAAAGTGATCTGATCATCTTTTCTACACCAATTTATTGGTATACAATGTCGGGTATTATGAAGAACATGATTGATCGATTGAGTCACGCTATACGGGATGAACGATTCCCACAGTTTAAAGAAAAAATAAAATCTGTAGAAGCCATCGTAGTAGCAGTCGGTGGTGATGAACCGAAAATAAAAGGTCTACCTCTTATTCAGCAATTTCAATTCACTTTTGATTTCTTAAATATGCGGTTTTCATCTTATATTATAGGTGAAGGGAATAAACCAGGTGACATTTTACAAGATCAGCAAGCAGTAGCTCAAGCTGAACTATTAAATAAACAGTTAAAAAATTCATAGAAATTATAAGGAAGATCGTTCATTAATGAACGATCTTTTTTATCTAATGACTCATTGTATGTGCTCATTTTCTTCCCTTCACTTCATTTGAATATCGTGTCCTATTGCTTGATTATGCCGTTTCAAGTAATCCAGTACCGTTCATAAAACCACATATTTAACTAATAAATTATTTCCTGGAAAATAAAAACGTTTATTAGGATATCCTAATAAACGTTTCATTTAATGCCAATTTATTTAGAGAATACTTCTTCTATTTGGGCAAGCATTAAGTTAGCTGCTAATACGCCACCTGCTGTGTTCCAAATTACATCGTCCACTTTATGAGCCTTACCATCTTTAACTGCAGATAGTTTATTCCATAGAGGGTCTTCAGTCCATTCAGTTTCAGTTGCTAATGCAGAGTCATCACCTGTTGGCGTATATGCTCATCATATTATTACAGTTGCTAACCAAACTGTTTATAAAAAGGGCAAGCCTGAAGACAGCATAAACAAAACCCTTATCAAAGATGTCTTTGATCTCGATTGTGAAATCACATCTGACCCTATTTTCGGTACGCCGATGTGTATTCCTTTTGGGAAAGGGAGAAAAGTAAATCGATTTTAAAAGATGAAAAGGACGACAGCATATTTTCTGCTCCCGTCCTTTTTATTTTTTATATCTCTAACGTGCTCTGTACTCCACTAACCAGCAATCTCTTAATTCACCTTCATGCATCTCTTGCTTTGGTAAATATCGTACTTTCTTAAAACCACATTTTTCATAGCAATGAATAGCTCTTTCATTCCAAGCTTGCGGATCCATAACAAGGATATCAGCCTTTTTCTCGTTGACTAAGTATTCCTTCATCGCTAAAATAAGCTTGGTGCCAATACCTTTACCCCAATAACTGGATTCGCCAATAAATTGATCTAAACCATAAATAACTTCAGCGTCGTTTTTGTAGTCATAAGCGACCCTACTCTCATGCTCTAGAGGATAAAACTGAATATAACCGATACTCACGCCATCGTATTCAATAATACATCTAGTTTCTTCTTCGTTAACATCGTAAAATTTTTCATGTACTTTTTCTATATCAAATGGATTATCTTTCCCTTCGTAATATGTTAAAATATCTGCGTCCGAAAGCCATTTCGCAAGATAAATATCATCTTTTCCTTCTAACTTCCGAACTACTAATTGTTCATTTTGTAATATCATATATATTCTCCATTCTATGTTAAGATAATTTGCACACGATTTTTAAAGAAAATAATAGAATAGGTTCATCCTCAACCCATATTTTTCATATGTATTTGTTATTTTAGTATGAATTTGGTTAATATAAGCATAAAAAATACCAATTCCACAACTAATTAAGTATTATTTAGGTTACAATTATATATAAGTTTCGTAACACTTGTAACAAATTTATAACAAATTCATTGATTTGTCCCTTTACCAATGATTTTCATGATTTAATTGAAGGAGTTAATGTAATTTGACATGGGAAATGAGCACTAGTTTCATTTTCCTTACTCAAAATTGATATAATAAAGCTTTAACTGTACTAGCTTTGAATCTTAAAAAGGAGATTATCATGTCTATATCTACTCAAAATGAAAATAAGGACGCTATCACTCAAATTGCCGAAAACATTTTAGCGCAAAATGAAGCTGTCCCTAGCAAATCTATCTATATTGATTTTGCCAAACAACTCAAACTTGATAATAAAGTTGCTCAAGCAAAAAAAATATTAGAAGAAGGTTCAAAAATATATCCACTGAATCTATCTGTTCATACTGAATTGATGAAAATCTATGTTCGTCAAAAAAATTGGAGCGACGTGGCAAAGCATTTACCCAGAATTTTAGTTAATATTCCACGAAAAACAAATTCTACGCTCACTTATAAACTATATAAATATTTGATTAATAACAGACACTATTCAGAAGCAGGTGAAATACTTGAGCTGCTTGTGAAGGCGAATCCTGGGGATGAAACACTTCAATATAAATACGTCGAATTGGCATTTGCCTCAAAAAATTGGCCTATTGCTATTCAAAGAGTTGAAGAACTCGTGCAATTTTTAGGTGAAAAGGTACCAGCCTCGGTGCTCGTTGACTTAAGTATTGCCTATCAAATTGTAGGCGAACATGAAAAAGCTAGATCATTATACGCTGAATGTTTGACAAAGTATGTTGATGAGTTGCCTGAACTTTTTGTAGATGGGTATCGAAAAATCACGTTATTTGATAATGGCGAGAGTAGTATTGAATTCTATAAATTCATAGAACCTACGAATACTGTATTTGCAACCTTTGATTCCATCGATAAAACATGGGAAAGAACACCATTTGCCTTCAACTTATTGAAGAAAAAAAGAGTCGATCTTATCTCACTAAGACGAAGAACAACGAAAAACTATCACCAAGATATCTCACGTGAAGAGTATTATGAAACTGTTGCAAAATTGGCTGATGGTTATGAAAAAAAATTCGCGTATGGTACTAGCCTAGGTGGCTATAGTGCATTGTATTTTGGTTCAACAATTGATTGTAATATTCTAGCACTCAGTCCAAGAAACTCTGCACATCCAAACCATGGGACTAAAATGAGGGTTGAAACGGTTTTCCAACACGAGTTACAACATCCTTATAATCCTAGGATTACTCCGACGATTATTTACGACCCAAAGGATTCTATTGATAGTAAATACATGAAAAAGGTAATCGAAAAAGCTTATCCAAATGCTCAGTACATTTACTACCCCTATGCTGGACACCGTATTTCAATTTATCTATCTCAAATAGGTGTATTAAAGGATATTGTGAAAAGATTCATGGCCGAGGAACCTATTCCTAATTATGAACGAACACTACGTTCAAAATCAACTGAGTATCATCGTATTTTAGCAATACATTGCTCTAAAACGAACAAAAAAGATTGGGCACTTCAGTTAGCAGAAGAATCCATCAGATTATCACCAACTTATGACAGACCACGCGTATTGAAGGGTGAGCTTTTACGTGATTTAGGCCGAATGGACGAAGCTTTCGAAGCGGTTTATGAGGGACTTGAACTGTTCCCTAAATACACAAGATTACATTTACTGTTAATCAGTCTATTCGAACAACAAAATCAGTTGAAAGAAGCACTTAAAGCGGTCAATAAAGCACTCGAAGTAAGTAAATCTCCAAAGCTGAAAGAAAAAAGAGAAGAATTATTAGCAAAACTTGAAATGCTTGCTACTGAATAAGCCTATATACAAAAAACATCGTAGTAGATTTGACTACGATGTTTTTTATTTTTTTAAAATGTATCACTTAGTCAAATATCGATAAATCATTCCATATGAATTGTTAATATCAAACACTATCCAACACTTACAGTCTGTACTATACTGATAGAATATGTTAGGAGAGTGTAAGAATGAAGTATGGATTTATCGGCCTTGGTAGTATGGCCTCTGCCATTATTAAAGGCATGTACAATTGTAAACAATTTTCATCTACAGACATTTATGGTTATAACCGAACAGTTTCTAAAACAAATCATCTTGCGGACAACTACGGTCTAATTGCAAGTGATTCCATTAAAGATATCATGACAAATGCTGATGTCATTGTATTAGCAGTACAACCTCAAGTATTACATGAAGTATTATCAGAGGTTCAAAAATATCTTCAAGAATATCATCTTATTATTTCAGTCGCTGCAGGAAAATCAATTGACTATATACACCAAAACATACAAGCAGACACACCGATTATCCGTGTTATGCCTAATATTAATGCCATCGTAGGCGCTTCTACAACTTGCTACTCCATTTCTTCAACTGTTAATGAACAACACAAAGAAATCGTAGAATCTCTTTTTGGAACTATTGGCTCTATTATAGAATTACCAGAAAATCTATTTACAATTTTCTCGGCTATTGGTGGTGCATCCCCTGCCTTTACGTATTTATATATTGATTCATTAGCTAGAGCTGCCGTGCGCGAGGGAATGGATAAGAAAATGGCATTAGAAATTGCTGCCAGCTCCGTACTTGGTAGTGCTAAAATGATATTAGAATCTGACGAACACCCATGGGAACTAGTTGATCAAGTTTGTTCACCTGGGGGTACTACAATCCAAGGTGTCACTTCCTTGCAAAATGACCATTTCGCTAGTACCATTTACGATGCAGTAACGGCCGTTATTAAAAAGGATTCAACTTTATCATAAAATCTTCGCAGACGGAATTTTTCGCTAAATAGCGTTATATTCTGTCTGTTTTTTTGTTACCAATAAACAAATACCTACCTTTCTTATAGGGATAGTGTATAATTGATTTAATCCAACTTTGAACTTGAAAGGATGATTTGATGAATGATTTAATATTTAACCTAACAAATACATCTAAACAATATATCGCTGACGCCAATAAATCACCCAAATACTATACTCAACAACCAGCGGAGGTTAGGGCAGCAAGAGCGCAATGCCCAAAACCTTTGACTGTCTTACCTTTACTAAAACAAATAATAGATCGTAAAATACCTGTTCGAAATGGCAGTGAAATTAATGTTCGTATATACACGCCAAACGGTAAAGGCCCATTCCCTATCATTATTTATTATCATGGGGGAGGATGGGTTTTCGGTAATTTAGAAACGGCGGACGCAGGTTGTCACTTATTAGCAGCTGAAGCAAATGCAATCGTTGTTTCTGTCGACTACCGACTTGCACCAGAATATAAATTCCCAACTCCTTTATATGACGCCTTTGATGCACTTTTATGGGTCTATGAGTTTGCAGCTGAAGTAAATGGAGATTCTACGAATATAGTCGTTGCAGGAGATAGTGCCGGTGGCAACCTAGCAACAGTTGTAACACATATGGCAAAAGAGCAAAACGGACCACTTATCACTGCACAAGCACTAATCTATCCAGTGACGAATATGGAAATGACCACTGCTTCTTATGAAAACTATGCTAATGACCTTGGATTAGATCGTGACGGTATGAACTGGTTTGGAGAACAATATGTTAAAAATGTAGAAGATTATCAAAACAGTGCCGTTTCCCCTCTCCTACAAGATGATTTAAGCTATTTACCAAGAGCCATTATCATTGCAGCTGAATATGATGTTCTTTTTGACGAAGGAGTTTCCTATGCAAACCGTTTAAAAGAAGCAGGTGTTCCAATTCATCATGTGGTTATGCCGGGATTAATACATAGCTACTTTAGTAAGATGGAATTTTTTGAAGAAGAGACCAGAAATACAGTTCAGCTAATTGCTGATTTTATAAGAACATAGAAAAAAACGCTTGGACAATCTATCTTCCAGGCGTTCTCTCTATTAAATATTAGGCTTCATTTTGATGTAAACGCCCCTTATAAACATACGTTATAGTAATGAAAATGTAGATTGCTAGTGTAATACTAGTAACGATAATTGATGTTGTGAAAATAATACCAATCAGAATTGCACTTAAAGCAATGATGGCAATCCAAGTTGTATAAGGGAACCATTTAACGGCATAAGCACTCGTTTGCTCCGGTTGTTTTTTACGCGATTTCACATGAGCAATAGCTATGATTAACCAAATACATAAAACCGTGTAACCTAGGGAACCCATTAGAAAATCAAAAGTCTTGCTCCCTGCAAATAATGAAATTAACACACCAATATATAAGACAGATGTACATAATAGTATTGAGTATACCGGTACTTTCTTTTTCGATAATTTTGAAAAGACTTTTGGAATACGTCCGTCCATAGCTTGAGTATATAGCACGCGTGATGCGCCATATAATCCAGAATTCATCGATGAAATAATCGCAAGTAACACAACTGCATTCATAATATGGTCAGCCCCTGGGATACCAATCATTTTGAATACCATCACAAACGGACTTTCTGGTACTCCATTAACTTCATTCCAAGGAATCAAGCTGACGATAATTAAGAATGGGACTAGATAGAAAGAAATGATTCGTACTAATGTACTGCGAACTGCTTTTGGTACCACTTTTTCAGGATTTTTCGTTTCAGCTAAAGTGACACCAATAATTTCTGTTCCTCCGTAAGAATAGATAACTACAAGCATCGCAGTAATTAAACCTGTTGGGCCGTTCGGGAAGAAACCACCGTGACTCGTTAAATTAGAAAATCCAACAGCTGTATGATCACCAAAGGTTACGAGTAATAATATGAACCCAGCTATAATAAACACTATGATTACGGTAATTTTTATTAACGCAAGCCAGTATTCCGTTTCAGCAAAAGCTTTAACTGATAGTAAGTTGATAACTGTAACTAACACTGATACTGATAAAGCAAGTATCCAAATTGGGTAATCTGGTAGCCAATATTGAATGAAGATTGCAGCAACAATAGACTCTGCTGTAATGTTTAATACCCACATTTTCCAGTATATCCAGTCTAGAAAATAAGCTGGGTACTTTCCTAAAATCGATTGAACCAAATCTCTAAATGTCCTTGCATTGCTATTGCGGACTGCCATCTCAGCTAATCCTTGCATAACGAATAATAGAATGATACCACCAATTAAGTATGCTATTAGTACGGATGGTCCTGCCATATCAATGGCTGCACTACTCCCTTTAAATAATCCTGCGCCAATTGCTCCACCCAATGCCATCATCGTAATATGTCGTGAAGTCATTGTTCTTTGTAAATTTTGTTTGTCACTTTCCATATCCTTACCTCCAATAATCAAAAAAAGCATATCGTCTCTTCCTTCATCATCAAATGAAAGAAGAGACGATATGCCTTTAGCAAACCGCGGTACCACTCTTATTGGTTCATATTCATGAACCCAACTTTAAAAACCTGGTAACGAAGGTTAATCGTTAAAATAAAAAGAATAGCCTGTCTATTTCTTTTACTTTACCACTCCTAGGCAAGTTCAAAGTATTATTGGACTGCGTTGCACCACCCCGCAGCTCTCTAGGCCAAATAATGAGCTTTTACTACTCCTAATCATTGCGTTTTGAAACATTATTTCAGAAAATTTTAAATCAATATCCCATACTATAAGGTCTTGTTTCATTTTTGTCAACATTATATTTTAGAATAATTATTAAGTTATAAATCTTGTATACAATTTGGCCTAGAGCAATCAAAACGGTTGCCGAAAATTCGATACAAAAGTCTATATATTAGGTATGCCTAATATTTTTGACTGTAAAGAGTCTTCGCACGAACACAGTCTACTGCTGTATTTTGAGGTATCTCTAAAAAATACTTTAGTTGCCATTCTTGTGTTTTTTTAGCTTGCCTGCTTGTGGGCTTATCCCAAGGTGGATAAACGCGCATTGCACGTTTACCTCCTTGTCCTTTATTGGATATTATATCCCGCTTACATAAAACAGCTTTTGGAAATACAAACTGACCAAATTGATGACCATTTTTGGCACTAATAACAAAGAATTCCACTGAATCTGATACGTCATAAGGTTGAATTGGCCCATCCCCAACCCTCTCCCATAACGTCACAAATTGTCCGATTTTAGTAGGTGTTATTTTAGCGACGCGAAATCTAATCAAGAGATTATTTAACTTAAATACATAGGCTCCATATGCCTCATTTTGTGGTTCAATTAGAAGTTGAGAAAATACAAATCCACAAGGGTTATAGACTAGTTCCCTCGTTGCAATAAGGTTATCATGAAAAGTGACAAAGTCAGTCCAGGAATTTTGGCAGCTAGGTTCAACATCTGGTAAATGTCGATTTTTTTTATTCATCTGGTTACACTACTGATCATGAATTGACCGATAGATAGATCTTAATACTACCGTCTTTACAATAATGTTCAAAATCGGTTTTATAGGCTCTGTTGATATCACTTTTCCAGATTTTCCCCCAAGCATTGAAAACACCTTTTGAATCCGTATGATCTACTTCTATGGCAAGATAGTTATCTGCTGGAATTATGACACTAACATCATTTGTATTGTGGTCCTCAGTACCAATATGTAAATCGTAATCATCTGTAAAATCACTTGCATAATTAGTATAAACTGCATAGATTTCACCCGTTAAATTTAAATGTAGAAACTCCTCCCACAGTCTAATAATTTCTTCTGTATTTTGATTATTTGTTCTAACACTTTTTCCATAAATCTGTTTTTCACTAATTTCTGTATGCATTGCAATTCCTCCTACTCGTTTATACAAGAAGAATATCATTCATAATATGACAACTGTCTGTCAGCTTTTATAAATAAATTCTATTTCATTTATATATTCATCTTTTAGCCATTGTGGAGAAAGGATTTTTACATGTCTACCAAACATCATTATAAATGGCAGTATATTTTTGTTAACGTCGTAATGAAAGGTGACCTTAATACGTCCATCCTCAAGTATCGATATTTCATCTTCAGTAAAAAAATCATATAATTTCCCTAGTTCACTTTTTGAAAACAGTAATGTAATCTGCTCCACATTCGTATTGCTATTCACTAAATAACCATTGCTATGATTATAAACTGATCTAGCCTTGTCCTTTATGACTTCCATATTTCTTATTCTAGTTAACTTGAATAACCTCAAAGCCTCTTTATCTTCACAAAAAGCATCTAAATACCAGCTACCATTCATAAAATTTAGTTTTATTGGCTTAATTATACGATTAGATAAATTCGCGGTTTGTGACACATAAGAGATGCAAATTTTATATCCATCTTCAATTACAGAAAGTATGTTTTTTACCTTTACTTTTGTTTCTTCTTCTATTGTATCTCGATGTAATGTGGATGATAATACCGTAATTGGCGGATGATAGCCTTCATTATTTTCCTGCAATAGCTCTATTTTTCTTTGTAAGATTGATAATTGATGACTATCAAATAATTCGTTTTTCAATGATAGCCCTTCCAATAAGAATTTCTTTTCTTCTTCATTGAAAGTGAATTTATCTAATTGATAAGTATCAATTAAGGTAAACCCACCATTCTTTCCTAAATATGAAATAATAGGAATGCCGATTGATGATAATGCATCCATATCCCGATATATCGTTCTTTTACTTACTTCAAATTTAATAGCTAATTCTTCAGCAGATACTTTCTTTTTCTGCAATAAATAAATCAATATCGAGAGCATTCTCTCTGTTTTCATGGTCTACGTCTCCTCCAAATAGGTATTAATCTAACTTTAATAGTACTCAAGAGGATTTCCAAATACATTCAGTAATTTCCCATTAGATTATACGAATTAATTTTTTAAAGTTCAATCTGACATAAATAAGTAATTCTCTATTAAACGAAGAATTATTTTATTTCAATACTCCAATAAAATAATACAACTTCAATCAATGCATAGCATAATGTGAAGAATTTATTACTTTTTTTGTGTCTAAAAAGTACTATCTACGTAGAATTATGCTCTGATTTACTGGAAGTTTTGCAGTTTTTAAGAGATACTATAATATAGAGCTTAAAATGTATTATTATTTATGATTAATAGGAAAGAGGTTTACAATGCAAAGTGATGTAAAAGTTGATCAGAGTGTAGAATCATCGTCCGAAACGATGCCGAAGCAACCTCTATCAAAAATATTAGCCCAAACGGTTAAAACTGGAATTATCAAATCAAATTTGATCCCTATGATTGCAGGATTAACATTAGCTTTATATAAAAATCAAATAAGCCCGTTTGACAAAACTCTAGAGATTATATGCGCGCTCTTTGGTTCTGCATTAGTTATTGGTGCAGCCGGTGCATTTAATAATTTATATGATCGTGATATCGATGCTGTCATGCAAAGAACAAAAAATAGACCAACTGTAACAGGTGCTATCAATGCTAAAACGGTCTTTATTTTAGCTATTGCGATGACCATTATTGGATTAGGTGCACTTGCTTATGCAACACCAATGGCGGCACTTATGGGATTCATTGGTTTATTTATTTATGTGGTTCCTTATACAATGTGGAGCAAACGCAGAACTATATATAATACAGAAATCGGAAGTATATCCGGCGCAATGCCTCCTCTAATTGGTTGGGCAGCAATATCTCAAGATATTACGCATCCTGCTATTATCGGGTTATTTGTATTAACTGTGTTATGGCAAATGCCTCACTTCTATGCAATCGCCATTCGTAAGCATGATGATTATCAAGCAGCAAACGTACCAATGCTTCCTGTCGTAAAAGGGATGCACCGTACGTATATTCAAACAAATATCTATTTAGTTTTATTAATAGTGGTTAGCCTTTCACTTGGTACTTTAAGTATTGGCCTTATGTTAGTAGCGCTTATTTTAAGTATTTGGTGGCTTCTAATTAGCATCTCAGGGACTAAAAAAGAGAACCCTGAGAAATGGGCAAAATCAATGTTTATTTTTTCTCTTTACCATATGACTATTTTATTCTCGACTATTATCATATACTCTCTAATAGGGATTTTCTTTAATCTCTAAAACCTACACAACAAAACCAGCTAACGAGAAATTATTCTCAGAGCTGGTTTTTGTGTATTACTCTTCTTCTTTTTCAATCACTTTAAATTCTCCATCTGAATTTATGACGCTATATTCTATCAAACCTTTAACCTCACTTACTTTTCCATTCTCTTTTAATGTAAGCATCTCTCCGTCTTTAAATTGAAATTCATAATATGAAGCTTCTGGATCCATTTCGCTCATTCTATAATAATTTACCTTACTTACTTCAATCCATTCATATTTACTTTCCTCTTTTGCAAAAACTCCTCGATACGTAATTGTATCATCAGTTATTTTGACAAAAGACTTTGATGCACCGTAAAAAAGAACACCGCTACCAATCAAACAAACGAAGGCAAGCACGATTGAGGTTTTATTTACTTTTAATAAAAATAATATGGAAAAGCCCAAAATGATTAAAAACCATCCCGCTCCGTACACCCAATAATTGATAGACGGTGCATACACGAGGCGAACACCATATTGATAATAGATTGTTTCTGCAACCCCTAATGGTGCGAGCAATACAAATAAAGGTGAAATTAATAAAGTACAACTGGCTAGTACCATGAAAATATGACGTGTTTCATACCTCTTATAATGCATTTTAGATACACCTCTCACTTCAATTTATTTAGATAATCTTCGATTGTAGGATACACACCCTCTTCCCATTTCCTTACTATTTCAAGTGTTTCATACTCGAAACAGTCTATAAGTGGCACAACTTTGAAATAAAATATAACTCTGCCATTAACTTCTATACGACTTCGTACATCTCCTTTAAATACCAACAAAGTATAAGCATTTTGATGAGTATTAAATTTCACTTTAGATATATCCTGGTCGTCGTCATAGGTGATATCTCTTACTACATCACGAATTGTAATTGTATCGCCTATATTATAGCCTGCGAAATCTTCCACTCCATATTGATTTTTTTCATCATAAAGAAGTTCATTTACTTCACTGAATGTCATTGGTCTATGTTTTACGATCTTATTTTTATGTTGATCAGATACTCTGTAGAGGGCTCTCTCCTCTTTCCCGATGACCTCCCAACTCCCCACAATTTTACTCTCTTCTTTGTTTGCACAACTTTCCCCAGCGGTTTGATAAATGAGTGTTTGTCGTTCTTCCGCAGTTGGTAGTGTTAGTATTATTAAAATTGCTAGAATACTTATTACTGAGGTCATCACAAAAATAGGTAAGTATGTGTTTTTCTTAGAAGTTTTTTTATGAGCAATTACTCTATTGCGCAATGATTGGATGAATTTTGGATCAGGTGCTAAATCTGGTCGTTCCTTTAGTTTATTCAACCAATTATCATTTTGCATAATGCATCACTCCCCCTCCCTTTACTACTTGTTTCTTCAACTGAGTAATTGCCCTGTGGTAATCGACTCTCACTTTCAATTCTGTACAATTAAAAATTTCTGCTATTTCCTTAATCGATAACTCCTTCAACCCTTTTAATATGATCACGCTACGGTAATGTGGTTTTAAAGTAAGCAATGCTTCTTGCAAGGATTCCCATTCTTCCTGTAAAAGTAGCTGTTGCTCTGTATTATTTTCACTCGTTTTAAAACTTAAGCTCATCATGGAGGGGATTAATTGCCTCAATTTATACTTTCTATGAATATCTACTGCTGTATTTCGAGCAATAGATAAAATCCATGTCTTTCTTTTTTTAAAATCTTTTAATCTATGTATATTTTGCATAACCTTTAAAAACGTTTCTTGTGTGATGTCTTCTGCTTCTTGTTTATTGTTCGTATAATACAATGCGAAATGATATACATCATGGTAATAATCATCATATAGTTCTTCTATATTGACTTGAAATTTGCTCAACACATCACCTCTTTTTCTTTACATACTAATAAGTCGTTTGACATTTACATTTGTTTCAAATTATTAATAATTATTTTTAAAATAGTCTTTTATCAAATAATTCTTACCTCCCTACAAATCAGGTACTAACAATGTTAAAGGGGTAAATGGAGGTTTTTATATGAAAAAAACAAGTATATTTATAGTTTTATTAATTGCCATTGGATTAATTTTTGAGCTTACGGACTCAAATGATTTAAATAAATCAACAGACCAGCCTTTTACTGGTAAAGCATCCGATGTCTTAGTACATATAATTGACATTGGCCAAGGGGATTCTATTTTAATACAGTCCAAAAATGAAAATGTCTTAATTGATGCTGGTAATAAAGGGGCAGGTGATGAAGTCGTTGCTTACTTACAAAAGAACAATGTAAAAACATTAGATGCTGTTGTTTCTACTCACCCGGATGCTGACCACATTGGCGGCCTTGCTGAAGTTATAGATTCTATAAAAGTTAAGAAAGTATACGCACCAAAGGTAAGTCATACAACAATTGCTTATAAGAATTTCTTAGCTGCTGTGAAGAACCAAGGTTTGAAAATTACCCAAGCTAAAACAGGAGTGGAAATACCCACGACAGAAGAAAATTTATCATTAAAATTCATTGCACCTGTTACTACATATAGTCAAAGTGATTTAAATGACTGGAGTGCTGTTTTACTTTTACAGAATGGTAATAATAAATTCCTATTCACAGGTGATGCTGAATTCCCTGCTGAGGATGACATGCTAGCAAGTAATTTAATACCACAAGTAGACGTTCTAAAAGTAAGTCATCACGGAGCTGAGGAAGCGACATCTGATGCATTTTTAGCAAAAGCGAAACCAACATATGCTGCCATTAGTGTAAGTGCTACAAATGGCTATGGTCACCCTACTGCTGTTACATTAAATCGACTAAAAAAAGTGGGCGCAAAAGTATATAGAACTGATAAACAGGGCAATATAGTATTCAAATCAACAGGTTCAGAAATATCTGTAAAGGAAAATCAATGATGAAAACTGGGATAATTGATCGTTTCGAAAACCAAATAGCCGTCATAGAGTTTGAAGAAGGTATGCAGGATATCGCCATCACTGAATTACCAAATGGTGCACAACCTGGTGATGTATTAATCTTTCACCAAGGAAAAGTCACAATTGACCCTGCAGCTAGACATACACGAGATAAGGAAATCCATGAATTAATGGATGATTTATTTGAAGATTAATACAGGTTTACCAGGCGCTCTTTATACGCCTGGTTTTTTTATTAGTAATTTACATAAATCCCTAAGATATTTAGCTAATAATCAATTATAATATACATTAATGTAAAAAAAATCCGAGGTCGTATATGCATTTATATGAACATTTACAAGAGATTGAATATCAATACACTTTAGATAAAATCGAATCCTTTGAACAAATGTATCAGGGACAAACATCCCTGACTTTTAAAATTAATACTCTTTCTGATTGTTTTATTTTGCGTTCTCTAAAGAGCAATTCAGAAGCGGATTTTGAATTTTTATTACATCAGCATTTGAATGCAAATTGTTCTAGAGAAATAGTACCTGTAATTCATCCTACCTATGAAGGTAGTTCGTATATTCAAATCGAAGAACAGATTTTCCATTTGCAATCATACATTCCTCCTATTAAATGTGATGTACAGATGGAAGAATGGATTAACGTTTTCTTTGAACTGCGAAAAGCTTTGCGCTCCTTTGAGAGCAATCATGTGAGAACTAATCGCTTTAACACTTTAATTACTTGGGAAGCTATTAAAGAAAGTTGGAGTCTAGATAAACGCTTCCCTCCAGTGTTAGAAATGGAAAAGAACATAACGAAAATAGTGAATAGAACTTCTATTGAAAAGCAATGGATTCACGCCGATTTAGGTATTTGGAATACTCTTTTTAACAATGAATTATTTATTATCGATTTTGGTGAAGCTAGAATCGGGCATCCCTATTTTGATTTAGCAGCAATCCTCACATCAAATGCACCAACACACTATACTATTAATGAAATTAAACACTATATCTATCGTTTTATCTCATGTTATTCAAAAATTGAATCTATTAATCTCTCTTTATTAAAAGACTTTATATCATTGTGGTTTATTCGAGGCGCGCTTACTGCTTTTAAGCAAAAAGATTTTGATACAGCACTTTACTTCCTCACTATGTTTAATAAGTATAATCTCTCTTTTGCTGAAATATAGAAAGCTTCTGCTGGAGAAAGTCAATTCTAAACTCCAGCAGAAGCTTTCTTATAAATTTAAAGTGTAGCCTTAACAAATTCAGCAAACTTCTCCTCTTCCTCAACGAATGGATAATGGTTGCTTTCAACGAACGTAAACAGTTGCGCATTTGGTATTAGCTCCGCCATTTCTCGTGAAAAATCATAAGGGCATTGTGTATCATATAATCCGCAGTATATGTATGTCGGAACAGTGATTTCTGGTAGCTGTGTTCTCAAATCATAGTTCTTTAATTCAACATACGAATAGTAGTTTAGACGATCACTTACTACTTTCCCGCTATTTGGACGGTTAAAGTATTCATCATAGCGGTCTTTATGATAGATAGACATCTCAGTCCACTCGCGATTTAACTTTCGACGCTCTTCCAATGGCTTTTGTGGATCATTTAATTGTTGCATAATATCTCTAATACGTTCATTATGTTTATTGTCTTTGCAGTAAATGCTACCTTTATGTCGCATATATTCGCTAGACGCTGCTGCTCCTCCCGCGATGACTTTCGTTAAAGATTTCCCTGCTAAAATAGCATATACTAGCGCTAACATGCCTCCTGTTGAATGCCCTGCAAAAGCCCATTTTTCATGATGTAGCGCTTCTCGAATGGCCTCTAAGTCCTTCACTGATTCTCTCATGTTTAAATCATGCTCTGTGAGAGATGGTGCAGATTGTCCTGCCCCTCTTAGATTCACTAAATATACAGTATGATACTCAGTAAAAGGGTTCGCTACTGTGTTGCCATTACTGTTAAATTCACTATATAAATGTGTTACACAAAGTGGAGAGCCACTTCCCTTTACAAAAACTTCAAATGTTCCACGGGATGTTTCGATTAATTGTTGTTCCCACATAGTAATGCCCCCTGTTATTTGAAAATTCACTTCATAAATACAAGTTCATGTACAATGTTGAATCCAGCTGATTGGTATAAATGAATTGCACCTCTCTCATTCTTTTGAACAGTTAAAGAGATTTCCTCAATCGAATCATATGTAAATAAAAAATCTAATCCATGCAATAGCAATTTTCTTCCTATACCTTGCTTACGAAACTGATCATTCACGGCAATATACTCAATCGTACCTTCTCCATTTTCGGCATTTGCTTCTATATAGACATATCCCTTTAATCCTTCGTTATCACAATAGCAAAATACAACTTGATTCTTATTTAGACGAGACAAAATCATTTGTGCATTATAATACGTATTTGGAAATGCTAAGTCGTGTAAGTTTTGAAAGGCTTCGATATTAATGGAATCCAATTTAACTATCTCTTTCGTACTTTCAAACTTATGATTTTGACGTTCTTTATGTAATATATAATGATGCCCTGACATTTTTGCTCCAATGTTTTTTGTAAAAGCTATCGCGACTTCATTTTCAATATTGATAAAAAATTGAGGATTTTCCAAGGCTATTGGCAGCTGTTGACAAAGCCTCATCCACATTTCAGGTAACAGTACTTCTGTTACTTCATTTTGAACAAACGGTCCCCATACTTCAGCAGATTGATTATCCTCATCGAAATCAAGTCCAATTGCTGCAACAATCTGTTCATTTTCAACTGCGATGATCATAGAATTTTCAAAAGGTAAGTCTGAAAATTCTTGTCGTAATGTAGACCTTATTTCTTTCTCATCTTGACCACAGTAACCAATATGTCGTCTTGAAGTTTCATTGCAGCTCGACAAAAAGTGAGCAAGCTGCTCAATGTCTAGTGCTGTAGCCATTCTAATCATTATCCCTTCCCCCTATAGTAAATATTTTTTTACATTAGTTTCTAATAAAAAATGTATAGTATTCCATACTTTAACAGTAATTTATTTGAATTGGAAAAGTCAATATAATATTACAATATAAAACAATTCCCTATCTTTTGAAAGCGCTTTCGCTTATACTAAAATTAGGAGGGGATCGTTATGAATATGGTTTCTGTTACTTCATCAAAATTAGTAAATGTGGGCTTCGACCCTAGTGCAATGATTTTAAGAATTGAGTTTAAAGATGGTGTTTTTGAATATTTCGGCGTTCCTGAGAGAATTTATAACGAATTGATGGAAGCAGACTCAAAAGGTATCTACTTTAAACGTTATATAAAAGATCGTTATAGATTTGTCCGTGTTTAATATAAAACATAATATATTTTTCTAAATATTAAAGCCCATCCAAGGTGATTATTATCCCATTGAATGTGCTTTTTTTGTTTATTTGGTAAATCATCAATGAAGAGAAGTTGATGATCTACCCCCCCTACTAAACATCCCTTTCCTCATTCCAAAAACGAAAAAACCTGATGAATACTCTTCTACTCATCAGGTTTACCAACTATTAATAATTCCCTAAACGTTCGAGATGCTTTTTAGCTAACTCATCTCCTGCACCGATGGCACGTTCATACCAAACAATCGCACAATTTATATCCATCGGGATACCCATAGCAAATTCGTACATTTCTCCAATACGCACCTTGGCACTTGCATCACCTTGCATTGCTGCACACTTATACCATATTAGTGCTAAATCGTAATCTACGGTTGTTCCAATTCCATTTTGAAACATATAGCCAACATTGTATTCAGCATCTACATTGCCTTCTTCTGCGGCTTTTTTATACCACTGAAAAGCTAACTCCTTATTCTCCTTTACCCCAATGCCTTGGTCATACATATTTCCTAACCGATATTGCGCTTCTGTATAACCATTTTCTGCTGAAGTTTTATATAACATCAATGCTTGTCCCATATTCTCTTTTACACTAAGACCTTGTTCATACATAATGCCTAGAGTAAATTGGGCTTCTTTTACACCAGCATTCGATGCTATTGTAAACCATTTAAACGCTTCATCCATGTTTTCTTTAACATATTCACCATTAAAGTACATATCCGCTAGATTATTGGCTGCGTCTGCATGACCTTGTAATGCTGCTCGTTCATAAAGTTGAAAGGCTTTCTCTATATCTTCCGAAACGCCAAGCCCTTCATAATAGTAATTAGCTAAACAGAACTGACCTTCTGCGACATTTAATTCAGTAGCTAATTTATACCATTGGACCGCCTTGTCATACTCTTTTATATTATCGTAAAAATAGCCAATCCCAGACGTTGCTGTTGCAAAGTCACCCAACAGCCCTTCCTGCATATACGCTGCTATTTGAGTGGATACATTAAAATCAATATTTTGTATATCCTCGTTTAACACAGCCATTAACGCGATCATCCTCTTTGCCAATTGCTTTTCTATGCGAAACACCTCATCTATTTGAAAATCGTTAATATCCTTTACACACATATTTGCCAAATAACGTAATATGTATAACTAAAAACCATCTTCTATTCATATTTGATAGTAGATAGTTTTATCTATTATATATTTTATTTTTTCGTTAACAAAGTGCGATGTCTTAATTATCAAAATTACCACTTTTCTCCAATACATGCACCAAGTTGAATATTTAGTTTGCATCAGTAAATCCAGTGTTTCTCTATTTTATTATACTTGATTAAACCATTGCTATCATAAGGTTTTACACCGGACAACATGTCGTTTACATATACAAATTCTCCTACTAATCTAAATTCATAAAAAGCCACTAGCGTTTCTTACTTTGCTAGTGGCTTTACTTATTAATAATTCACTTTTAATACGATACTTTCAGAAATACTAGGTTTCTTAACGGTAATATATAATTTACCGCCTTTGCTACTTAATGTTTTTAGTTTCATTGTAGCTTTATCAGAAGTATTTACTGCTGAAGCTAATAGTTTTTTCTTGCTAGCATCTGCATAAACTTTTACAGTTGATCCAGCTTTTAAGTTAGAAACCAGTACTTTATCGTTTTTAGTACCTTTCTTATTGATCACTTTTACAGCTGAACTTTTAAGCTTTGTTGATTTTACTGATGTTTTTAACGTGTATGATACACTGTCATACATTGAATCCATCATATCTGCACTTACTTTTACATAATAAGTACCCTTTGGTAAATATACAGAACCAGTATATTTTCGTTTATCCTTAGTTACTTTGAAGCCTTTAACCGTTTTCTTTTTATCATCTAATACTTTCATTCTAAACTTCGTACTATGCTTTTGATCTGCATAAACTTTCAAGTAACCTGCTTGTGGAACAGTTACTTTATAATAATCATCTTCATCAATTAGGTTAAATGACGCATTATATGTTTTGTTTAAATTGATTGGCGTTGCTTTTGAAGCTGAATTGTTTGATTCTTTTTCATAGTTGCTGCCTGCTTTAAAAGATAATTTAGTACTGTAGCTTTTATTTTTTCCGAAGTCTAATTTATAGGCTACAAGATAATATGTACCTTTCTTCAAACCAACAGAAATGGAATGCATTGATGGATCATACCAAGTAAGTTCTGAATTTATCGCATAACCGAATAATTCTACATCATTAAATGTACTTTCCAATTTTTCTAATGCTGATAGATCAAAATCCTCGATATCTTCTAATTGACTAATATCAAATTCATTTAGCAGTAGAAGAGCTATTCCACGTTCTTTAGGATTATTTAGTTTCATCGTAAGTAAACCGTCAGTTGGTACAGTTACTTTTATAACATCCGTGCCCATACTGCTGAATTTTCTATCAAGCGTTTTTGATTTGTCTTTTGTTAAAGTGATCGTATCTACCTGAGTTGTTGTTGCGGCTTCCGTCTTATTTGTCGATGCGCCAAATGCAAACGCGAAAGCTACTACTAGTGCTAACATCATTTTAAAGAAATTCAATTGATTTTTTTTCATAATTATCCTCCAAATTTTTCAATCTACTAAAATTATATACATAAATTTTTGACAGGTATATGGTTATTTAGGTGGATAATTAACATTTTAGACGGTCATTCATACTGAATCATATGAAATATTTATTTTCATTAAATATCCAATTGTTAAAAAAAAGAAGCTATCTATTAACTACATAGCTTTAGTAATTTAGATTTAGACTGTCGTTAAAATCATTTCTTTGAATTGTTTACATGCACCTACAATATCCACCTCATGCCCAAGCTTCTGCAACGTTTCTCCTATTTTCACAATCGCTTCTTCTAACATTTCAGGAGTAATGTTGCCCATATGGCCAATTCGGAATGCTTTTGGTTTAACAATTAAAAGTGGGTATGAAATCATATGTGATTTCATACCCACTTTTAATATTATTTGTTATTGTTATTTGAAAGCAGAACCCAATATCTTTTTAATCGAATAATTCTTTTTTTTAAAAATTAAGACTGAGCTAATCTTCTCATTTCAAATTCTGTATATTTTTTTAGATTTTGATCGGAGTAATCATAAAAGTCTTGTAAATGGTCGCTCCATTGTTCATTTTCAATAGAGATTATTTTTTCTTTCAAAACTTGATCATTCCATATAGTCACTCGCAATGTTTCAGCTAATTCCAATGCATCCTTTGTTATAGCTGAAGTGGTTACTAAGATTGATGATTCGCAATCATAATAAACCTTTTCAACTGCAATTTTATGTACTTCATCCATTTTTACTAAATTGACATTATTTATGCAACGGAACGCCACTTTACCATTGGGACCGTCAGCAAATATATCCACTTTAAAGTCACTATCTTCCCTAGCTAAACGCACATTTTTAAAATCAATTTTTTGCAATTGTTTCGCCATAAATAATTTGAAATCATATGGGCTCATTTGATGAATTTTCCGTTGATTAAAGAAATTACTTTCATATTTCTTTTTAACATTTCTCACAAATTCATTCACTTGATTGATCTTAGTTGGCGTTTGGAATTTCTCATGGACTTCAATTTCATTTGCAAAAGGCTTCAATAAAATAGCTTCCTCTTTTTTTATCTCTCTTAGACTTTTAATAGCAGCTATCCAGAAATACCCGCCAAGAACAATAAAACCAATGGCAATAAGTTGAACAATAGGTTGGAATAGGAACTGACTGTACAGTTCTTTTACTCCAGTGATATATTCGGAAAAACTTTTGGGCGAATGCGTAAACAATGTGATGAAAATAGGTAAGCATTCTATGTAAAATGCTACCGCAAGGCTCTTCCACAGCTCTTTCATTGCAATGTGGCGTCTCGTTCTTATATCTGATAATTCTTCAGATTTTAACATTTTCTCTTCTTGTACAACAATTTTATGTATATTAGCTTCAGCACATCTTGGACAGTACACAACAATTTTCTCGTCTACTAATACCTCGGCAGCTTTCACTTTATGTATGTAACAACGATTTTCAGACATTCTAAAACAACTCACCAACCTAAATAAGTAAATATATAGTCCTATCATCTTAATAATAATCGTAACTATTACTTATTATATAATAAATTAATGATTATTCAATGATAATAAGATACTACATTATTGGTATATGTTATACAAAAACACTATACGAAACACACATTTTAATCGGCTTTTTTTACTTAATTTTCAAACTTCTTTAGTCACATCTCTAAAGTAATTTCAAATCAAAATGAGTAAAAGCGTTCAGCAGATGCTATCATCATCGCTAAACGCTAAAGTAACTCTTTACTTTGTTATTTTCAGGAAGATTAAGTTTTCTTTTTTTGATTTATCAAATTCAGTTTGGCGTTTTTTATGTCAATTATTAGCTGTTGAAGCCCTCTATTCACTTATTTTTCCATTTACACTAGCAATAAGTTCCGATATTGTAACAAATTTATACCCTTGCTTTTGTAGCTCAGGTATTATTTTCTCAAGTGCCTTTAACGTTTGAGTCCGATTTCCTCCACCATCGTGAAACAGTATCACATCACCTGGTCTCGTACCTTTCAGTACTTTATTTACAATCTTTTGGGACCAAATTCCTTTCCAATCTTCCGTATCTTGATGCCATGACCATATTACAACTTTATATCCGTTATTTGTGGCAATATCGATCATTTTTTCATCATATTGTCCTCCAACTGGACGAAATAACACTGGAGCAAAGCCAGTAATACTGTAAATTATTTCATTTGTCTTTTTTAATTCTTCTTCAAATTCTTTTGGCGACGTCTTATAAGGGTGTGTATATGTGTGATTAGCTAATTCATGCCCTTCGTTATATTCTCTTAAAACCAACTCAGGATGTTTTTCAGCCATTTCTCCAATAACAAAGAAAGTAGCTTTAGCCTTATATTTAGCAAGTATATCTAAAACTTGTCCTGTATATCTTGGATGTGGTCCATCATCAAATGTAATAGCGATAATTTTCTCTTCAGTATTTATATCCCAAAGCATCTGCCCAGATTCTTCGTAGTATCTCCGTCCCTTGTCAGCAGCAATACTAAAACCAGCATAAAATACTGAGATGATTAAAGCGCAAACGGTTAGAATTAATATATTCTTACGAGTCAATACATCACCTACCAAGCTTAATAATTATTACAAAAACGCCGTTGTCTTAATATTTACCGAATGAGATAAATTATACTTTGTGAAAGGCTCGACTTCCGGCCATAAATTGTAAAAACTAATTGCTTGGGTACTTAATTTTATCAGTGCAATTGCTTTGCTCCTTTAATGTAAGCTCGATAAATTTTTGAGGGTATAATTATGTTATGTAGAGGAAAAATTAACTTATAAATACAATGTAATGTTTTAAAAAGGCGACTTCAGCATGACACTGCACAAAAGTCTTCGCTTATATTATTCCCTTCACGCTCAGAGTTATTATTTTTCACTTTTTACGATTTACCATCAAACTCCAGTTAAATAATTTAATTACAACAATCCCCTCTAACATATACACTACTATTAATATACCTGGTATATTGGTGTGTTTTATATCTTAGATTATTAAATCACAGGCATAGGAGGAATGACGATGAACATCTCAATCGAATGGGTTTACAAATTACCAAGAGGAACAGAAACTATATTCCGCTCCGAGGAGATGCCAGCAGAAAGAGGACTGTTAATAGCAGAGGATCTTGAGCGGACAGGACGCGCCAAAAGTATAACCTTTACTGACTCGTTTGACAGCACTTGGACAATCAAGGAATTGAAACGCTTTATTAAAGAAATCGAAACTGAACCTCATAATATTACAGTGTATTTCGATGGTGGCTTTGATCGTACGACTAGGACTGCTGGTTTAGGCTGCGTTATTTATTTTGAACAGAGTGGAAAATCGTACAGGGTGAGGAAGAATGCTCCTTCTGAAGTGCTGAAATCAAATAACGAAGCTGAATATGCCGCACTTTATCTGAGTCTTGTGGAGCTTGAGCTACTAAATGTTCACCATCTGCCTGTTATTTTCATTGGAGACTCACAAGTTGTCATCAACCAGATGAGCGGAGATTGGGCATTGCTAGAAAAAGACTTAACAAGCTGGGCAGATCGAATTGACGAGAAATTAAAAAAGCTTAGTATTCTTCCTAAATACGAGCTCGTTCCAAGAAAATCGAATGCTGAGTCGGACCGTCTTGCCACACAAGCGCTAAATGGTATCGACATCACTGCACAACTTGAACTGGCTGGTGATAATGATTGACACGAGTTAAGTGATAGACATTTCAGATAAATAAACAAATATTAGTTTTATAATGGCCATGTGAAAGGAATTATAAATGAAAAATATAATAGTAGGTATACTAATTTTTTTAGTCCTTTTGATAATTCTTCCATCCTTCGGCATTAACTCATACTTACTTCTAACTAATACAGTGGAATGGACTACAAAGTTCGTTCTACCTTGGATTATGCTATATTGGATTATTAGATTCGTAAAGAATTTAGAAAAAAAGCAATATTATTCGTAAAATATTCGTCTATTTTGTTTAAGGAGAAATTGATAATATGGTCAATTTTTTTTATAATAGACGTGTATTTCGGCAACTAGTAAATCCGATAGCTTTTCTATCACAATTATGGTAGCATTAACTACTATATAATAATGAGGACGTGAATTTTTTTGATCAAAATTGAAATGCCAAAACCAGACGTAGTAATTCGTCAACGCGAACAAAAAATTAAAGAAGGGGACGCGATTATCCCTTCAATTTATGGATTTATTGATTTCCATGAAATCCCTCGTGATAAAGGCGGCTTTTTCATGTTCTTTAACAAAGAAAATGAGCTTTTATTCGTAGGTAAAGCACGTAAAATCCGTCAACGTGTGAAAAAGCACTTTGAAGATAACGTTTCACCTATTAAAGATCACCGTAACGAAGTTCATAAAATTGAAGTGTTCGTTGTTGAAGATCAAATGGAACGTGAAATTTATGAAACATTTGCTATCAACCATTTCCGTGCGAAATACAATACTGAAAAAGTATTCTTCTAAAAACAAAAAGCGTTCAGCCAGTGCAATAGCACTTGTTGAACGCTTTTTTAATGCTCTAAAAATATGTATAGTACTTGATAATAGGAAACTATCTTACATTATGCACCTAATTTAATAACTTGAAAGTACAATTATTTGAATACCATCTCACTATTTTTTCTTTATAATTAATAAAAAACATTACCAACCATTAGCACCAGGTGTTAATATGAAGAGGTATCAATTTTTAATCTTGGAGGAAAACATATTGTTAGACACACAAAAGATAAAAGAAATCATTAAACATCGCTACCCTTTTCTATTAGTAGATCGTGTGCTCGAATTAGAAGAAGGTAAAAAAGCAGTTGCCATAAAAAATGTAAGTGTAAATGAAGAGTTTTTTAATGGGCATTTCCCAGGCTATCCTATTATGCCCGGTGTATTAATTGTAGAAGCATTAGCTCAAGTAAGTGCTATTGTTATGCTTACAAAAGAAGGTAATGAAGGACGATTAGGGCTTTTAGCTGGAATAGATAAATGCCGCTTTAAACGACAAGTGATACCTGGAGACCAGCTACGCCTTGAAGTTGAAATCACTCGAGTAATAGGTGCTATTGGGAAAGGCAAAGGAGTCGCTACTGTAGATGGGGAAATTGTTTGCGAGACAGAATTAATATTCGCCTTTGGTGATTAATCGGATTTCCAATTGATTAAGAAGTAAAGATAGAAAGCAGCCGATTATTAAAATCGGCTGCTTTCGTTTTTACATATGCTAAATTTTTGGCCAACCATACGTGAGTAATTCTAATTGTTCACCGCCAATTTGAATTGGATTTGAGTCGATAAACTTTGCACCCATCGCTTCATAAAAGCGACAAGATGAATTGTCTTCTAATACTTTCACAATTGACGAACTGTAATTAAGTTTTTTAAACTCTACAAATAGTTGTTTTAACATAGCTTTTCCAATTCCTTTTCCTTGCTCATGCTCAAATACGTAAATAGCTGTAAGATCCGCATCATATGTTGGATATTCACCCTCTTGTGTTTTAGAGCCACATGTAAAACCTATGATTTGTTCTTCTTCGTTTACAGCTACAAGAATAGTATCCCCTTCTCTTCCTCTTTCGATATTACGCTTCCATAGTGCTTCTCTGTTGCTATATGTTAGATTATCTAAGAATTCTTGCCTTATAATACCTTTGTACGTTGTGCGCCAACTATCTACATGTACTTTCGCAATACCTGCTATATCTTCGGTTGTTGCAAGACGGATAAAATAAGTCATAGTCTAGACCTCACTTTTTTTGTAGAATTACTGTATATATCATTGCTTCTTCAATTGGTACTTGCTTATGAAAAATCCAGCTATCATAGTCCATTTTGCCATTCGGAATAATCTCTTTGATAGCTAATGAAGTGTCTACTAACATTTTTTCGAAATCAGCTACTTCATAACAGCACAACGATTGTTGCTTTTTTTCATCCGGGTTATCTGTCAACCACCAAGTATCTATCATTCTATTAGTTTCTATATTAAAATCATATTTTCGACAAACTGTCTGAGAAAGCTCCATAAATTGCCCAGCTGTTTTGGCCCAATATGCGGGTGCGTAAACATCTATGAATACTGTACCATCAGGTTTTAGCCAATAATCAATATTGTGAAGTAATAATTGTTGATCCGCATCAGTCCCAACCCCAAAACCATCCCAATAACATATAGCATCGAATTTATCAGATAGCACAATGGTATAGAAGCTGTCCCGATAAGCCTCAATTCTTGTCGTTACGTTATTCTCCTCGGCAAGCTCAAACATTTTACTTGTGGCATGTGGAATGATTTCAACAGTTGAAACATGATGTTCATGCATCGCTGCTGCTACTGCGAATTCTCCGTTGCCACTCCCCAGCTCTAGAATGTTTAAATCTTTCTTTAAGCCTTTTTTCTCAACTAACTCGACTCGTTCTTGATGGTAAGCATCTACTTTTGCATCAAATATTTGAGTCATCCATTCGTATTGTTTGTCATAAAATTGTTCATTCTTGTTCATTAATTAACACTCCTTTTTTAGTATCTGAAAGGTGTGTTATTGAATTAAATTTCTAATCCCCATGTGAAATCAGCCCTTCTTTTTTAATCCCTTTATTGTAACATATTGGAATTATTGATACTATAAAAAAAGATACTTACACCCTGTTACCGGGGTAAGTATCCTTACTTAATCGCTAATACCGCTATAAATAGGCGGTTTTTCAATTTCTGATTTCATATCATCTATAGTCAATCGAAGTGGCAGTAAATGATATTTTTCATATAATCTTTTTTGCATTTTTGAGATTTCGTCATCTTGTTCATCGATATATGTACTTGCAATTAACGTTTCATGTGATAATTTAATACTTTTAATCTTTACTAAAGTTTCACTCAGTGACAATCTTTCCTTTTTTGTCACAACGAGATCCTTTTGATCAATCAGCTGCTCCACAAATGTTTCGACAAAGTCTTTTGCCTCCAAAATATTATTAAAGCCATTCAGCTGTCTAATTGCGTTGATTAACTGTTGTTTCTTTTTCATTCGCTCAGTGCTAATCAGACTAACTCGCTTAATAATGCGCTCTCTTTGATCGTTAGCGATGTCATTTAAATTCTTCAATACTGCTGGATATTCGTTAAATAATTGCGTTTCTAACGCGAGAACTTTCTTGTATTGTTGCTCGAGTGTTGCTTGTAAAATTTGAGATGGTTCGTTTGGTTTACTCTGCTTTACACTTTGTTGCTCGTTGACAAACATTGTTTTTAACAGGCCCTTCCCTGTTGAATGACGCTGTTTTCCATCGTTTCTATTAGACTCGGTTTTGTACGATTGAAGCATTGTACGGTATTCCCTTACAGCCTTTAAATAATCGTTTGAATACTCAACAAAGACCATGACGTCATAGGTTTTAAAATGCTTATTATTCGAGATTACTTGTAGCAATTGATACAACGTTTGCACATCTTTAAAAATAACGCTAGCCTTAAGATATTCCTTTTCATATGTGATGAGCTTTTGATTTTCAATTTCTGTTCTTTCAGATGCTTTTTGTTTCCCTATTTGATACTGGATTAATAGATTATAAGCTGTTATATACGGCTCTCTTTGTGGTATTAGTTCCAACTCAGTTTGGAACCTCTTAAGCCATTTAATAAAGCGTTCAATGATGAGATATACACGGTCTGATTGGTTAGCATGGGAATTCTTAATTTCCTCTAATAATAATTCAAACTTACTTTGGTTCCACTTGTCATCATCACCGGTTGCCACAGCTACTTCGGCATCCCTTACAGATATCCCCATTATTTTACGGAAATAAGGCGAAAGCAATTTATTTTGTTCAGCTATAAATTGTTCATATGCCGTTTCATGAATATCAATAGCGTTAATAATTGCTAATGGTTTTACATTCCGTTCGCGGAATTTTCCGAGCAACTTCAACTCACCTTGCGTTGGTTTTGAATTACAGTTGAAAATCCAATACAAATCATCCGCGCGGTTTAATATCGATTCCTTTACATACGCTGAATCATCACCACTCGGCTCTAGCGGTGTTGTATCGATAAATGTAACATTCTTTAGTAGTTCATTATTGACATAGACTTCAATATAGTCCAAGTTTTCACGTAAGATTTCAGCACTAAAAGTGTCCGATGTTGTAAATAGTTCCACTTTATCAAGGTCAAAACTAGCTACTTGTCCATCAAGGAAAAAAGCCTTCACTTCTTCTGTTTGACCGTATCGAATAATAGTATTTATCGCTGTTGCTTTCTCCATTTTCGTTGATAGAATAGATCTTTTAAGCAGTGCATTTACTAAACTTGTTTTCCCTGCACCAGTCATGCCTATAAGTAAAATCATAGTCTGATTTTGAGCGTCTTCAATAATTCGCGTCAGTACTTTATTTGTACCTTTAACATATGTATTTGTTGAAAGAATCATATTCAAACTTTTTAGCTTAGTAACAAATTGTTGTAAAAACTCATTAGGTTCATTTTTGTTCCAACGAATAAGCGGTGTATCTTCTAGATGATGTATTTCTCTTAGGTCCTTATCCATATTAAGTAAACCCCATTTCTAATAGTTCTAATTATACAGTAAAACAATATTTTAATAATTAAAGAAAGTAAAACCAATGAAAAAATAGGGCAAAAACATCGTCCACACACCGCTATAACCAAGACTATTGAACAAAGAAATAAAACCTATAATAGTATATATTTTATTTAAATATTATTTTTAGATATATTTTTATCAAAAAACCAAACCTCTATGAATGTTATATTAAGTGAATAAGATGATAGGTAATAATAACTACAATCTTTTTTCAATTTAAGATGATGTTGGTAGAATATCTAATTTCCTTTGTAATTCAGCATAAAATCCTTGTTGCTCTATGAGTTCTTTATGATTGCCACGCTCTATTATTTCTCCGTCTCTAATAACAAGTATTTTATCGGCATTTTCTATCGTTTTTAAACGGTGTGCTATGACAAAACTCGTTCGACCAGTCATTAAATGTTTTAGGCCTTTTTGAATCTGCACCTCAGTACGTGTATCTACACTAGAGGTGGCCTCATCAAGAATAAGAATATCCGCATCTTCTAAAATGGCTCTTGCAATTGCCAGCAGTTGGCGTTGTCCTTGACTTAAATTCACTCCACCTGACTTAATCACCGTTTGATATTGATCTGGTAAGTATTTTATAAACGAATGAGCATATGCCACCTTCGCAGCTTGAATGACTTCATCATCTGATGCATCAAGTCGACCATAGCGGATATTATCCATAATTGTTCCAGAAAACAAATACGTATCTTGCAATACAACGCCAACCTTTTCACGGACATTGGCTATTTTATAAGAACGAATATCTTCGTTATCTAGTAATATTTCACCTTGATCAATATCATAAAATCTTGTCAGCAAATTAATAATCGTTGTCTTCCCTGACCCTGTAGGACCCACAAGCGCAATCGTTTCACCTGCTTTTGCTTGAAATGAAATATTCTTTAAGACTGGTTTACCTATATCATACGAAAAAGTAACATCGCGGAATGAAACATCCCCTTTAAGCTGTTCCTTTACAATTGCATTTGGTCCATCAATTCGTTCTGGTTTTTCATCCATTATCTCAAACACACGCTCTGCTCCTGCAATGGCAGATTGAAATGTATTCAACAAATTAGATAGCTGATTAATTGGTCGGAAAAATTGACGTGTATACGTTACAAATGCCGCAATGACGCCGATTGATGTATGATCACTTACCGCCATCAGTGCCCCTGTCCCAATCACTAACCCTAAACCAAGATTGTTCATAAAGTTATTAATGGGTCCAAGAAAGCCAGAAGTTATTTCAGCCTTCATAGCGGATGTTCTCAAACTTTCATTGACCTTTGCAAAATGTGCAGTCGTCATTTTTTCTTGACCAAATAGAGTAATTACTTCAGAGCCAGTTATAGTCTCTTCGATATAGCCGTTTAATACCCCTAAATCACGTTGTCTTTCAGAATAGTTCACACTACTCTTTTTAATAATTTGTTTCGATACGAATACGATTAGCGGAATAATGGTTAAAGTGACAATCGCTAACTGCCAACTTAGTATGAACATTGCAATGCTCGTACCAATCAACGTTAGTATTGATGAAACAATTTGAACGACACTTTGGCTCAATGCAACATTTAAGTTATCAATATCATTTGTTACACGACTCATTAAATCCCCTTGTGACCTTTTGTCAAAGAAACGTAATGAAAGTGAATGCAACTTTTCAAATAGATCTAATCTTAGCTTTTGAATCGTTTTTAACGCTGCATTGATCATGACATATGTTTGAAGCCAAGTGAAAATTGACGTTAATACATATACACCCGCCAAAATAAATAACATTTTGGCCGTGCCACTTAAATCTTTTGTAATAATATAATCATCTACGATTACACCAATTAGAAGTGGTCCTGCTAAACTTAAAACCGTTGTCAATATAACGAGGAAAATGGCTCCTATGAGTTGCATTCGCTGCTGTTTCACATAATCCCAAATTCGTTTTAGCGTTTGTTTTTGGTTTTTCGGTTTCACAACAGGACCACGAAAATGTGGTCCACGTTCTAATCCGTTACGGGGTTGATTAGTTTGTTGTTTATTCACTTAATACCCCTCCTTTTTCCACTTGGGTATCGTAAATTTCTTGATAGACTTTATTATTTTCAAGCAATTCTTCATGAGTCCCCATACCAACAATCGCTCCGTCTTCCATTACTAAAATTTTATTGGCATTGATAATGGAGGAAATTTTAGAAGCCACTATAAAAGTTGTCGTTTTTTGATAATCTGTTGCAATTGCCTGTTGTATATTCTTTTCTGAAATACTATCAACTGCAGAAGTAGTATCATCTAGGATAAGGATGGATGGCTTTCTGATAAAAGCTCTTGCTAAAGCTAAACGCTGTCTTTGTCCACCTGATAAGTTTGTTGCACCTTGTGTTAAATTGTGCTGTAAATTATCTTTTAATTTCTCAACAAATTCCGTAGCACTCGCAGCATCAAGTGCTTTATACATATCTTTTTCTATACTTTTTTGATACCCATATTGTAAATTTTCTTTTATTGACCCCGAAAATAGCGTTGCTTTTTGTGGTGTAAATCCAATGTTTTCTCTAAGCGTTTCTAAATCATACTGCTTAAGCGGTATATCATCTATGAAGATTTGTCCTTGATCCACATCAAAAAGTCTTGGTATCATTTTAACAAGCGTTGACTTCCCGCTGCCTGTTGTTCCAATAATGCCTATAAAATCTCCTGGGTGCGCAGTAAATGAAATGTTTTTCAACACTTGCTCTCCATTTTTACTATAGCTAAAGCTTACATTTTCAAAAGTAACAGCACCTATTGCTTCATCTAGTTGGATAGGTTTTTCAGTATTTTGGATGTCAATTGGTGTTGCAAGTATTTGATGCACTCGATTTGCAGAGGGAAAAGCGCGGGCAATTTGCATTAACACCATACTACTAGAAATTAGACCATTCATTATTATCGTTAAATAATTTATAAATGCTAAAATAACACCTACCTGTAGCGTACCATTATCCACCTTTATTGCTCCAAACCAAAGTGCCGCAATAATCCCCATATTAATGACAAACATTGTCAAAGGCATCAAAACCGCTACGACTTGGTCTGCAGTGATTGTTCGTTTTGTTAATTGATCATTAACATCCGTAAAATGTTCAATTTGATGGCGTTTTCGATTAAATGCTTTAATAACGCGAATTCCAGCTAAATTTTCCTGCAATTTTGTATTCACTGCATCTATCGCTTGCTGTACTTTACCAAACATAGCACCTGATAATTTCGTGAAAAAATAGATACAGATTATTAAGATCGGCACTACTATGAGTAGTACTGGAAATAGCTCTCTAGCAGTCATAAACACTATGACAATACTTCCGACAAATAATAAGGGGCCACGTACAAAAATTTTCAAAGTCATCAGTAAAGCACGTTGTAGTGCCTCTACGTCACTTGTCATTATCGTAATAAGCTTTCCGGTCCCAAACGATTCTCTATTACTACTCGAAAAACAAGTAATTGTATTAAATATATCCTTTCTAATATCCGTTGCAAAATGGACAGCTGTCTTAGCACTAAAAATGGAACAACCTACTCCACCAATAAGCCCGACTATTGCACTGACAATCATTAGAATGCCCATTTTCACAACATATGTATGATCTTGATTAGCAATACCTGTATCGATAATATGTTGCATAATAGTCGGTTGAATTAAGTCCATCGTTACTTCGACTACCATCAATAACGGCCCTAAAATGGCCAACCATCTATACGGTTTTAAAAACTGTAGTATCTTTTTTACAGCTTGCATAGTCTTCCTCCAATTTTGTAAATTAGATAATTATAACATATTATTAGATTCATCCTCATTCAATAGCTAATCCATTATTCGAAATATACTTGCTTTTCCATCAATAGTGTTTTATACTTCTTTTCAACATATAGAAACACGCGTTGATGAGGAAAAGTAAAATAAATTAAGTTGTCTAGAGAGCTTCTGTTGGTGGAAATGAAGTGAACTTTACTATTTGAAAATGACCTCTGAGCTTCGTACCGAACGATTTATTTAGTAGGCTACGACGAGAAAGGCACTCGTTATAACAGCAACAGTATCCCTAATTGGCGTACTGATGAAGGCAAATGGTGCAAGCTGTTTGCAAACGAAGGTGGTAACACGGGTATATAATCTCGTCCTGATCAATTATTTTGATTAGGGCGAGTTTTTTTATTTTAGGAGGGATTTTTTAATGAATATTGTTATTGGTGGAGCATGGCCTTATGCGAACGGAGCATTACATTTAGGGCATATTGCGGCATTATTACCAGGAGATATTTTAGCTAGATATTATCGATTAAAGAAAGAAAACGTTCTTTATGTATCCGGTAGCGACTGTAACGGAACGCCAATTTCTATAAGAGCAAATCAAGAAGGTGTTACTGTAAAAGAAATTGCAGATCGATATCATGAAGAATTTACAACCTGTTTTAACAAACTGGGTTTTACTTACGATTTATATACGCGTACCGATGCTGTACACCACCATCAAGCTGTAAAAAATATCTTTTTGGAGCTACTAGATAACAGCTTTTTATATAAAAAAACAATTGAACAAACGTATTGCGAATACGACAAGCAGTTTTTGCCGGACCGTTTTGTCGAAGGAATCTGTCCAGTATGCGGTAGCAAGGCACGTGGGGATCAATGTGATCATTGCTCAACAATATTAGACCCACTCGATTTAATCGATAGACGATGTAAAATATGTGGCAATCAACCCATCGTGAAAGAAACCGAGCATTTTTACTTTGCATTTAGTAAGATGCAAAACGCATTAGAACACTATGTACAAAATGCAAAGGAACAAAAAGCATGGCGCCAAAATGCAATTGACTTATCCGAACGATACTTATCAGAAGGCGTACCTGATAGAGCCGTTACGAGAGATTTACCAAACGGAATCGATGTACCAATAGATGGTTTTGACGGTAAGAAAATATATGTTTGGATTGAAGCCGTGTCAGGATATTACACTGCTACTTTAGAATGGGCAAAACAGCATCAGAAAAACGTTCAAGATTTATGGAATAGCGACACAATCACTTATTACGTTCATGGGAAAGATAATATCCCTTTCCATACAATTATTTGGCCTGCTATTTTAATGGGATTAAATAGCCCTGCCCTCCCAACACATATTGTTTCAAATGAATACTTAACACTAGAGAAAAGAAAACTCTCCACTAGTCTAAACTGGGCGGTATGGGTACCATATATTATTGAAAAATACGATGCAGATACAATTCGATATTTCTTGACGATTAATGCACCAGAAAATCGAGACACAGACTTTTCTTGGCGCGAGTTTATTTATAGTCACAACAGCGAGCTCCTAGGTGCATATGGAAATTTCGTTAACAGGACATTTAAATTTATCGAAAAATCATTCGATAAACAAATTCCTAAAGGCATGCTGAATACTTCAATCAAACTTCAAACGCAAAAACTATATGATGAAGTAGCTATCGCGATTGAACAAGGGCATTTCAAAGCACCACTTGAAGAAATCTTTTCTTACATCCGCCAGGCCAATAAATACTTTGACGAACAACAACCATGGTTACAAGTAAAAGATGATGAAGTTGGTTGTGCGAATACACTTGCAACATGCGTCTATATCATTGCGAATTTATCACAATTACTAGAACCCTTTGTACCATTCTCAACAAAGAAAATTCGAGACATGCTTGGAATTAATGATGTCTCGTGGCATGAATTAGTGGAATTACCAACATCCATTCAATTTGTAGAGCCGTTGTTTGAACGATTAGACATTGCGCTAATCGATGAAGAATATCAACATCTCATCAGTCAAAGTAACGCAGGAAAATAAACAAAATAAGCTTGCGGCAAATGGCTAATCCATTCGTCGAAAGCTTTTCACACTGAAAATCATTAAGACTCTTCTTTTTGTACCTTACCATACTTACCTCCACCACCAACTTCTATTAACAACTCCCCTTTGCGTGATTGGTCAATATAACGAACTAATTTTTCTGGCACTACTGCTGCTAACTCTTGATAAGTTGCTTTTTGCAAAATATTCATTTCTGTCCCAACTGCAAGAAGTAAGCGTTCTAGTGATTTCGGTCCGAGTCCTGGTATGAAATCTAGCGGAACTTGATGAATATATGGCGGTCTAGGTCGTTCGCTCTCTTCACTTTCAGATAGCTCCTTAATTCTAGTGGCAACACCTTTAATGATATTATGTTTGTGACATACAGGGCATTCTGATAAGCCCTCATCTACTTTTGCAGCACAGCCACCACAAACCGTTTGATGGTATTTTCCAAGCAAAGGGTTTAAACCATAATTAGCAACAATAGCTCGTCCGTCTTTTTCTTGAAGCGCTTTTTGTAATTCAGTAAAACTTGCATGATCAAGTCTCATTTTTTGATATTCTCTTGCAATTTTACCGACAGAATGGGCATCTGAATTCGTTAAAAAGGTATATTGCTCTAACTCTTTTATACCTCTCACCATATACGTATCTGAGCTTAAACCAAGCTCAATTCCATCTATCATAGATGGATCAAATACCTCACTTAAACTAAATAATACACCTTTACCGTATAAGCTTTTAAAAGGAGTAAACACATGCGCAGGAATAAATAAACCTCCAAGTGAACGCACTTTCTTTTGAAGTGTAATACCATCACAATAAACACGTTGAGAACTTAAATTGATATTCTTCACATAGCCACTCATCCACATCGAAAAAATTTTCATAATTTCAATAGTTGGAAAATAAGCAAGGACGTGAATGGGTCCGTGGCAGTGCTCATCGTATATTTCAATTTCTGAACCAAGTATCAAGGTAGAGTTTCCGAACTGTAACCCTCCATCAGCAATTTCCACCATCTCTCCATCTTGTATCATCTCATCAATTTCTTCAATGACCTCTGGAGAATGACAATCTATAATGCCTATTAGGTCAATACCCTTTCGTTCACTCGCCGCTTCTAAAATACGTCGTAAATTTAACCTTTTGCTTCCTGTAATTTTTACAGGTCTACCACTTTTGGTACGACCAATATGAATATGTAAATCTGCGTAAAATTCCTTCACTTTTTTCAACACCCTCATAATTAAGTTTTCTTCAATTTGAAGTTGAAATAGTTCAATTGCAGAAGTTAAAGAATATAAAGCTTCACTATATTGCACTAATCATATGTTTCACTTTTCCTCAAAGTATTATACGTAAACGTGTTGAAGCAATTTGACATACTCTCATCATCGCAATATGAGTTTATGTGCTATCTAGTAAATGCACCATTGTTCGCCACACTATGGAAAATAAAAAAGACAATAAAAAAACCGACTCTCAAAAGAGAATCGGTTTTTTCTACAGCTAGTTCAAATTAAGCTTTTTGAACGTTAGCAGCTTGAGCGCCACGTGCGCCTTGCTCAACGTCAAAAGTAACTTTTTGACCTTCGTCTAAAGATTTGAATCCTTCACTTTGGATTGCTGAGAAGTGTACGAATACGTCATCTCCGTTTTCGCGTTCGATAAATCCAAATCCTTTTTCTGCGTTAAACCATTTTACTGTACCTTGTTCCATTATTGTTGCCTCCTAGTGTGATATCCACACATTGTATTACTATCCTTGTCCAAAGTGATGGTCCAGACGACAAGTCAAACTTATACTGCCCTTTGCACCGAACAAAAATAACTAACCTCATAATACCATGCACTTACGAGATATGCAAGTGTTGTAACGAATAAAAAACAAAAGAACAGAATTCCACATTACACTTTTTCTTTCAAATAGCTCAAAAACCTTATCAAATAGGGCTTTTCAATCAAATTCTATCTTTGATAATATTTTGAAAATTATTTAAATAATCTTTTTATTTTAAATAATTACCTTATATTTCATTTGATTAACATGAAGATCTTGCCCTTCTATTTAATGACGCCTAATTTGAAAACTTCTGCGAATTTATTTGGATCATCTTAAGTTCTTTCAATATTAGTATATCCATTTTTTATTTATTCAACCCCTTTTAACATTTATTCTATATATATAATTCGCTCATTCATTTCTGTTAGCGTTTTTTGTTGAACTTGTAGATTTTCACGTTCTATTTGCAACCGCTCATCCGCACTTCAGTTGTACTTTTCATTGTATAGATAAAGAACATCATTATAATAATCGCTAATATTACTGCCATGAAGACCACTAGAAAATTAGATATAAATAATAGAACCCCAAAAAGGAAGTCTTTCACCCTTTTTGAGGTTCTACTATTATAATTTACGTTTTTTTTCTATTAGTCGTTGAAATTCACTTTCAAGCTCCTTTGTAGGTTCTACACTAAGTCGCCCTAACACTTCAGAAATCTTTAAATTCAAGATTAATAACTCATTTTCCTTGTTATCAGGTGCTTTCGTTTTCTTTGTTTGCACACTTTCTTTTAAAGGCCCTTCAAAAAATTGAAGTTTACCCTTCTCAATTTTTAACTGTCGAGTAGAAATATTTTCTACAAAACGTCGATCATGAGATACGAAGATGATTGTTCCTTCGTATTCTTTTAAGAGCGATTCAAATGACTCGACTGCATCTATATCAAGGAAATTCGTCGGTTCATCTAATATCAACGTATTTACATCACTGACGAAAATTTTAGCAAGCGCTACTTTCACACGCTCACCGCCACTGAGCACCCCTACCTTTTTATATACATCATCCCTATAAAAATGAAGCCTTGCCAGTACGGTTCTAATAAATGTCTCATCTTGTACAGATAGTTCGCTGACATTTTCTAAAATAGATTTCTCAACATCTAACACGTTCAAGTTTTGACTGAAATAACCGACTTTCACTGCCGGTGAAATGGTCATACTTTTTCCTTGCCCAACGATTTTCTTTAGCAAAGTCGTTTTTCCACTACCATTATTCCCGGTAATAGCAACCTTATCTCCTCCCCGTATTTGAAAACTGCTTTTTTGCCAAAGCAATCGCTCTCCTACACGACCTTCAACATCTTCTACTCGTATTATAATTTTACCCTTCACCGTTTCAGCGTTTGGTAAATCCATTTTAATCGCAACCGGATTTTTTACTTTCTCCACCTTTTCTAATTGCTCTAATCTCATTTCAATTGCTTTGGCTGTTTTTTGTAATTTCTTTTGTTTTTTTGCAAAATACGGTTTTGTTTTGGATGCTTCCAATTTACTCACTGATTTCGGTGCTTTTGCTGCTCTTACTGCCTTCTTTTCTTTTAAAACTAAGGCTTCCTCTAACTGTTTTTTCTTAGTTGTATATTTTTCGTAAGATGCTTCTTGCTGTTTTTTCTCAATTTTCTTTTGCTCAACATAGTCTGAATAATTCCCTTTATATTCTTTTAATCCTCCGTCTTCCAGCTCCCAAATTTTCGTACAAACTGCATCTAGAAATGCACGGTCATGGGATACGATTAATAATGCGCCACCTCTTTTTAGTAACTCTCCTTCAAGCCATTCCACATGAAGCGTGTCTAAATGAGTTGTTGGTTCATCCGTTATTAGTAGACGGGCACTCTTCGCTAGTGCACCTTGTATATAAGCCTTTGTAACTTCCCCACCACTCTTTGCAGATGTCGATTCCTTTAACTGTGGTACAAGTTCTATCGTACTGTAAGCTTTCACATATCCGCTCTCGGGTTCTTTCAATCCTGCCAAAACTTCAAGCAATGTCGTTTTTCCAGAGCCATTTATACCGATTAAACCAATGCGATCATGGTCATTGATTTGTAACTTTCCTATATTAAAAACTTCTCTATCCTTAATTGAATACTGCAATTCATTTGCTTCTAATAACATCAAAAAAATCTCTCCCCTCATGTATCGGGACAAAAAAATGCCCCCTATTACATCAGAATAGGAGGCATGGGTGCACAGCAAAAAGAGACGTCTCTTTTTTGTCCAACACATGAATAACAATCCTATTCTGAAAACACTGGAATGAAGGCATTTTGAAAAAACAGAGTATTTCATCTGATTTAAAATACGATTCATTCTTAGCTTTCGAAAAAATAGGATTAGTACTTCATGTAATTGGGTCACCCTTTCGTTTTTAGTTATATTTATAATACAGAATTCCGCTCATATTGTCTATTCAAATTTACTAGAAATAATCGATAAAACTTGGTACCGCATTTGGCAAGATCACTTCAAGTAAGGCAACAGATGCAGTATCACCTTTTAACCTTTCTATACTATGCAAATACTTTGGACGCTTATACCCTAAGAACATTGTGACAAACGTTTGAATCGTCATTTGTACAGTATTTGCCTCAAGCTCATTACTTACCTTTTCGACCGTTACATCTCCTGATCGAACAGTAATTTCAAAGGTTCCATGATTCCATTCTAGAAGGGTGTCCGTTAAAGCTAAACGAATGTGGAAGTTCGATTCTACAAAAGGAAAACGCTCAAGAAACTTTTGGACATCAATAATTCTTGCCATGAAGTACGGAGAGACATTTTGCTTGATTTCACTATCTTCCATTAGGAAAGCTATCGCATCATTGCCAGAAGTTTTGCCATATACATGGTAAATCATCGAACGATGGGCATGTACAAAGTTCCATAGTGCTTTACGAGCAACTTCCTTCAAATATACAAGCTCATCAATATAAAAATCCTCTTCCATAATCCGATAGAACATATATCCAAGAGCTAAACCGTCATCATCATAATACACGGCAGCTTGTAGTTTCGTATCACTACCTTCAAATTTCTCTTCCCAATACGATTCTTGGAATTTCTCATTCCAAGCTATTGCATTTCGTTTCATCGCACCATGCGTATTCCGAGCATACCTGTTATATACATCACGAAGATCCGAAAAGTCATCCTTCATACGTCTTACTTGTCCGGGAATATTTCTATAAAAAGGTAGTTGCGTATCTTTCACTTGATATTCCAGAATATCGCTCATAATTTCAAATCCTTTTTTGCGATAATAAGGAATTGAATACGGGAATAGATAGGCTATATAGCGCTCTTCTTTACGCATCCTTTTCATACTCTCAACCATTAGTGTATGCATTAAACCATGGCTTGAATATTCCGGATAAGTGCCAACTGCTGTCATGCCACTCATATCATATATCGTTCCATGAATATTCACTTGAAAAGGCAAATTTAAAACTTGTGCGACAAGTTGCTCTCGGTCAAACCAACCAAGTGCTAGTCCCTCATCAAACTGTTTACTTTTTGCATTTACAAATAATCGGTCCTTATTGATAGATAAGGAAATTTGAAACACATAGTTTAGTAATTCAATCGACTGACCTATCTCGGATTGTGGAATTTCCCGCATTACTAATTCTTTGGATCTCCCCATTTTAGTGCCCCCTTATCTCTCTAATTCTTATTAAAAATATAACCAAGTTTTCTTCATTTTGTACTAATTTTCATATTATAATATGTAAAACTAGGAAAATCCCTTGAAGGAGGAATTTTTTAAAAATTGAAACAGATTATCTTTCTTTTTCTCTTTACTTGTTTAATGATTTTACCGAAGCATTCCTCTGCTACTACATGGGCATTTTCATTCGTTTCTTGGAATGGCTATGTTTATGAAGTAACTGATGAACCTGTCACTGATATAGACAAAGAAATTGGACATGTCACGAGTTATTCAGATATGGAACCACTTGGTGGGAACTTTTCAAATACTTATGAAAAAGGAACTATGTACTTCTCCATTAAAGGAATTAGTACATCGCAAGCAATTGCTGTTCAAGTAAAGGATGAACTGTATTTGAAGGCAGTCATGAGGCATGAACAACAGTCCACTATACTCAACACGTTACAGAACAAACTCTTTTTCCCTATCTCTGCTGGTCTTATTGTTTTGATATTGATGGCCATCATTATTATAAAACGCTTCAAATAAAAATGCCAAGAGCTACAATTTGTAGTCTTGGCATTTCATTTATTTAGCTAAAGATCCTAAAGGTACTGAAGAATATGTTTTCCCATTGTTCTTTACTCGTTTCCATAGGAAAATTGAATATACTAATAATACGAAAAAGATGATATATGCTGATGTGATTGAACTTTCGACATTTCCCATAAAGTTAAAAAAGTTATTAAAGCCGTGGAACATCATCGTAATGATAATCGACTGCCCATCCATTACAAGCAATGCTAACACTAATCCTACAACAAGTGCATACAAAATTTGAATAATCGTATCTTCAACTGATTGACCACCTAATAACTGTAATGAGTGCGTCACGCCGAAAAGAATACTTGAAATCCAAACTGCCAAAAAAGTGCCTTTTGCCGATAAAATTCGAAGCATCATCCCTCTGAAAACTGTCTCTTCGATGAACGCGACGATTACAAACTGCATGATAAACATAGCGACAAGGTTAGGAACAGATTTGAAATTTAAGCCGTTGGTGCTAAATAGAATGATACATAATACAAGAATTAGCGGTACATAAAGCAATAGATTTTCTTTATTAAGATGAACCTTTACAAAGAAATATTGACGCCATTTCTTTTTATAAGCTATATATAGGAAAAGAATGATTGCAAATGGAACTAGCATAATAAATTGTAAATATGGGCTAGTAGGTTCTGTAATCGTTACAAAGGCGCCATTTACCGCATAAAAGACCATCAAAAGAAGTTCCAAACCAATAATCTTAAAGACAATTTTTTTGTTCACTCAGCTATTCCCCTTCTAGGCTAAATTTCTTGAATCCTTTCATCTTATGAAAGTTAATTATTAGAGTATACATCTCTCAGACAAAGCTATGATACTTTACCAGATTCACCTTAACGGAATATTCAAACTATTTAAATTGCATTTTTTCTTTAATAGAGCGTTTAGTAATCAACTATTCTCTTTTCAAATCCACTTTATTTAATAACAAATACGTACAAGCCCATAAGATGATGGAAACAATCAATAACCAGCCAAAAGAAGCAAGAGCTTGTTGTTCATATACTTCTAGGAAAAAGTCAAATAAGTTGGAGCGAATAAAAGGTAATGATGCAGATAATACAATTACTACTGAGACGCTAATAGGACCAACTAATCCCCATTTATAATACAATGCACCACTCAGCAAAGCTGCACTACTAACTAATACACCTATACAAAAATCAACCCAAATATTAGTAACAATTAATGAGTGATTCGTAAAAATGCTACTCCAATTAAAGAGGTTAAAGTGTTGGATACTAAATGAAGTTTTCAATTGATTTACAATGACTAGAATGATGATATTGATTAGCACCATTACAATGACATTTTGAATACGGCTCAAAATACTTGCTTTTATAAATTCGCTCCGTGTTAAACCAAAGTGAATGCAATAATTAAAGTGTTTTCGCATTAAAACATAACTGGATATTGCTAGAAAAATGTAAATGGCTACATTGTTCGTAAACTGCGTTGTAAAGTTATTGACGGTTACTGTGAGAATAAGGCTAAGTGTTAGAAATAATAATAAGAATCCCCAGAAGATACTTTGTGTTTTTATGTTTCTTACTTCCAAAATCTTTTTAGCTGTAAGTACCCGATTCATAGAATTTGTTCCCCTTTCTCAGTTACATGAACAATAATGTCTTGCATATTCAACGCATTTTTCTTACAGTTTGGTGGCACTTCATTTTGTATATGTGATTGATCGAAGACGATGATTTCTCCATTCCCCATAAAATGTTTTTCTTCCAAAATAGTAAACCCATTCTTTATTTTCTCAAGTTCTTTTGTCGGTCCTGTAATCGTATAGACCTTCTCTTTCAGCTCATCCGTTTGGATATTTAAAAGCAATTTCCCTTTATTAATAATGTAAACTTTTTGAAATAAGGAACTTACTTCATCAATTAAGTGCGTTGAAAAAATAATCGTACGAGGAACCTCCATATAATCATTCAGAAGAAATTTATAAAATTTCTTTCGTGCATTCGCATCCATACCGATATAGGGCTCATCGAAAATTGTAATTTCGCATCTACTTGAAATACCTACCGTTACTCCAACCGCGGATTCCATTCCTTTAGATAATTCCTTAATTTTCTTTGTGCTATCTAAATCGAAAAGAGTTAGAAGTGATGTTGCAATCTCATTATTCCAGTTCGGATAGAAGTTTTTACTTAGTTTCAATAACTCAGAGATTTTCATATCTGGAGGAAAATTATTTCCTTCCTGAATAAAACAAACTTTACTTAGCACCTTTTGGTTATTAAATGGTTTTTGTTCATTTACATATACTTGACCAGAAGTCGAAGCCCACTCTCCTGCGATAATTTTCATTAGTGATGTTTTCCCAGAACCGTTTTTACCTAGAAATCCAACAATTTGATTTTCTTCAAATTCAAAATTTAGATTATCTAAAATCATATGATCTTTTATTTTCTTAGAAACATTTTCTATCTGAACAACAGTCATGTTTATTCCTCCTGATTATCAATTAGTTTCTTAATTTCATCAACCGAAATCCCTAGACGATTCGCTTCTTCTAATAATGGCTTTAAGAAAACATGGGTGAATTCATTTTTTCTTTGTTGTAAAATCCTCCCTGTTGCTCCTTCATTTACAAACATACCTATTCCCCTTTTTTTATATAAAATCTCATCTTCAACTAGTATATTTAACCCTTTCCTCGCGGTCGCTGGGTTTATCTGATAAAATTCCGCGATTTCATTTGTGGAAGGTACTTGTTGCCCCTCAAGTATATTGTTATTCAATATTTCATTTGAAATAATTTCTGCCACTTGTTGAAAAATTGGTACTTCACTGTTTACATCTAATTTCAAAGTATCTCCCCCCTCTTGTGAGTTAAATTTAGTTAGTTAGTTGGTTAGTTACTTGCGTAACTAACTATATAACGTTATGAAATAAATGTCAACAAATAAATTTTATGTAAATAAATAATTTTTAATCGGCTAACAACAAAGTCAATTACACAATTAGTAAGCTGTATAAAATGGTTGAACTGAGGTACTGAATCGTTGTACTTTATGCTGCACCTCTAGTAGCCACTGATAATGCCGCTATTGCATCAGCTCGAGCAGCCGGACAAGCTGTATCCACAGCTCACTTGTTTGGGCATGCGATTCACACGGTTTTAGATATAACAGTTTAGGTTATGTATAAGGTGAAGTTGACTACAAATAAAAAAAGTCCGAAAAGAAATTGCCTGTTCTCTCCGAACTTTTAATTTATCTTATTCAAATTGATCAATTCTACCATATCTCTCATATGCATGCTTTGAAAATTATATTTCCTCTTTAAATAGTCCACATGCTGTAATATTTCCTCAAGAAACTGAAGATTTTTTTCGGTGTTCTTTCCAAAATTATGTGGATGCCACCATAAATGATAATATTCATTATTTTTGGCGGCTACCGTTAAGCTATTTTTAATGCGTTGTAATCGAAGTCGCTCTAATATTCTAAATTTATTGCTATATGGTCTTAAAAAACGGCTAGATGGTACATTGGTTATCGGGTGCACTCTTACTTTCTCTAACTTATAGCTATGATGACCCGTAATATTTATATAATGATCAGCTAATCGAAGCATTCGCTTTATAGTTGTATTCATTTCTTTAATATATGGGCCGTATATCCAGCTAGCTTCGTTCCCTCGATAAGCAGTGATGTCATATTCAGCACATAGCTTTAAATACTCTAAATTCACTTGATTTCTTGGAAATACTAAAGATGAAATCCCTTCATTCAAATTAACCATTGCCTGCAAATCCTTTTCAAAATGTTCGATTCGCTGCCCTTCTTCTAGGCAGTAGTAATGCGAGAAAGTATGCGAACCAATTTCTTGGTTTGGTATTTCTCTAATCATATTAATAAGCGAATTTCCATAATGATATAAATCCGCTTGTTCATCTTCACCGACATTCGGTAGGTTATGTTTTGCTGATAAAACTTCATTTTCATATGGAACTTCTATACTTTCTAAGCAAGTTAAAAGTTCCTTTTTGTTTTTACAATGCAGCATCCCAACTATAGCCCATGTAGCATGAATATCATACTTCTGAAATAACTGTAGTATTTTAGGGATTGCTATACGTGCTCCTAAAATATTTTCCCCGTAATTTTCAATAGTAAAAACATCATGTACGCCCCAATTCAGTTCAAAATCTAATGAAATAATAAGAGCCCCCAGTTCTTCATCCTTTCCTCATTTTTTTTGCACGTAGCCAAAGTATTAACTGACCCAATTTTGAATTTGCTACATAGCCCGAGTAAACATAAGCTATTTCCCCACCAAACTCCATCTTGAAACTACGAATATTTGGATTCGTTGTTAGTCCACCCATATCAAAAATTGTATGGTTTCTTGATTTAAAATATAATATATTTCTCCAAATCAAATATCTATTCGCTTCACTTAATAATCTTTTTTCTTCAGTTTTTTCTTTCATCCGAAAATGAGAGGCAGAATATAAACAAAAAGCTATATTACCGTCCGAGATATACACTCGATAACAAAGCACTTCTTTTTCTTCATTCAAAACTTTTGTAATGACAAGTGCATTTTTGTCTTTTAAAATATTCATCGTATTTACATGAAAGGAATTACAAGAGTAAGTGTTTGCATAAGTAGTAAATTGATTATAAAACTCTTGAAATGCTCGAATATCTGCAATTGATGGTTTTTCAAGAACTTCTATATGAAAATGATGGTCTGCTGCTTTTTTTATTTGCTTTCTATTAGTACGATGCAAATTCTGAAATAATTCATTTTCACTTTTCGTTAAATCAATATAAACTGTTTCAAACTGCTGTAATTGCTTTTTAGGAACTAGAGAATGAGAAAAGCCTTCAATATCTGTTAATTTTTCAGTTAAAACATTCTCTTTCAAAAAATAATAACTATTCATTTTTATATTTAAAAATTTTCTCTCTAATAGAATAATAAAAGGCACCTTCTCTTTTAAATTTCTACTTCTTTTTTTACTTTTTTCTTCCCTAAAACTCTTAAGTAAGAAAGCCTTTCAGTGATTTCAAATTCATTTGATTGGAGTAATTGAACTCTTTTTTTATCACGCTTATTTACATGTACAAAAATGAATTTTGGACGATATTTAGCCTGAACAAAAGAAAGAATTTGCTTTAAGTTTTCATTTTCCCAATCTCTAATATAAATGCTTTTTTTCTTTAAGTTTACAACGACTTCAATATCGTCTAGTCTAATGACATTTTCATTTACCCAAAATACTTTATTGACGTCAGTTGAGTAATAACCTTTATATCCGTTATATATTTTTTGAAGTATTTCTTTTCTATCATTCTTCATTGAAAGAGCCATTTCAAGCGTTATTTGTTCAAAATGACTATTTAATCTCATTTCATTAACTGTCATCTTTGCTATTAAATATTGCTTTTGCTCATAAACAAAAGGTTGCAGTCTATTCTTCCAAATATCTTTCCAGAAACGAAATTTCTCCTTATTTCGAAAATAATATTTCAACTTACCAATTGTGTTTCGGCGAAAAATAACAATAGAATAGTGTTTTCTAATCTTAGAAAACACCTTTTCTTTTAGCCAAAGAAAATTCCGAAACATACTAGCCCTAAACGTATTTGTAGAGAAAACTGTTTTTCTCGTATAATCAAAATTTGTATTCCATTCCAACTTATACGGTTCATATCCGATGCTCATATCGAGTTTATGAAATCCATCGTCTATGTTTCGTTTAATCTTCTCTTTTACTAAAATTCTACCAGGACCGTATACATCAAAATCTGAATCATGTCCTAATACATATCCTAAATACCTTCCTCTACATGCAAAACCATACGTAAAAGCGACCATTTCATTTTGTAATGTTAATGTAGATAAGCGTACACTCAATTTCCCATCATTCTGTTCAGCTAAGTATTTAAAGAAAGCTTGTTTTCGATTACTAGAAAACCCACTCGTATCATTTTTCTTTTCCCATCGCTTTTGATGCACCTTAAATACTTGATCCATCTCCGTCGCAGATGAAATTTGTAGTTGAACATCGCCAAGTGCCCTCAACCTTTTTTCCCTTCGATCTAATCCATGTAACTTATGACGAGGTTTCATGTACTCTTCATACGAAATATTATCCAAATCAATATAAGGAGTGACAATACGAGAATATCGTTCCTTCATATTTCTAGCTTTCAAATAATTCGAAAGTTTACTATGTGTTTCTACACTTTCTAATAATCCATGTAGATAAAAAACTACGCTCTTTTTCCTCTTTATTAAAGCATCAAATACAAACATGATGACTCGGTCTATATCTCTTTTCCTTGCAATAATATCCATATAATTCGCATCCCCAAGTGCTAAAAAATGAAGAATATATCCATACCAAGTTTTTTCTGATTGAAATGGAAAGAATGCAATCATACGATTATTTTCTTTTACTGCATATATTTCTACTTTTTCTTCCTTCCCTAAGAATCTCCACCAATTATAAACAAATTCATATTCGATAAATGGATTCGTATTATCATTTTCTTCTAAAATAGCAGACCATTCTTTCTCATATCTCCCCAAGTCCATATACGTAGTAATCTGAATGAGCTCCAAATTATCCTCCATTCGGGTTAGGTTTGTTTTGGACGAATTTTATCCACAAAGAAATTTACAAGTAGTTTTGACTCTTTCACCTTTAATAATGTAATTAATAGGAAATAGATACTGCTACCTATCAGGATGACTACACTCATTTTCAAAAAAACATTCCAATCTGTTAGTATATAGTTGTTAAAAATATATACACTCCCTCCCATTACACTGGACGCAAATGTTACTTTCATAAAGGTGATGAAATTCCCTTTCAAACCGAACGCACCAATTTTTTTTCGAAGCTTGATAACTAACAATGTTGAGCAGAAAAGTGCAGAAATACTCGTAGCTAAAGCAATCCCACTGATTCCCATAAAGTAAGATAAAATAATACTTAATATAATGTTCAATATAACGGCCATAGAAGCATTGTACATAGGGGTTTTTGTATCCTGTAAAGAATAAAAAGTGCGATTTAAAATTTCGCGGATACCATACCCTATCATACCTATTGAATAGAAGAAGAGTGCATGAGTTGTCATTTCTATTGCACGTTCGTCAAAATGTCCATGTCCAAAAAGTAACCTTATAATAGGCTCTGCCAAAATCATTATTCCGACACTAGCAGGAACTACGATCAAAATGACAACCGAAATAACCTCACTAATTGATTGTTTGAAGTCTTCTTTATTTTTTTGTACAGCCATTTTAGAGATAAGTGGAAACATGACAGTCACGAATGACAGAACAAATATACCTTGTACAAAATCATTTAATCGACTAGCATATGTCAAAGCAGAAACTCCCCCCTCCACTAAAGTAGAAGCAAGAGTTTTATCAACCATCAAGTTGATTTGGTCAATAGATATTCCTATCATAATAGGGAAAACAATAACTGCCATTTTCTTTATTTTCTCGTCGTTGAACTGCACAATAGGAACGTAACTATAATTTGTCTTCTTTAATGAGGGGAATAAGAATATTAGTTGAATAAACGCAGCTAGAACACTTCCAATCGCTAATGCAACAATATTAGTTTGAGTACTTACTATAATTGAAATGATAATAATAAAATTAAAAGGCAACCCAACCATAGCTGGTACTGTGAATTTTCCATACAACTGTAGATAACCACTGAAAATCTGAGTTACACTAGTAAAATATATGCCTACTAAACCTATTCGAGTAAAAAGAACAGCAATTCTTAATGTTTCTCCATCAAATCCTAAAGCAAATAATTTCACCAACACGTCAGAAAATAGAAGACCAATTACTATGACCGCAGTTGTAACTATCAGTACAATGTTGATGAGGTTATTTGTAAAGTATGTCGCAGATCGCTGCCCTTCACTATGTTCGATTTGTTTAAACATAGGGATATATGCAGTGGATATCCCTGAAATAATAAGACTAAATAATACAGATGTAATCGTGATGGAAATAATATATGCATCACTCGTTGAAGTAGCACCATAAAAATAGGATAGTGTGATATCCCGTAGAAATCCGGTAACTTTTGATAGAATTGTAATGACCATCAAAAGAACAGCTGTTTTTTTTATAGTTTCTATGATTTGTCCTTCTTTTCTTTTTATTTATGTTGCCATGCTACATTAATTATTATCCATACTCGTTCTTCATCAAATCGTGCTCCAGTGAATCAAACTCCTGAAGGTTTTTTATAGCGAAAAGGAGTAACAGGAAAAAACTTTCGTTAGACATTGCATTTAGAGACAAATAACTGATCCCCATACAAATAATAGGTAGCCAACTAATAAAATCGTTTTTTACATTAAATCTGCAAACATTGCTAAATTTCAAAAATGTTGCTATAAACAAGATAAAAACTAGAAATCCTACTAATCCCCATACTACAAGAAGTTCTAAAATGATATTATGCGCTTGAAGTTGGATGCCTGACCTGAGGTGATAATCTTGAATTCCCATTCCGAAAATCATGTCTTTTGTATCCGCCATTAATAATTCAATATATTGTTCAGCTAGTACATTTCTATTACTAGTAAGAGCAGATGGATCATCAATAAAATCTGTAAATCTTGAAAGTAGTAAATTTAAGACTGATGTAAATTCCGAAATAAAGAAAATTGAAAACAGAACAAGAAAACCAATTACCGACATAATAAAAAACAATATCTTTTTATTTTTTTTCAATCTAAAAATAATCTTTATAAGTAATAACACTAATAACAATGAAATAACTAATAAAAACATTCTCGATAAGCTGAGTACACCGAACCCAACTAAAAAGACAAATAACAATGGATAAATGAATTTAAAAAATTTATTTGTCTCACGTTTTACGAGATATAAAAGTAGAAACAACGAAATCATTACATACATTGAAAAATAATTTGGATCTCCGGCTCCACCTTTAAATCTAATAGTGGCATTATTCGACATCAGAGTTCCGTATTTCTCAAAAAAATCTAACGTCCCATAGAATATAGAAATCAATACACCCGCGATAGAATATATAATGACAACTTTATGATTATATGACTTCAGAGAATAAAAGAAATATAAAGAAACATATAAAATTGCAAAACTCCAACTAAATAGCAAGATAATTGATTTAATATCATAATAAAAAATATGACTCCATTCATAAGCAATAAACAATCCAATAATAAAAAGATAACTCTTATTAATGGGAGTCTTAAAATTTGAAATCATAACTTTAAAAAGCGCAATACCAATTAAGACATTTATTATTGGAACAGACAAACCTGGAATTGGGATAAACATTACCGCTAAGTTTGGTACTAATGAGATTAAAACAGCAAAAGCATAGTCTGGTGATACGAATAATATACGGAAAGCCAAATAAATACCTAAGCAATAAACCAGTAAATTAATATTTAATAACTTATCACTTAGAATACAAAATCCGATGATATATAAGTCTAAATACCCTAAACTTCGCCGGAAGAATGGACCAGTTTTTTCGAAGGTATAGGTAGCATTTTCTTTTTGTTGTTCAAAGGACACTTCTATACACCTGCTGCAACTGATTCTTATAGTCTGCCATATTAAACATTTCTTCCGCTTTTTTAGAAGCACTTAAAGACATCTCTTCATATTCTTTCTCTTTTAGCAAAAGTTTCAATATCGCAGTAATAAATTCTTGATCTTCATTGCAAATAACTCCACATTTACTATTAACAATACTCTCTATTCCTTCAAGGTTAGGAACTACTATAGGCTTGCCCATAGACAACGCTTCAATCGCGACCATTGGTAAACCTTCAGATTTAGATGTCATTACTAAAATTTTAGAGTTTAGTAATACAGGATATGGATTATTCATAAATCCTATTAGATCAATATTCCTCTCTAAATCTAATTTTTTTATTAAATCTCTACATTGTCCTTCTAGTCTTCCTTCCCCCATAATAACTACAGAAATGCTTGGGATCTCTTTAACTATTTCTGAGATAATATTAATAAATCGAATTGGATCCTTCACATCTTCCAATCTCCCTACAAATGCTACGTCATAACTTTTCTCAGTAGGTAGAGAAGCTTTTTCTGTTATCCAATTTACATCTACAATATTTTTTATGACAATTGATTTTTCATTATATATTCGAGACAAAAATGTAGATTCTTTAATTGCAGGTGTAACTACTATTATTTTTTTGATTTTTATACATGCTAAGAAAAAAAGAATTGATAATTTATTTACGCTTTTCAACCATTCTGGAAATTGATGAATATGTGATACTACAGGCGTATTAAAGGTTGCTACTAAACTTAAAAGCGTCGCAGTGAAATCATGTGCATGGATTATATCAGGCTTCCATTTTTTCATTACTTTTCTTATTTGCATAATTGATAACTTATTCATAGGTAAATAAGTAATCCCTCTACTATCCAGTATTTTTTCAATACTCCCCATTGGTGAAGAGTAAACAGATTCGGAGAATTCAGATAAATTTTTTATAATACAGATGGCTACATTTTCAGCACCAGCAAGTCCATCAGAGCTTAGAATATGTAAAACTCTTCGTTTCATCATCTTCTCCTTCCATTACTCAATTTGAAAATCCGCACAAAGTTATCTACTCTATTCCCTAATAATACTGGTAATAATAATGATTCTTTTCAAGTTTAAAATTGTTAAGAACTGTTCCCACTATGTTTGCTTTGGACGCTTGAAGAACTTCCTTAGCTTTTATAGCAAACCTTTTCTCTGTTGTCCCCGAACTGATCACTAGAATCGTACCATCACACTTTTCAGATAAAATTTGTGCGTCTGCTACTGAAAGAACTGGTGGGGCATCGAATATTACAATGTCATATTTATCTTTCGCCTCTCTCATAAAACCGTCCATCGAATTAGATCCAAGGAGTTCAGCAGGATTCGAAGGAATTGGTCCGCAAGTGATTAAATCTAACCCCTTAATACCAGATTCTTCAACCACATCTTGAATCTTCCATTGAATCATTAGCAAGTTGGTAAATCCCGGAGAGAGTGGCTTATTAAACGTATGATGTATAGTAGGTTTTCTCAAATCTGCGTCTACAAGAAGTACCTTCTTACCCTCTTGTGCAAATGCAATAGCAGTATTAGCTGCTACTGTTGACTTGCCCTCACCTTTTGAAGCTGAAGTAAACAGCAATGTATTTAGTTGCTTGTCCTTCATGGAGAATTTGATATTCGCTCGTACCATTCGAAATTGCTCTGAAACAATTGATTTTGGATCAGTACTCGTCACAAGCTTTCTTCGCTGTTCCTTCCTCCTTTTCTTAAACATCCTACTCCCCTCTTCTCTTTTTATTATTTTTTTTATTTTTCGATTTTTTTTGTGAAATTGGACTAATAAGACCAAGAATCTGTAATTCTACTAATTCACTAACATCCTGCTCTGTTTTTATAGTCTTATCTAAATATTCAATAAGAAATGCCGTTCCTACCCCAATCATTAAACCAATTAGAGCTCCAATTGCCATATTAAGAATAGGATTAGGCCTAACTGGTTTACTATTTTTGGTTTCGACTGCTGGTGAAAGTATCTTAACATTATCAACGTTCATTAATTTTGGAATTTCTTCTTGAAATACCTCTGCGGTTGTATTAGCTATATCTACAGCATCTTCCAGGTTTGGATTCTGAACACTCACGTTAATAACTTGTGAATTTTGCTCACTGCTCACATTTAATTTTTTATTAAGAGTTTCTAAACTGGTATCTAAATTTAAGGTATCAACTACCTTTGATAAAATAATAGGGCTTTTGATGATGACGCTATATGTGTTGACCAACTGTAGATTCGCCTGAACGTCCTGTGCCATAAATTGGTTCTGTTTAGATTCTTTCTTACTAATTAGTATTTGTGTAGACGCTTCATAAACCGGTGTTAACAAGAAGTAACTAACTCCTCCTGCAATAGAAACTGCTAATATAAATGTACTAATGATGAGAAAGATTCTTTTCTTTAATGTTTTGAATATGTCATGTAGACTAATCGTTTCTTCCATAAGAGTTGTCTCCTCCTTTATTTTGCCGTTCTATACTAAAGACATTTAGTCTATTAATCTCGCCTTTTTATGAAACTAATCGGACGTTTCGGTTGAAAACTAGTGCCATTTATTACGTGTTTTGCATTTTCACTATAATAAGATACATGTCCCTCGGAGAATTTCTCTCGTATGTATTTGTATGCAGCTTTCAATAAAAACGGACGCTTTAAATGATGATGCGCATCTGAAGATATAAAATGGACTATATTATGTTTAATCAAATACTTTATGTATTTTTTTATGGCTCTACCATTTACACCTATCAGACTGGAAGCTGTTACTTGTACGAGAGATCCTTTATTCACTAGGTCATATAGCTTCTGCTTGTCTTTTCTAAATACCATATTCCTTTCAGGATGAACTATTATGGGAATATAACCTTTTAACTGTATTTGAAACAGAACATCAAAAGTAAAGGGCGGAATATGATTTATCGGAAGTTCTATTAATATATATTTTCCACTATTAGCTAGTGTCAATAGATTGTTATTTAAATCAGAAATCAAGCTATTGTATATATGTGTTTCTTGCCCTGGTAGAATTTTCAATGGAATAGCTCTTTTATTCAGTTCCTTATTGAAATTGAATACAGCCTCTTCAACTAAAGAGGATGGGTTCAAGTATTTGCCATCATGATGATGAGGGGTAGCAATAATATGTGTTATCCCATTGGCTACTGCATTTGCGGCAAGTAACATAGCCTCTTCAATTGACTTTGGCCCATCATCAAGTCCTGGTAAAATATGATTATGAATATCTACAAGCAATCGCTCCGCTCCTCCAATATGATTATGATGACTAAAACGATGTAGTTAATAGTTTATTTAATAAAACCAACAATAGAATTCAAAACGCATTCTTATTTTCACTTATCATTTGAATCTCTTTAATTGGCATTTCTAACATTCATCAATATATAGTTCCCTTAATTACTATTTTTCGTCTAAAGTTTTTTATAAAACGCCTTTTTCCTTGAATCTTAATAAATATGAGCCTGCTAAGAGTTTATTCAACTTTGAGAGAGAAAAGAACTAAACGAATTTGACTTTTGAAAAGTATATGAATAGAAAAAAGCTGCCCTATGATTTTGGACAGCTCTTGAAATTATTATTATTTAACTTTCATAATACGAAAATGGCCTACCTAACTTAATATATTTGACTTCAAGATATTTGCTTAGCATCTACATCATTAAAAATAACTTATCATATTCATTTACTAAAACTATGACTTTCTATTTCTTGATTATCTTGAAACTCATCTGCCATTACTAACTGTCTGTAAAGTGGGTGATTATCTTTTAAGTCATTGTGTTTACCGCATGTAATGGTTCCATCAGTGTCCACGACAAGGATTTGATCTACTCGTGAAGCAAAAGAAAGTCTATGGCTGACAATAATTTTAGTTGAAACCAATTCTTTACTCCAAATCAACTCCGTGATTTCCGCGCTTAATATAGGGTCTAATGCCGATGTTACCTCGTCAAATATAAGAATCGCTGGATTTCTCAACAATGCACGTGCCAATGCAATCCGCTGCCGTTCCCCACATGAGGCTTGAACTGCGTTAGGTCCAAGAACCTCTTCTAATCCATCAGGCAATTTTTTTACAAATGACTCTAATCGAGTGATTCTTATTACTTCATCAATTCGTTCGGAAGATATTTGATTCGCATTTGATATGCCATACAAGAGGTTTTCTCTTAAAGTACGGTTCCAGATGACAACGCTTTGAGGTACGATTCCGATTTGTTTACGTAATTCGTCTTTGTTCCAATCAACAGTAGGAATACCTGCAATGCTCACTTCACCTTTATTTGGATAGTACAAACAAGTGACTAAATCAATTATTGTACTTTTCCCTACTCCACTTGGGCCAACAATCAAGGTAGTCGAATTTTGCTTTGCGGTAAAATTTATATCTATTAACCCTTCTTGACGGTCTGGATAATGAAAATCTACGTTTTTAAACTCAATTCCCAAAGCTTCATCTTCAATATTTTTCCTTTTGTTTTCAGGTAGCTCTGACTGCGAATCAAGCAAAGTATAAATTTGATTGATTACAGTTTTAACCTTTTTTGTGCCGAGCTGTGCTCTTTGTAAACTTGACACAGATTGAAAAACCATAGGCACATAAGCTATAAAAGCAACGATACTGCCGAGGCTTAGCAAATCATTTTGAACTCTTATGTATCCATAAATAATGACAATACTTAAACAGAGCGATTGAATAAAAATCAATATACCATTTACATTTAAATCTGAAATTAGTCGTCTTTTCATCCAGAAACTACGATCTATTTCCAACCACTTCTTCCAATTTGCAATTTCTCTATCTCTATTTGTAAAAAGACGGACTGTTCGAACGTTAGCCAACACTTCCTGAAGAAAATCAGCACTACCTATTCTTGCACCTCTATATTTATTTTCAACATCCTTAACCTTAGTTCCTGTCATTGCTGTTAAGAAAACTGTCAGTAATGAAAATGCTAAAATTATTAAGCTAATAGGTACATCAAGCAATAGCATGGATCCAAAAGTTATTAGTAAGGTAAAAACAGATAATATGGCTGGCACCAGCTCATAATCAATATAGCCATCACCAACCATTAAAGAGTCTTGCACATTTTGATACATGGTGCCAGCTGAATTTTTGTCCAAATACTCTGTTGGTTGATTTAACATACTTTGAAATGTATCCTCACGGAGTTTTTGTGAGATTTTTTGACCAATGCCAGATAGGAAATACGTTTGAATATAGGAGATTATAGTAGCTACTATAGGAATTGAAATAAGTAGTGTAACATTTCTAATGAAAGAAGTCGTTTGTCCACCAGTAAGTGTATTAATAAGATTCTTCATGACGAGTGGCTGTGAAACCATAAGCAGTGTCGATACTAAAGATAAAGCTAATCCTATTGCAATGGGTATCCATAATGGTAGTACATAATTAACGAAAAGACGTTTCAATGCGTTTCCCCCTATTATAAGTACATTCTTTATTAGAGATTGATTAGTTACCATTTGGCATTATTAGAATCAGAATATACACTAAAAAAAATCAAGTAGATTAAGTCACTTGGATGCACTTTAGAATAATAACTTTCGCTTTGAACTCTTAATAAAGTGATTATTAAGATAATTCAACTTAGAATTAAGTAAATACTAAGTAGTCGAATTTACTTCACTTCTCTTTAAACGAATTACCACTACAAATGTAAACATTCCAATCCCCATCCACATTCTTTCCATTTTTATTTCTCCTCATAAATAAAAACATGTTCAATTGAACAGTTGAATAATCGGGAAATTTTAAAGGCTAAAGTAATGGAAGGATTGTATCGTTCCTTCTCCAGTGAAATAATTGTCTGTCTTGATACTTCTAACTTTTCGGCAAGATCATCTTGCGTGTAATGATGTTTTACCCGAAATACTTTAATGTTATTTTTCATTTTATCTCCATCTTCTTAGTAAAGTTCACTTTACATTTATTTTAATTTACAATTTATTAATAGTCAAGTTCACTTTACATTATAAAAAAATTAATAAGTACCAATAAACAAAGTATTTCCATCTATCCCTCCTATAAAGCTGTTCGGATACAGCAAATTAGCTAATAGACTTTGCTCTAATTGTTGGGATAAGAAATAAAAAGTCACAAAAATAACCATTCATACACCTTAGTTATCCTCTATTGCTTACATTCAATATAAAAATGCAGGATATATTTGCGTATCCTGCATCCACAATTTCTTCTACATTAAAATGTCCACCCAAATTTTTATAGCAGTTGCACCAATGAGCATTGCTAGAAACATCTGTAATAATTTTGTATTCATTGCTTTACCGACCTTGGCTCCGATTGGCGCTGCAATCAAACTTGCCGTTACTAGCACTAACACTGGCCCCCATTCCACTTGTCCAGTTGTTATTTTCCCAATTGATCCACCTATGGAAGAAATAAATGTAATTGCTAGACTAGAGGCGATTGTTATACGGGTTGGGATTCTTAAAATGACAAGCATGATAGGTACTAATATAAAACCACCTCCTGCTCCAACAATACCGGAACCTATGCCAACGATAAACGCTAAGCCAGCTGCAAGAGATTTATTAAACTGCACTTGATGCACATGCACATCAGGAATTTGTTTACGAGGAATAAACATCAACATTGCTGCAAGTAATGCAAACACTCCGTACACGACGTTTATATTTTCTGCCGATAGCTCATTCGACCCAAAGCTACCAAGTAAGCTACCTGCTAATACTGCTATACCCATTGTAAAAATCAATGATTTATTTAAATATCCGCCTTTACGATACGCCCATACACCCGCAATCGATGTCACCAGTATTTCGACTGCACTAATTCCAGCAACTTCGTGAGAAGTAAAACTTGTTAAACCAAGTAATGCCGGAATATATAGCAGCATCGGAAATTTGATAATAGCGCCACCAATACCAAGCATACCGGAAATAAATGAACCTACAAAACCAATGAAAAATAAGACAGTTATTAATGAAAAACTCATTTTTTCTCCTTCTTCCTATCTAAAAAAGCGAGCATCGATTGCTCGAGTACCCGCTCATTTATTCTTTTATGCTTTTTCTATGAAGAAGCTTAATACACCTGCATCTTCTTTCTGTTCTACGATATTGTGACCTCCAGCTTTCGCCCAGGCTGTAAAATCATTTAATGCGCCTTTATCCGTTACCAATACTTCTAGTACTTCACCAGAAGCAATTGTATCGATTGCTTTTTTAGTTTTTACTATTGGCATCGGACAGGCTAACCCTTTTACGTCTAAAGTTTTTATGATATTCATGTTTATTTCCTCTTTTCAATTCGTTTTATTGTTTATGTTGGAAAAGATCCTTGCCTCTCCTTATTCAACTTGCATTTGAGTATTATGCAAACATATACATCACATTTCTACCATCTGTTTCTAATTTCAAAAAATCATCTTACAGCACAACGGTTTGGACCAATTTCCATCTCTGTTTGCGCTTCATTATCTGGTGTGATTTTACCCATGTTCACTCGTCGAATTTCTTGGTATGCGTTTGGCTGTGGTGGTAAATTCTCTGTTACAAGCGTACGAAATTCCTCTTCGTCTTCGATATTCAACCCGTGGTTTTCTACAAATAAATCACCTAAGCGTTTAGCGACAGTACCATCTTCGTTTAATTCCTCAATGTTCATAAAGTGCGAAGGATGAACGATTAAGTCCTCTGGTAATTCACGGTAACGTCTATAAAGCGTTTCACGTAGGTCACCTACCCAGTCCTCTGCAAGGCCAGCTAAGTCAGGACGGCCAATTGAATCGATAAATAAAATGTCACCAGTAAATAAATATTGACCATCGATTACTAAAGAAGTTGATCCAATTGTATGACCGGGTGAATATAACACACCAACATCAATAGTTGAGCTACCTAGTTTTACTGTTAAACCATCTGCAAGTTCTGTATATTCGAAAACAACTTCTGTAGCATCGGCTTTTGGTAGGTAATACTTTGCACCAGTCGCGGTTGCTATGGCTCTACCACCTGAAATGTGATCAGCATGTAAATGTGTATCAAATACATGTTTTATTTCAACACCTTTTTCATGAGCAAAGTTTGTAAATACTTCCGTAAAACGTACCGCATCAATTAAAGCTGCTTCTCCATCAGAAACCACCATGTATGAAAGACATCCCTTACCCAGACGTACAAATTGGTATAATTCACCGCCGTTCGGAAGTTCGCCTACTTTAATTGGCTCTAAGTACATACTCCAAGATTTCATGCCTCCTGCAAGATAACAAACATCAAGTCCTTCATCTGAAAGCATTTCAGCGATCATAATTGATGAACCTTCTTTTGCACAAACTATTAATACATCTTTATCCGTTGGGATTTTTGGAAGGATTTCTTCTACACCATCAAGTAGCTCGAAATAAGGTATATTTAAATACTCAAATTTCTGGCCTTCAATTTTCCAATCTTCAAATGCATCTGCATTTCGTACATCTAAAATGAATAACTCCTTCTGTTCGATAACTTTACGTGCAACATCTGCTGCAGTACATGTATTTACTGTCATATCCACTTTACCCCCATAGGTATTATTTTCACGATTTTTTATGCAGTAGAAAATGCTCCTACTGCACGGATTAATAGCAATATTAAATACACATTAAACTAAAATGTTAATGTTGGAGAAGCATCTTTTGCAAATTCTAAGAATGTAACAGCTCCACCCACTTCAATCCCCTCAACGAAATCTACTATAGTTAAGCCCATAACATCCATTGTCATTTGACACCCAATGAATTTCACACCTAACTCTAGTGCCATTTCCACTAATTGAGGAATTGTCAGAACGTTTGCTTTTGCGAAACCTTCAGCCATGAACTCAACCCCTTCTGGCATTGATAATGCTTGCATTGCTTGTTTATGAATTAAATTTAAGCCTTCAAATGTAAAAAAAATCGTAACTTCTTTCTCAGAAGCAGCTGCAGCTGTTGCGATATTAAATACTTTATAAGCATCGAAAAGACCACCGTTACTAGCGATAATAGCTACTTTGTTTGACATTGATTTTCCCTCCACCAATTATATTTTTTTTGTTAAATCACCTGTCCAGGCTGTCATCCCAGGTAGTACGTTGTATACTTTATTAAATCCAGCGTTTGCTAACTTTTGTGCAGCCATATCACTACGTTTACCTGTTCGGCAAATCACATAAATTTCCTTATCCATATCCAATTCTTTTATCCGTGTATCAAGCTCGCCCAATGGAATGGATATTGCACCTTCTATATGACCGAATGCGTATTCAACTTCTTCACGAACATCTAGGATCACTCCAGGACGACTTGTGATTTCTTCATTTGAAATGGTATATTCAAATGTTTCTTCCACATTTATGTCATTTGAACATTTGCGAATATAGTGATATAGGATCTCATTCTCTTCAATAGTACCAATATACTGATGTCCAATATTACCTGCCCATGCAGCTAAATCTGCCTTTGATCCTTTGTCTGTTGCTTGTACCTCAAGAATTTCACCATCTACTAAGTCAGCCATTGCTTTTTTCGTTTTGACGATTGGCATAGGGCAAGTAAGGCCTTTAGCATCTAATTGCATATCTGCTTTTAACATCTCTTATACCTCCATACCCGTAGGGGTATTATTTATTATAAAAAAATATATTTTAGATGAATAAGTTAACATTGCCGTCTTCAGCATCTGCTAGGTACGCTGCAACGCCTGCATAATGTACTCCGTCTATTAATTCATCTTGTTGAAGTCCTAGTAGATCCATTGTCATCGTACAGGATACTAATTTAATATCTTGTTCCTGTGCCATATTAATCAATTGCGTTAATGTTAAGGCATTATGTTTGTTCATAACGTGCTTAATCATTTTCGGGCCCATACCCATCATTTGCATTTTTGATAAACCGAGTTGTTCTGCACCTCGTGGCATCATTTTGCCAAACATTTTTTCAAGGAAACTTTTCTTCACTTTTAAATCTTCTTGTTTACGAAGTGCATTAATACCCCAAAAGGTGTGAAAAATTGTTACTTCATGATCATATGCGGCTGCCCCATTTGCAATAATGTATGCTGCCATCGCCTTATCATAATCACCGCTAAATAATACGATTGTCGTTCTTTTCTTCTCCATTCTAAACTCCTTTATACCACCAGGGGTATTATTTATTATAAAAATAAATAGTCGCAAGCCTTAGTGACTTTTCCCGACTACATTTACTGCTTCCTTAAACACTTGTTTTTTGAGTTGTCTTCATCTGCTCTTTTAATACATTTCAGAAGATTATCTGTATCTGTAACTATTACACAAATTTTCACTAGAAACCAGAATGTACTGCACTATGCTGTAAGATTACCTACTTTTAACTCTTTCCTTCTTCCTTCATTCGTAGAACTGCAAGTACCCATACTTTCGCAAATCACTAACAACTTTCTTACAAACACCATATTATACCCCCGTGGGTAAACAGTCAACTAAAATATCTTAAAAGAGTCTTGCTTGATTAACAGTGCTTCTTATACATTTCTGAATATTGAACTATCATAAAATTAATAAATCCCCTTAGCTACTTAATACTATTTTTAGGTTTTGAATATACGGGGCAGTATTATCAAAACATCTGATATGCATAGCTTAGTGCAACTATTATTCTACAGTATTGACATATTTCTAAGCATCTTCTTGAGCGATAATTCCATAAACCCCGTTAGCAATTTTAGAAAAGTTTATGAACTCACGATTGTTACAGTTACTATCAATTGGAGAGGATTATCCAATAATGGTGTTAGTTTTTTTATGAAGCATATCTGCCGATTTTCAAATAGTTCCAGACCGATAGTCACCCATTTGTACCTCCATTAATAAAGTAATTAAGTATAGAAGGAGGCATCTGAAGTGAAAGGTCTTTTAGAAAAACGCTGGATAGATGTACATTTTGAAACACTTCCATTATGGCAACAATCAGCTTATACATCCTTCTCTTCCATGATTGCAGACGAAGACAATACGTATCCGTGTTTCCCAGCAAGACATGGATTTTTATCGAATTACCTTAGGTTTAGTTTTGTAGGAGATCCTCGGGAACTAAGTTCTATAAATGATCTTGCAAACTGCTTGAGGGAGTATGGAAAATGTTCACGTGATGCAGGGAAAAATACCGCTTTAGCTATTTTCTTGGAAACGCCAGAGGAAATTATTGAGGACTATGACTTGGAGGACTTTCGCAAATTATTTTGGTCCATTTTAAATAAGCTGACAACATTTGATGAAAAAGATTGGCCAACAGATATGCCAATATATCCCTCTCATCATAAATGGGAATTTTGTTTTGATGGAGAACCTTATTTTGTTTTCTGTGCCACACCTGCTCATACATTACGAAAGAGTCGTCATTTTCCATCTCTTCTCATAGTATTTCAGCCACGTTGGGTGTTCGATGAAATTAACAACTCTATTGATAATGGACTCAAAATGAGAAAATTGATACGTAAACGCCTTGTTGCATATGATGGCATTTCAGTTCATCCTGATCTAAAATGGTATGGAAATGAAGACACTCTTGAATGGAAGCAATATTATTTAAGCAATGATGATGATAATAGCGCATCCAAATGTCCTTTTATGAGGTTAAAAGACAAATTGTGAATTCGCCCTAAATCAGTACCTTTTATCAACCATTCTTTTTACTCCCCCATTTTTTCGCCATTATAAATGTACAAATTCCTATAATGACTATGAAGAGCAGACTCACATATAATCCGAGTCTGCTTGTTTTTTCACCTAACGTACCTGATATCGTTATAACGATCAACAGCATTCCTATAATTGTTTTCACTCGTTCCCATAGCGACAATTTCATTAGCTTCGTATAAGTCACTAAAATGAATAACCAATTATACAGGAACATCAAACCAGCAGCTGTTATTATATATTCAAAAATCTTATCTGGCAGCAAAAAACCAACGATAATGGTTATGAGCAAGCCACCAGCTAAAAAAAGAAATGCAGGTAACGGCACTTTCATTTTTCCTTTTTTCGCCAAGGAAGCAGGTGCATCATGATCTTCTGCAAGCGAAGTTAATATTGTCAGTACTCCGTACAATGAGGCAACCATCGTCGAAAAACCAGCTATTATCAGAATTCCATTGAAGACGTCCATCACATATGGGAGCTGAAAATTTTCAAGAGCTGTAATAAATGGACTTTCTTCTACTTTGAATTTTTCCCAAGAAATGAATGTCAAAGCAAGAACAATGGACAAAATATAGATGATGGTCAGTACAATTATCATAATTTTTCCGGCTTTAGGTGCTTCTTTGGGATCTTTTAAATCAATAACTAAAAGGCCCATTACTTCAATTCCACCGTAAGCATAAAATGCATAGAGCAGCGCTAGCCAAATCCCTCTATAGCCCTCCGAAAAGAAGTTCTTATAATTATCTAGCAATGAATTGACGTCACCCGGTTGACCATTCATCCCCCTGCTCAATAGGATCACAGCAACTATGATAAACATGACTATAGCTGCCATTTTCATCAATCCAAAAATATTTTGAAATTTTTCAAACCCTTTCATGCCAGTAAGTATAACAAGTAAACCTAGTACAGCGTATATGGATGTTCCTATCCAAAGAGACAAAGATGGGAACCAAAACTGCGTAAATATCCCTAATGCTATGAGTTGACTTCCCATAATGAGCATTTCAGAAAACAAATATACCCATCCATTGCTAAAGCCAGCCCACCTTCCAAAAGCTTTCTTAGCATATGAACGGAAAGATCCTTTATCAAGATGCTCTACAGACATTTTTGACAGTGCATCGTATACGATATATGTTCCGATTGCAGCTAAAATAAAGGGAATAAATACAGCAGGTCCACTTTTCTCAATGGCTATACTTGAACCAAGAAAAAAACCTGTTCCTATCGTACATCCCACTCCAAGAAGAGATAACTGCCACCACGTCATAAGGCTTTTCTTCGTTTTTGACCCCATCAGGATCACTCCTATACATTTATTGCAAAGTGTTATTTTAAGGATTTTCTTATTAGAGGCAGTGTCATACAGCGAATGCCTCCTCCACCTTTCTCTAACTCTGTTACTTCAATTTCAATAATATTCTTCTTTTGCAATTTAGGATGATTTTTGATCATCTGCTTATGTGCTTGTTTACTTATTAATAATGTTTCTGGATCTATGTTAAGAAAGTTAATATCAGGAATAGTATTATACTCATCTAGCCAGTATGCTTCAAATCCATGGCGCTTTAAAAATTGCTCTGGCATTTCAAATCGAGAGGCATTCTCTGTCAAAACATGTAATGGTAAATAACGTACGAAACTCTTCGCTATAAGTAAATCTTCGTTTGCTACATTACAATTCATATCTAAATGAAGTGTATCTGGCCTACGTGGTAAATCAATTATTCCTATTTCAGAAAAACCAGCGTGAAAAATCTTTTCCTTCACCTTCTCCACACTTTCTTTACTTGTACGCATGCCAATATTTATTAACACAGCATCTCTATTAAGTATTAGTACATCCCCAAATTCTAGTGCTCTTACATTAGCATCTTCATGTAATAAAAAGGTTTTTGGAAACCACTTTTCCATTAGCGAATGTGCTTGTACATACTCGGGGCGCCTCATAGAAACCCCTGCTTTCCCTGGTAAAATGATGTTTCCAAACACACAGGCAAGGTCCCGTACAAAATAACGATTAAGCAGCTGATCACTTAAGTTTCGATCATCTTGTGCTAGTTCTTCAGAATAATCTACGACTTTAATTCCTTCATTCTCCAAAGCACCTTTAAATTCCATGAAATTTTGTTGTGCTTTTGCATGATTAACAGAAGAGCTCCACCCCACATACTCAGCAGTTTTTAAATTTGGCACTTCCAACTTAGATGGTGTACATAGCAAAACAACCTCAAGTTCTTCATGCTCCGACCAACAATTCGGTTGAAATGATAACATGGTGTATCCTCTCCCTTTCTGTTCATATCTTCCTTATTGTTAGCACGCTGAATGGGATTATGCACATCGATTGGGCAATCTTATTAGTACTTTAATTACCTCACTCACAAACTATATTTCACTCAAGTTTCTTCATGTTTAGAGAATCAAAAAATGGGGTTTACCTATAAATTTGCATTGTTTAAGAGAGTTTATAGATTATACACATACTCAAATTTTTTATTTCTAATTAATCATCACAAATATATTGTATAATAATGTATGGAGTGGAAAATATAACTTGGAGGTTAGTTAAATGAAGAAAATGATTAAAGGTTTTATAATAGCAAGTTTATTAACATTCGGAGTGGCTACACCAATTGCAATTAACGGACAAGATGTCGCATACGCAAAGTCAAAAGTAACAATAACAAAAAAAGAATACAATAAAATTAAAAACGGAATGTCTTATAAACGTGTACAGAAAATCGTTGGTGGTAAAGGAGAATTATTGTCTGAAGTTGGTTCAAAAGGAGATACATATTACACTTATATGATAGTGTATTACGGGAAAGATGGAATTTCAAATGCTAACTTTACATTTCAAGGCGGAAAATTAGAAATGAAAGCGCAGATATTACTTAAGTAAGAATAGGAAGCAACTGTTCAAAATGATAATAGCTGAAGATAATGAAATATGTCTTGATTTTATTATCACGTTAAAAAATTAGCTGATATCAAATGGAATAATTCGGATTATTTATAAAATCGATTTCATTATAAAAACCTTATCAATATATGATAAGGTTTTTCGCTGTATGGCTAAGTAAGAACTTCCACTTGGACCAGAGGCTCTTTATCCATTTCACTGACATCAATGATTAAGCCACCATTGATTAATGAAAAATTCTCATAGCTATGTTTACCTTATGTAAATGCCCGATTCTTCTGCCAATTTTTCAAGTTGGATATAAGAGTCTTGATGTTTACAATAAACTGGAAAACTTAATTCAAAATTCCCTAGGATTGCGGTTTCAATTCCAGGGAAAAAGAAAATTGGCAACCAAATTTCTCTTGTTGCAAGCATTACAAATAATAACAATTCCTGTATGGTACTTACTATAAAGGTATTAGTCTTATAAGTGAGTAATTGAACTACTTTCTTTTTTTCGGCTTTGCTTAGATGATACCCATTGAAATGAGCAGGCTTAAGTTTTTTAAAGTCTTCTCCCCAAAAAGGAGACATATGAATGTAAACTGGCATGTCTTGTGTCCAGTGAAAAGTTTTAATAAAAAAGTCTTTGAAATTCTCTTCATATTTTAATTGATGACCTTCAAAGGATGTAAGAAGTTCTGATGCTTCGTCTACAGAAAGACAATAACTATAAACGTCTAAAAGACCAATATATTTGAACTCTTCTCTCGGGTTTTCATTTTCTTCAAGATCTAATCTTCCAAATTCTTCAATTATGTATTTTATATCAAGTTTACTTGCTTGTTCAATTGACAAAAAATTCACCTCATTATGATTAACTCTACATCTAAACTATACGATGAGCTGCTACAATTCAATAACAGACAAAATACGGTCTTCTTAATAAAGGAAGCCATTCACTATTACCACTAGAAATAAACACTAAGTAAGAGTCCTACTGTGAATACCGAAACAAAGATACTAAAACTAATAAAACTTTAACTCTATTAGAAATCTCGCCAAACCTAGAAAACAAATCTCTGATTAGCCCATAATAAGACGTCAAAATTATTATAATAATGATTAACCTTGTAATATCTAAACCACTGAAATCGCTAAATGACTCACTAAAAGTGCCCCTATAGTAAAAACATAAACCTACAATAGAGTGTAGGAAAACTAGGTATAGAAAAAATTTTATGTACTTCAATTCTGATAAACCCCTTGGAATTATATATTTACTTTTACCTAAACTCCTTTACGTATTATAGCTAAATAATCCATTCACATCCAGATTATCATCAAGAGTTCAGTACTACAGAGATCTCTATCCAATAATTTTTTTATGGTATTCTTCAATGTAAATACATTACCGTTCAAGATACTAAATATATATTTTATAGTTTGATGAAACAGCCTGTGATGAAAAATTACAAGCTGTTTTTGTTTTTCCTTTCAAGTTACAATAAATAGTAAGAATTCCCATTAACATAAAGGAGAATTATTATGACCCATAAGATTGTATTTTTTGACGTTGATGGTACACTTACAAATTATCAAGATGGCAGTATTTCATCAAGTACAAAGAAAGCTATACAAATGCTTAAAAATAACGGTATCAGAGTAGTAGCTGCAACTGGTAGACCACAATCAATGTGTGAGGTTTTAATAGATTTAGGAATAGACACGTTCATCACAGCTAACGGTGCTTATGTAAAACATCAAGATCAAATTATACATAAAACCCCTGTTACAAGAGCTATTGTGAAAGAAGTAAATGATTTTGCGTGTGAAAACCAACACAGTTTATCGTTTTTCACAGAAGAACTTTCAATGAATGGCGTACAAAACCCAGCTACTCTAAAAGCGTTAAATGAAACACTATCTTTAAATGAATATCAAATTACAGATGAAGAAATTATTAATAAAGAAGTATATTTAATGTGTTTGTATGTAGATAAACAATCGATAGAGAAATATGTTCAAAGATTTCCTCACTTAAAATTTAAAAGATGGCATCCCTTTATTCTTAATGTATTAGAACAAGATGTATCAAAATCTATTGCTGTTAAGAAAGTTTTGGAATACTTCAATATCAATTCATCAGAGGCAATTGCGTTTGGTGATGGAGAAAATGATATAGATATGCTTGAACTTGTTGGTTACGGCATCGCTATGGGCAATGGACATGAAAGATTAAAGATGGTTGCAAATTTTATTACTAAAAGCTCAAGTGAAGATGGAATTGAATTTGCATTACAGAAACTCGAACTTATCTAATTAAAATAGGAGGATGGATTTAAATGTACGAACTGTTTCAATATAATTGGGAAATTAGAGAAGAATGGTTTCAGTGGTGTGAGACCATTCCAAATGAAGAACTTGTAAAGAAACGAACAGGTGGCATGGGAAGTATTCTCAAAAATTTATTTCATGTCATTGACTGTGAACAACTCTGGATCAATCAAATGCAAGGAACACCCATTATTGAAAAAAGTATAAATGAAATAACAAATTTGAATGCGATAAAAGAATTCAGCTCCCATACAAAGCCCATTACAGAGCATTTCATCAAATTGTATATTAATGAAGCTCAAGAGAAAATTCTCGTTTACCCAATGGGAAATGGAAATAAAATGAATTTTACATATAACAAGATTCTTCATCACATCATTACACATGAAATTCATCATATCGGACAATTATCAGTTTGGGCTAGAGAAATAGGAAAGAAACCAGTGTCCTCGGACTTAATAATGCAAGATATATTTTAGAGAATATAACAGTTCAACTAAAAAGCAAATAGTTAGAAATGAAGTGCATCAGAAATAGCATGAATGCGTATATATATTTTTAAGTGGATAAAAACAGACCTTTTCCAATTTTTCGGTTTAGAAGAAACATTTAAGAAAGGGGGATTTTTGTGGTGGGTTTAAATATAACATTATGGATTGTTGCTGCTTATATTTTATTATCGTTAATTTTAATGCCTATGCAATATAAGTACATTACACATTTAAAAGAGACTGATCAAAAAATAAAGGAATTAGGTTTAACGAAAGAAGAATATTATGAGAAGATGAGTTTCGAAACCCAAGAGTTACATTTTAATGCACAAGGAAATTTATTGTTTTTGGGAGCAAACCTTTTCTCTACTCTTTTGTATAATTGGGAGCAACGAAAGAATCGAACATTCGAGTAGTTATTTAGAGCCCAATAAAATGTGTTAACTTTTCTTCCAATTCCACTCCTACTCTCTTCACAAAAAAAGTACATTACTACAGTTACTTAGTAATGTACTTTCCTTTATAATAGGCGCAGTTTAATAATCAAATTATTTTTTATATCATCCCTGAGCTTTCTGCAAAATATCATCAGCACTCACTATCTCAAATAAAATAATCCACCATTAATAATTTCTATTTTAATTCTAGGGTCGTATTGTTCTTCTAGTGCTTGCTTCTCCATTTCGTAACTTTCCGGCTTATCTTCAACCCCATCATAAAAGTACTCTAATACTTGCTGTGCCTTTTGCCATCTTTTGTTCGCTTCTTCAGCCCAAGTATGGTCATCTTGTTGAACGATTTTTTCTATTGCCACATTTAATCGTTCTAAAGCGCGAATCGGTTTTATAATATAAGGCAGCTCAAATGCATTTTCTGGCATGGCTGGTATTAAATCTACTTCATTTAATGATTCTTGAAAGCCATCTAAAAGTTGGCCAGTCATTAAATTGATTCCAAAAGAATACAGCATTTCTTTTGTTTGATCACTGTAATATGACACTTTATAATTTACAGCAAGCCATGGAGTTAAAATGGTCTTTGTCTCAAGATTATTTACATTCTCAAACATTTGTACAATTGCCCCTAACTCTTTGGTTGCTTGAAACAATTGATTGAGCCGAGGAGAACCGAAATGTACAACTTCTCCTTTAATATTGCCGTCAAGCTTCGTTTGATCTGTAATTAATGTTAATTGAGCCGGACATGGTACACCGTTCGTACTTTCTAAATATCTCCAATAAAAAGGACGGTTCATAATTCGTTTATCCATATCAATCGTTAATTGCACAGTAATGTAATGGTCACTTTCATTTACAACATGACAATCGTTCTCTAGAAAAAAACTTCGCAAGTAACCATGAACTTGTTGTGGAAACATGTAAACCCTCCTCTGAATTCTCCTGGCGCTTCTTTTCCGGGCGAAAAACATTTACCACCGTTCTTTTGTTTTATATGGACTTTTTTAAAGCTGATAAAATGTCATCTAATTCTCCGACTACTTTTTCAAAGACGTCAATTTTAACGTAGAGCATGTCCAGAATGTCTTTTTCAATGGTGTTATCTGTCACTAGATTATAAATTTGAACGTCATGTTCTTGTCCTAAACGATGGACACGGCCAATTCGTTGCTCTAACTTCATCGGGTTCCAAGGTAAATCATAATTTATGACATGATGACAGAATTGCAGGTTTATACCTTCCCCTCCTGCTTCCGTGGCAATCAGGACTTGTGCATGTTCCTTGAATAAGTGCTTCATGTAATCACGTTTATTTTTTTTGAATTTCCCATTGAAAAGAACGCTTGTAATACCTTTTGAATTCAAATACCACTGCAAATAAGCTTGACTTGCTCGATATTCAGTAAAAATAATGACCTTGTCAGTTGTCTTGGAAATAATCTCATACGTTTTCTCCGCTTTCGTGTTCACTTCCAATGCCATTAGTTTTTGAATGACCCCTTCAACGTAATCTTCCTCTTCTTGGTCACCGCAATTTTGACGCATATTATTTAAGGTTAAGTAAGTAGCTTCCTTGCTACTACACATTTCCTTTTGTAAAGTAATCATTGAAAATGCGCCAGAAAACGCAGACGAAACATCTTTTAAATTCAAAATCAAATTGTAAACTTCTCTTTCTTCATCTGTAAATTGAATCGGGATAATCTGCACTTGTCGATTTGTCCATTCAATCCCTGTATCCTGTCTTCTATTTCTAACCATCACTTGATTAACTAATTCTCTTAAATACTCATCGTGCTCTAAATTATGTTTACTTGCTGAAAAAGAGGACTGAAACATTTCGTAATTACCTAGATGCCCAGGTTTTAATAAAGAAATGAGATAAAACAATTCAAATACATCGTTTTGAATTGGTGTAGCAGTTAATAATAAACAAAACTTTTTCTTTAAACTTTGGACAAACTCATAGATTTTTGTTTTATGATTTTTTAATTTGTGTGCCTCATCAATAATAATCATGTCATAATCTTGAGTGTATATTGCCTCTTTATGAGGACTCTTTTTTGCCGTATCCATACTCATGACTACTATATCGTATTGATCTAACTGAACATTTTTTTTATATGCAATTACCGGAATATAAAATTTATAATTTAATTCTTCTACCCATTGATTAATAAGAGAAGCTGGAGCTAATATTAATGCTTTTTTTACAAGACCTCTTATTAGATATTCTTTCAGTATGAGACCTGCTTCTATCGTTTTACCAAGACCAACTTCGTCTGCAAGAATCGCTTTTCCATTCATCCTTTCGATGACTGTTTCAGCTGCTTCTAATTGATGAGTAAGGGGTGTTAGGTTCGGTAAGTATTTAGGAGATTGGAGACCAGAAAATTCAGTAATAAGGTTTGTTTTCACTACGTCATAATTCATATTGTAAAGTTTCCAACTATCCCATTCACCATTACTCTCTAGCTTATTTATGAAGTCTTCTTCCCACCTAGACGACCTTTCAATAATCATGATCATCACCTCTTGAGATTTTTTCTTACTTATGTTGTCCCAAAAAGAAATACCTATGATTATTTATTTAAAAATAAACTCTTTAAAGATTATTAACATGTGAATAGAAGATAAAATGCACATATCTAAAATTTTTGATCTCATGTTTTTTCGTTTATATCTCAAGTTTTCTCTTTCAACTGGACACTTATTTTTTTTAACTCTTGTTACTTTTTTGTATGAGACTCTTCATTTTGTATAGAATAGTAATAATCTATTTTAACTGGAGTGAATAATAATTATTAGACTACAATCCCCTATTGAAGGTAGAAAAACTCATTTTGGATATATTCGAGAAATTTTCGAGGAATATGGTTGTAAATTTTCCTCTAATTTCGAGTATGATCAAGGGCAATTTGACAGCATTTTATGGAGAGAAGCTGGAGAGACGATATATTTAAGACTTCCCTTTATAGTTTTAGAGGGAGAATTAGATCACTACGAAGCTTTAATAGCATTTGGTTCCCCTTATGTCATAAAACATGTTGTGAATATCGGTTTAGACCGTAATGAAAATGCATTAACGGCTGTCGCTGGGGTTAGTCAATTTCAAAAGCCTTTGGATAAAGACGGTCATATTGAAGATAAAAGTAGATGGGTTCAAGCCAGCGAAAATAAAATAGAGAAATTATTGTACTCTCTCGAAGAGCCTTTAAGCTCCTGATAAAAATTTGTAAATAGCTAGAACCACTTGAATCTAATTAATTATTCAAGTGGTTTTAATTTTTTTGCACTATATTCCTTATAAACTTCCCCATTATTGGTAAAACTAAGAGATACCAATAGATGTTAGAGGGTGTAATGTGAAAAACATCGGTACAATTAGTATTTTACACGTCATTTTCTTGTCGATGACAGTAATCGGTTTAAAAAATCATGTAACTATTATTCCGTCGTTATTAAAAGTTGCTGAGAGGGATGGATGGGCTTCTATCCTATTAGCGACAGTCGCACTTTTTCCTTGGCTGTTTCTTTTAGTTTATATTCATAAAAAATCAAAACAAGAACCGATTAAAGATTGGTTAAAAAGTAAGTTAGGCACAGTTGTCTCTTCTATTGTGCTATATATTATAGCCATTTATCTCATGATTATGGCTGCTTTTACGATGAGAGAAACTTTGCAATGGATTACAACTACCTTTTTACCTAAAACACCTATGTTAATTATGTTGATCATTTATACAATTCTTTGTATCCTACTTGTCACATCTAACTTACAGAGCATTGCGATGATAAATGTAATGGTACTTTTAGGAGTAATTATTTTTGGCTTTTTTGTAGCATTTACGAACATTCAAGTTAAAGAACCCGAATTATTGCGTCCTTTTTTTGAACACGGCTTACAACCAGTTTTCAAAGGAATGGTATATCCAGCTTCCGGGTTTATAGAGCTCGTACTGTTTTTATTTCTTCAACATCAAATTAAAGGCAAAATTCTTTGGTACCATTTCACGATTATGCTTTTTATTTTAATGGGACTAACTTTAGGGCCACTCGTTGGAGCAATCATTGAATTTGGACCAACTGAAGCTACCAAACAAACGTATCCTGCTTATGAAGAGTGGGGACTCATTTCAATAGGTCGTTTTATTGAACATCTTGATTTTCTTTCAATTTATCAATGGCTTACGGGTGCATTTATAAGAGTTGGCTTATTACTATACGTCGTTGTAGATATTTTCAATATGAACGGGAAGAAAAAGCGTATTTGGTTAACGCTATCTCCTGCTTTCTTCTTTATTTCTTTATCATTATTCCTAATGAGCGACAGTATGTTTCTTAAAATTAAGGGGCATTATTTATTGACCGTTACTTTTCTCTTTTTTTTAATACTATCCCTTTTCCTTGGAATTATAGCTTTTTTTTCAGGAAGAGCAGATAAAAAGGCCCAAATAAAATAATTTTCTAGAAAGTAGTGAAGGATGATGACATCGGCTAAAGAGCCAATAGCTCTAAATACCTTGAGGCAGTTATTTCAAAAGTCTGCGGATGTTCATTTTCAATCGTATACATTCAATCAACATAATGTACACTTTATTACTTGTGATGCAATGATAAATCTACAGATGTTAAATGAAGTTATTGTCCAAAGAGTTCAACAATTTCTATCTACTAATGTAGATCAAAATTTGGAAGAAACCGTGAAAACCGAATTAATACTTCCTGATTTAATAAAAGTTGAAGATAAAGAAGATGCAATTTCACTTGTATTTTCTGGACACTTACTTCTTTTTTTTGAAGATGAATTGCTTCTATATTCAAGTAATATTGCTAAAATGCCCAATCGAAATCCGGAAGAAACTCGAATGGAAATGGTTATTAAAGGCCCTAGAGATAACTTCATCGAAGATATTTCAGTTAATATTGCCTTAATAAGAAAGCGATTGCCTACAAATTCATTATGCGTCGAAAAATTAGAACTGGGAGAACGTTCAAAAACTTCTGTGGCCATTCTTTATTTTGATGATATTGCCAATAAAGAAATATTGAGTGAAATCAAAAAAGAGCTTAATACAGTCGATACAGATATTGTTTTTAGCGGAGACATATTAATGGAGCACATTATTAAAAGCGGGATGCTCTTTCCACGTACTGATTATACAGGAAGACCAGATCATGTGATTCAGTCCTTAGTAAGGGGGCGTTTTATTATTATGGTTGACGGAGTAGCCTATGCAGTCATCACACCAGTGAATTTATTTTTACTCTTAAAATCTGGTGAGGACAATGAAAATACGATCATTTTCAGTTCAATTGAGCGGGTACTACGGGTGTTTAGTATATTAATCGGTTTGCTCCTGCCTGCATTTTGGCTCGCTTTAACTACTTTTCATCAAGATCAATTACCACTGCAATTACTAGCGACCATTGTACAATTGAATACAGGACTTCCACTTCCTTCTGCAGTTGAAATGCTCCTTATGCTTCTTATGTTTGAGTTATTCAGAGAAGCCGGTTTACGTCTTCCTGCTGCGATTGGAGGAACGATTAGTGTTGTTGGAGGATTAATTATTGGGGATGCAGCTATTCGAGCTGGGGTTACAAGTCCTGCGATGATTGTCATTATAGCGATTTCAACCATTGCAACATTTACGCTAATCAATCAATCACTTGTTACTGCAGTAAGTGTGTTACGTATTTGTTTTATTTTAGCTACAGCTTTTTTAGGATTATTCGGCTTCTTTATGTCTCTTTACTTTACACTTTTTTACCTATCAAATATTCGAACGTTCGGAGTTCCATACATGAATATTTCTGCAGATTTAAGTTGGTCAACCTTTAAAAAAACAATATTTAGACTTCCTCCAAAAGACTATAAAGAGCGTCCAAATATGTTAGATCCTCTAGATAAAACACGGAAAAAAGAGGATGAAAATGAATAAGAGAATATTGATTATTGCACTAATATTGTCAACCTTGCTTTCAGGTTGTTGGGATGTAGATGAACCTGAAAGGATGCTTTATATTCATGGTGTGGGCGTGGATTACAAAGATGGGGAATACGTAGTTTATGCCCAAATTATTGATTTTACCAATACAGCAAAAACGGAACAACCTACTACCAACCCCGTACAATCAGAAGTAGGTAATGCTAAAGGTAAAACAATTGATGAAGCAATTTTCAAGTTATATCATTCCATCGATCAAAAAGTTTTTTGGGGATTCTTTTCGTTTATCATTTTCTCGGAGGAAGTGTTAAAAGATGGAAGAGCAAATCCTGTTATCGATAATTTCCTTCGTTATAGAGAAACCAGATATCAAATCTGGATGTATGGTACTAATGATTCTATTAAGGATTTACTGTTAGCAACACCCATCATCAATAAAGCACTTATATTGTCAAAGTTGGGAGACCCGGAAAATTCATATGAACAAGAATCATTTATAAAACCCATCAATTTCCGCGAGTTAATAATTGGACTAAATGAACCTAATCATGAAATTGCGATTCCATTTATATCTGTAAACAAACAATGGGCGACTGAACAAGGAAAAGCAAAAACCACTGAGTTATCAGGAGTTGGACTACTCTCTCCAAAAAAGTTTAAAGGGTACTTGCCCGCGGACAAAATACGTGGATTACAATGGATGACGAAAGATACAAAACGTGGGGAAGTTACAGTCAAGATTGATTCTAATGAATCAGTAGAATTTACGGTTGTTGTTGATAAATTAAAAGTGAAAGTAAAACCAGTTGTTAGAAAAAGTGATGTAAAATTTGATATTGATTTAAAAATGAATGTCACTATTAGTGAATTTCATGGAGACGTATCGTCTGAGGAAATTCGAAAAGGGGTAATAAATGAAGTAAAAAAAGAAATAAAAGGCACATACAAAGAAGCATTAGATCATAATACTGATATTTATCGCTTATCTGAGTACTTATACCGTAATAACTTCAAAGCGTGGAAAAAATTCGAAAAAGATGGAAAAGTGGAGCTAAATGAGAATTCCATTCAAAATATTAACGTAAAAATTAAAAAGTTAAAATCACAGAGAAAATCATTTACTGAGACGATTGATAAATAATACAGTCTTATACAACTGAAATGCTATCTATATTCTTCGTTACAAATTCTTGGATTTGTTAAAATGTGATTAATAGGGAGACTTTTTTCCTAAGGGTTGTTGCTTACAATTCAATCTTTAAAGTGATGGTCCCCCTTTTTTTATTTAATCAAATTATGTAAGATGTTGTACGCTTAAAAGTATGATGTTCCAGTTCTCAATGGTTTAACAACATACACTCTTATAAATTTGAATAGCATACTAAAAAAGTTACTGAATTTCTCCAGTAACTTAATCTTATATATTTTTTAAAATTAAAAACTCTAACACTATTAATAAAGATACATACCTAACTGATGCCCACGATTAAGATATGCGCTAATAGTTCATATCTATCATAAAATACTTTACCTAAACTCATCCACAGTTGAACCTTTTACTAGCTCAACTATCGTATTTTCAATTTCTTTTTGTATACCTTCAACAATAGAGAAATCAACTGCTTCGCGATAAATTACTTCTAACTTATCATGTGATTTTTTTGCTTCAGCTAAACTTGCTGTTCCCTCGTTCATTTTATTTCGATATCGTTTGGAAATCTCCAAAATTTGCTCTTCATAAATCTCATCCGTTCTTGGGAAAACGGCAACATTATATAAATCAATTATTTCGTCGCCTTCACGAGATGGAAAATATTCATGAGGTGCAGTACTGTCAAAAATCGCGATTCCAATTTCTCTGAGGATGACCATATCCAAACTATTTGGATCGAACCCACAGTGATAGATTTCTACATCTATGCCTCTTTCTTCAGCTATAGAAGCTAATTTCTTCAGAAGAGTTGATTTTCCTGAACCAGGTCTACCCTTTAAAAAATAACGCTTACGAATGTTCTCAGTTAGATTTGGCACATAGTCTACAGCACCTATTGGCGTAGCTGCTCCTAAAAAGCGATGTCGGACATCTGCTTCCTTATTTAAATGAATTTCCCCAAAAAATGTTGTCTTTATTTCCTCAGTCAACACATTTAACTTTTCAAAATCCATATTGGCAATATAGATTGCTTCCCATTCATCATGAACGGCTAACGCTTCTGCATAAGTATGATAAGCTTGCGCATACGCCTCTTCTTTTTCCTTCATTAATTGAATAATTTCATCCTTTTTAGTGCTAAGTTGTTGTGAATTCCACGCATTCCCTAGATTTACATACTCCTCAATAGCACCAGGTGCCTTAGGTTCTATGACATGTGGCTCCGTCCCATCAACTATTCCTATTTTTAATGCAGGAAAAACAACACCATCAATAGAATCTGAATCGGAAGCACAATGGATGAATTCTACATCATACCCATTTTCTTGCCAGTCATTCGCAATATTCTTCATTAAAGTTGATTTCCCAGTCCCTGGACCTCCTTTTAATATGAAGACCTTCTCCAATCCCTCAAAATTAGAATCATATAGGCTAAAGAAACCTCTTGCCGTATTTCCTCCAAAAAAATAATGTAACGCTTTTCCGCTCACCTTAAAAAAATCTCCTCTCTAACTGGAAGTTTTTCTATAGATGTAAGGTATGCGAAAGAAGAGATATAGGTGAATGCCTAGTAAAGAATACTGGAGAAATTGAATAGCATATGTAATATGATGTACCGACCCACCTTTCAACCCCCATGTAGGTTTGAAGTAAAGTTTGAAAATAAAGAAACAGCTGCTCAATATTTAACTGAAAACAAAAAGAATCCATTATGAAAACAAGATTGTTCAAAGTGGATTTTTTATCTTTCAGGTAAATCTAATTTTTTATTCCTTTAAAGCATTTTTAATATGAGCTAAGTGATGATTACCATGCCACGCATAAATACCAATGTTTTTCTTGACCGATACAATACCAGAATCAGGATGGATTAATGTTCTTTTTAGTTGTTCATCAGTTAAATTTTCAAGTAAATAAACCCAACGCTCATGTAAGGATTCAATGATTTTCAAAGAAGTGACGATGGATAATTTTGAATCAGGCAACTCCGCCCATTTCTCTTCAGCATACGGTTTAATTATTGGATTTTCTTCTGTTAATGCTAATTTAAAACGAATATAAGCATTCATATGACTATCTGCAATGTGATGGACAATTTGTCGAATGGTCCAACTACCTTCTCGATATGTATACTCTAGTTCTTCGTCACTTACATGATGGACTACTTCCATTAATCTCATTGGCAACGTACGAATTTCATTTACCCAAGCCTTGATTTCTTCTGTTGAAATGTGTTCTGTACAAACGAATTCTCCTATCGGAAATCTTTCATTCATCATCTAGTTATTCCACCTTTTCTTTATTTTAGAAATTATATTAAATCCAATATTTGTTATATATTTTACATTTTTTACTGTACAATTAATATATCGATATTCAAGAAAAAGCAGATTACCTTGATTTTTTAAGATTGGAGTTATGTTTATGAATAGATTAGTAATTATGACTGTTGGTAAAACCCATAGCGGTAAAACTACATTTGCAAAAGCTTTAGAAAATCAGATGTTTAATTCTGTTGTCATTGATCAAGATAAGCATGCTGAATTCCTTCAAATGAATTACCAAACACTATTACCGAAACAAGGAAAGAATACAATTAAATACGCTCTGACACAAACCATTGTTAATTTTGCTGTTACTGAAACGCATTGCCATCTTATTTTATGCAACTCAAATCGCAATCTAAAAGGACGCTTAAAGCTACTCGAACAATTCCATAGCAAAGGATTTACGAGTATTCTTGTAAGTTTTGAAATTCCTGAATATGTTCTTAGAGATCGTGTTGAGAAAAGTCAACGTGATACTTCTATACTAAGAACCGCATCAACTTTTGCTGAAGTGCTTACTCGACAGCACAATGAAACGAATCAAAATGATGTAGTGGCACCGATTGAAGGTGAGGCAGACCATTTATTTATCATTAAAGACTCCACTGAAGTTGAAACGGTTATCCGAAAAATTGTTGATCTTGCTCAAATTTGAGGCAACTCTTTCTTATATCAACTATCGAAAGCGAAAATTAAGGATTTACAATCGAATTAAACAACATTATTTTCTCTATACATTTGCACTACTCCAAATGTATAACAATCTCCAGCCCTGTTGCTTTATCATTAAAGACATCGCTGTATTCTTTAAACACTAAAGTCATCTCCGAAATATCGTCAGGTAATGGTGGAGAAACAGTGAATGTATGCACGAAGTTCCCAGTCGATCCTGATGCTCCGTCATTTCGACAATCATAAGCTTGTCCAATAGACAAAGTAAAATGATTATGATTGAAGTGACGATCGATTAGTGTTTCATTTGTTTCATTCCAATCGATATTAAGATGGACAACACTGGCATTTTCAAACTGTCTTATAAACGTTACAGTATAAATTTTTTCATTAATTTCAACTGATTTCAAAACTGGTAAATGCTTTCTAAACCCACTAGGTTCAACTCGAGGTTTAAAATAGTCATGCATGCTAACTGTTCCAAATAACGAACTTAAATATTCTTCATACAAATCAAATTTTGTTGCCCATTTTGAGAGCACTTCATCAGGTGGAAAACCTGAACGGTCAATTGAAATTTCCTTGCGTTGCTTTAATAATGTACAGATTTGTTCATCAATCGAGAAAAGCTGTTCATCATAGTGATTTGAAGATTGCTCAATAGAACTTCGTTTCATCTAACTTCCCTACTTTCTTTTTATTGATATAGATTTCATTTTACCTGATAAAGGAAATTATAAGAAGTTACCAGATTTATTATCATTGCTCATGTATGCCTTATAATTAAAAAAGTTATCTAGAAAAACTTATAAATTTATAATATGGTCACTTTTATTTCTAGAAATAATTATTTTGAATAGCATATAAAAAATAAAAAGTCGAATTCCTATAAAGTGAAGGAATCGACTTTTCTTTTGCATTCAAAGCACCTATTTTTGTATCAAATTTTTAGTTATTTTTTCCTACGACTTTTAATGATTATAACAGTCAGTAAAAGTATTAACATTATTAATACAATATATATTTGTGTATTATTTTGTGCGCTTTCAGAAGGTGACTTTTCTTGCCCCATAATGCTTTCTATGTCTAAAGTTACTTGTTCAGCCGGTGTCTCACCTTTCCCTAAAGCTTGAATATCCTCTTTAGCTCCCGACAAAGGCGCAGTTCTTGAACAAGCGTTAACTCTTAATTCTCCACCGTCCTTATATGCATATACCAAATATTTTTCATTTAAAGAGAATCCATAGCCACAACTAGCCGAACTTCTTTCTGTGAAAACAATGACTTGTGTTTTGTCGATTCCTTTCCATGATTTATCTACTTCCAATAGAATAGCAATTGGATCTGCAGAAGATTGTATTTCGTTATTTTTGTTAATATCAACAATTTCAATAACTTTACCAGAGAAAACTGCCGAACTACTTTTTAAAGCTTCTTTTGGCGGATCTGGCTGAGCACATGAACAAGCATAACTTTTATCAATGGGATAAATCAAAACACTAATAAACAACATAGCTAATAAAAACACGATTCGTATGTTGTTTTTATTCTCAGTCGGTTTATTCAAATCGATTCCTCCATCTATATTTATATTACGCTTATAGATTTTATAAGTTGAATTCTTACTTTGTCTTACCTTCTTCTTCTCTATATGTATCTAAACAGTTTTTGCAAATACATTGCTTTCCCTTGCTCTCTTGAGGAACTAAATCAAAAATTCCTTTAGGAAATTTCTCTATATAACACCAGCACGCATTTTGACCTTCTATTCCAGCCATGCATTTGTTTTCCTCACCACATAAAGGGCAATTTTTTTCAGTCAATTTTCTCCCCCCTGTCTATTTCAAAATTTTATTTAACAATTAACATTTTAAAAAGGTAAATATTGTAGCAATTCCTGATGATACTTATTAAATCACTTATTTTGTTTTGCATAAAAAAATATGCCATGTATTTTATGTGATCTATATACTCGCTATCAGTCACTTGTTCATACTCTATGTCTTTTGCTAGCGGCAAAATTGCAAAGATTTATATAATGATTGAGATGTTTTTACAGACTATGTGCATTCAATATCCCTCTACCTTCAGTACTGCAATCACTGTATTTTACCATATAAAAAAATCAACTTCCTTTTACATGAAGAATCGACTCTGATTTTTTACTCTTAAAGCAACATTAGTCCAATAGTCAATGGAATAGTAAATTACTTATTGATTTCAATAAAAAAAACAGGTTTATATTTGTGAACTGACCCAAGAAAGTTAGACATATTTATTTAAGCAGCTTCTAAGACCTGAGTTCGGTATTCCACCGGGCTTAGGTCTTTTAATTTTTCCTT
>NZ_JBNNUK010000004.1:0-268610 GCF_050279675.1 Viridibacillus sp. NPDC093762 | reverse complement strand
TGGCGACATACGGAGCTGACGAATACTAATAGATCGAGGACTTAACCAAATTTTACTTAACAAACTTCAATGTAATTTATCCAGTTTTGAGAGAACAAGTTCTCTAATATAGTCTAGTGATGATGGCAAAGAGGTCACACCCGTTCCCATGCCGAACACGGAAGTTAAGCTCTTTAGCGCCGATGGTAGTTGGGGGTTTCCCCCTGTGAGAGTAGGACGTTGCTAGGCACACTAAAGCACAGCTGATTTAATCAGTTGTGCTTTTTTTATTGTTAAAAATAAGGTCTCTAAGCGGTCGTATAGGAATAAGATTAACTATTTCCATATTTTAATTAGAAATGAGTTTTGATCTAATATATTCAAAAAGATTGGTGGATTTTTATGACAATAAAAAAAACGTTAGTTATTTTACTCCATGAAATTTATGGTGTTAATAATCATATGGAGTATTATAAAACTATTTTTAATAATGCAGGATTTGATGTAATTGTTCCTAATTTATTAGATAGAGAACCCTTTTGTTATTCAGAGGAAGAAGAAGCATATGCATACTTTATGATAGAAGTAGGGTTTGAAAAGGCTCAGTTAATAGTTGAGCAAATTATAAATGAACAAAAACAATATATGAGGATATTTATATTGTTGGATTCAGTATCGATGCAACGCTGGCATGGTTATGTAGTGAAAAGTCAGTATCAGCTGTTTTCGTTTTTTATGGATCGCGTATCCGCCAATACTTACATATTAGACCTAAAGTTCCTACTGTGGTTTATTTTGCTGAAAAGGAAATATCTTTCAACCCTCAAATAATTCTTGTGCAATTGCAACAAAAAAATCAAGTTTATACTCACCTAGTGAATAAGAGTCATGGCTATATGAACCCATTTGATAAAAATTTTGATAAGTTAGCGGCGGATAAATCAACAAATGAAATTTTTACATGGATTAAATTGTAGGTGTTAATTTGGTTTGTTATAATAAATGTAGAACAGAATGGAGTGATACGTATGTTTCTGCAAATTGAACCACAATCAGATGTGCCAATATATACGCAACTAACGCAGCAAATTATTGAAGGTATTGCCAGTGGACAGCTGAAGTCTGGAGAGTCCTTACCATCAGTTAGAGCTTTGGCGGCTGATTTAGGAGTAAATATGCATACGGTTAATAAGAGCTATCATGAATTAGAAAAAAAGGGGATGATACACATTATCCCAAAGTCTGGTGCAGTTGTTACAGGGCCAAATGATTTAGGTGTGACAAATACGCAAATACAACAAGTTGAGAGAATGTTACGACCTGTGGTTGCAGAGGGATTGGTCGTTGGATTAGGGGCACAAGATTTACAACAACTTGTGCAAAAACTAATAAAAAACTTGTCATAAAGGGGCCTAAAGGAAATGGATGGATATATTTTTTCATTATTTATGTTTGCTTCGATTGGTTTACTACAAGTATTTTTACCATATTGGATTAAAGAGACGATTGTTTTTGGTGTAACCGTACCAGATCAGCAAGTTTATCACCCTATTGTGAAGGCATCTAAAAAGATATATACTTTAACGCTTTTAGGCATCCTGATCATTTTAGTAGCGGGTTATGTTTTGTGGGAAATAAATAGTAGCGTGAATGATGAGTTAGCCATTATTGTGGGAATGACCCTACAATTTATATTGATTGGTATAAGTATGGTGATGTATTTTATATTGCATAATAAAATTTCGAAGTTGAAAAAAGTGGAGGAATGGGGATTTGACCTGAAACAAGTAAAGGTAACAGATTGGTCTGTACGGGCACGTGATGAAATGTTGCCGATATTCTATTTTTTACTACCAATCTTTGTAGTAGGTGGCCTGATTATTTACACTTATATGCAATATCCACTACTCCCTGAAAAAATTGCAACGCATTGGGGGCCTAACGGTCAGCCGGATGCCTTTACAGATAAAAATAGATTTTCAGTAATTGCATTACCACTCATTTTATTAGTGATGCAGATTATGTTTGCAGGTATTATTGAGTTAACACGTCGTTCAGGCATTAAAATTAGCGCGACTAGAACGCAGCAATCCATTCGTCAGCAACTGGCGATGAGAAAGTATTCAAGTTGGTTAATGTTTTTAATGACCATGTTAATAACAATTCTCTTGAGTTTCTTACAATTGACAACAATTCATAGCAATCTAGTAAGTGAGAGTGTGATGCTTATCATGTTCATTAGTTTCATTTTTATCACAATTATTGGAGTAATTGCTTTTGCAGTGAAATTGAGTAGTTTAGGTGAAGCTAAAAATACTAATTATTCGGCTTCTGGTATTACAGATGTAGACGAGGACCAGTACTGGATTGGTGGTCTATTATATTTTAACCGCAATGATCCATCGATCTTTGTAGAGAAGCGATTTGGTGTTGGTTGGACGATAAATATGGCTAGGCCTACTGCCATTACTTGTATTTTAGGTCCGATATTATTAATTATTTTAATTTCTATATTTGCATAAATGGAAGAAGAGTAGATTAACTTAACTATAACGATTAAGTATATAACACATCTGTTTAAACGCTTTTTAGAGCTGAAACAGCCCGAGTAAAAGAAAACTAGACATATCATTATCAAAAAGGTTATAAAGCTGTCTAAAGACGATATTAGGGTAATGCGTATTGAATAAAAGCACCACTTTTAAAATCATATACCTCATTTGTAACGATTTGTTCATGTGGTGTTCATATTGGCAAAGTAATGTTACTACCATAGTAATAATAAATTCTATGGGGGAATGACATTATGGAGGCAAAATGGAGTTTACGCTTAATTCGTTTAGCAGCAATTTTTGGTTTGATTGGAGCCGGATTAGGTTCGCATATGGCGGGGTCTGGTAGTTATCAATTCCGCCCGATTCATGTTCATATTTTATTAGTAGGTTGGTTATCAGTGTTCTCATGGGGTATGTTCTATCGCGTGTATAGAGTGAAATCAGCAAAATTAGTAGCAGCTCATGGTTGGACTGCCATTATTGGTTCTATTGGCTTAACCGTGGGTATGTGGTTAAACGCACTAAAACCATTTAACGTGAACGAAACATTCGCATTAGTCTTTTATATCGTAGGTGGAACAATTTTATTAGTAAGCTTTGGCTTATTCATCATTACAACATTCGTGATCGATACTAAGGATAGAAAATGAAGTAATATATATATGCGAAAAGCATCCTCAGAAAGTTAAGCTGAAGGTGCTTTTTTCGTTTTTATACACCTATAGAAGAGATGTTACGAAACGATTTAATATAACGCTCATAGTTTCGTATAATATTTCCCGGGAAATAATTATAACTCAAGTTAATTAAACATTTTATCATCTTAGAGAATTTCACAGGTGAAGTAATCAGTTAAATCATACAAACAAGAAATTGCAAAACGAGCCCTTAACAGTGTAAAATATTGTGTGAATCGATATTAATTTATCGTATCGTCCAATTTATAAAAGGATGTGATTAGGGTGGGATATGAAAAGTATTTACCAGCTACTACAAGAACTCATGCAAAGCCTTTTAATAATAATTTGGCGATTCTTTGCATGGGGTGATTAAAGTATCATCGCCGTTGCATGTCATATTATTCATTGAAATGCTTTGCCCTAAACTTCAATTATGATAGTGGAGGAGCGAGTTCCAATGAGATATGTGAATGCACAGGATATTATTCCGCAAAAACTGTTAGCTGAACTTCAACAGTATGTACAAGGAGATTTACTCTATATCCCCAAGCCGGAAAAAAACAGGGTCAAGTGGGGAGTTCATTCTGGTGAGCGTAAACGGTTATCTATACGCAATGCCCAGATACGAGATGCATTCCGAAGTGGATCATCTTTAACATACTTAGCTGAGGAATATAATTTATCTGTGGAAACAATAAAAAAAATTATTTATACAAAATAAGTCGTAATAGCTGCTATGATAATTAGCAGCTATTTTTATGTAGAGTTTAATTATAAAAATAATCCCCAATTGTAAACCTAAAATATATGTAGTAAGTTGAATACAAAGGAGTGATACGAATGGAACCCTTTATGAATGTAGAACAATACCAGTTCGTCAAGAAGCAAGCTAAGAAAATAGCTAATGCTTATGCGAACACCAATGATAAGCATGTCCTTCAGGCGATACAGGCGTTAGTAATGGAGAGTATTAATGAAAAACTCATTGGATTAGATGAAGTGAGAAGTAGCATTGTGAAGCAAATCATAACTATTCAAACGAAGGAACAGCTTGAAAATTTTATTGAAAAGATAAAAGTTTATGTAACCCCATTTGAAAAGTTAACTGAAAAAGAACTTAAAAAGCTCTTCCCAAAAGATAAAAAATTAAAAGTTCCAGATTTGAAAAATATAGATTGGACTGAAATTTCTTATTTAAGTTGGTTCGATTCAGGAACTAACCGTAAATATATCGTTTATAGAAATGATAACAACATTAAAAGTATCCGAGGCATCTTTAGTCAATCTAGTAAAAAGGGAATATGTACTATTTGTAACCAGCATCAATCAGTCGGCATGTTCATGAGTTCTAAAAAGGGTAAAGCGGTAGGCACATATGTAAAACGAGGAAACTATATTTGCGTAGATAGCACGGCATGTAATGAAAACTTAACAGATTTTACAAGGCTAACTGATTTCATTGCAACGATTAATGACTAAATTTTAGCTAAAGCAAACCATCTAATTTAGATGATTTGCTTTTTTATTTACATACTTAAGAAGACATTTATAAGGGGATAGGTATTCTAAAATGAATTCTTAATCTATTACATATTGAAAAATCATACAGATTACGTTCCAAAAAAATAAACTGAAATGTATATAGTAGTTTGGAAAAAGCCTAATTTAATAATCAGTTATTTGAAGCAGAGCTAACTCGTTACAGATACGAATGTTAAGTTTGATTTACAGTGTAGTGTTGTAAGGTTAGAAACCTGTTAAGCGTATTTTCTTCAGTAGATAGACCTAAATATATTTCCTACCACTTTGTAAACAAGAGGCAAGAAAATAATTATGGTACAATCAAATTAAACTCATCATTAATAATACCCTCTTAAGAAAAGAAGGTGACAATATGTCAAACCCGTCAGAAGAAGTGAAAATTACACATCGATCAACAAAGGAAAAAGATGATATTTTAAATCGACTAAAACGAATTGAAGGACAAGTTCGTGGTATTCAAAATATGGTTGAAAACGATCGTTACTGTGTAGACATCTTAATTCAAGTATCCGCTATTAATGCAGCATTGAAGAAAGTGAACATGAATTTATTAGAAAAGCATACTAGCCACTGCGTATCGGATGCGATTAAGAATGGTGAAGGAGAAGAAGCGATTAAAGAATTGATGGACGTTTTTAAGCAATTTGCAAAGTCCTAATGTGTGATAGTCAGCTATGTATGCTGACTTTTTACCTTATCATTGACATACCTTACAGGGGTATGGTAAATTGTTTGTGAGAAGTAATTTAACTTCAACAAATCTTTGGAAGGAGAGTTAAAAAGAATTGAGCGATTTATAGAGGCTTATAGTAATTAAGACATTTAGTCAAAAAATGCCGAGCGCTCAATATAGATGGATAAAAAAATGATTATAAGAAAAACTTAAAGTGAAGCTCCGTTATTAAACACTTTAATTATTTGAGTAGTATTAATAGTTTTTCATGTAGCTATTAGCACAGCAGAAAAGGTATAAATAAGATGGTACAAACAAGGTGAAAGAGTTTGTAGTATTTTTAGTTAGATAAATAAAAGTTTTATTTTACCCTACTGGGGTATAGTAATTTTATAAAGAAAATGAAAACACATTAGGAGGAACTATTTATGCAACAAATTACTTTAAACGTACAAGGTATGTCTTGCGGACATTGCGTTAATTCAATTGAAGGAAATGTAGGTAAGTTAAACGGAGTTGAATCTATAAAAGTACATCTTGATACAGCAAAGGTAGATGTATTGTTAGATCCAAATGTGATCAGCTTAAAAGAAATTAAAGCTGAAATTGAAGATCAAGGTTATGATGTAGTGTAATCTACAAAGTGCCAAAAAGAAATCGTGCTGGGTTCAGCACGATTTCTTTTAAAACCAAAGCATTTATAATTGCAGTAAAGTAAGGAGTGAGAAATGATGAGTCAAAAGAAAGCGACTCTACAAATAACAGGTATGACATGTTCTGCCTGTGCAAATAGGATTGAAAAAGGGATATCCAAAATGGAGGGTGTTGAAGAGGCGAATGTAAATTTTGCACTCGAAAAAACACATATTGTCTATGATTCGGAAAAAACCGATACTTCGAAATTTAAGGAGAAAGTAAAAGCGTTAGGATATGACGTAGTAAGTGAAAAAGTTGATTTCGATGTTACTGGGATGACTTGTGCAGCTTGTGCAAATAAAGTTGAAAAACGCTTAAATAAATTTGATGGAGTTGAACTAGCAACGGTTAACTTTGCGTTAGAATCTGTACACGTGGAATACAACCCAGAACAAGTGAATATCTCCGAAATGCAAGAGGCGATAAAAAAACTTGGTTATTCTCTTGAAGAAAAACATGAAAAAACTGGTGACCATATCGACCATCGTCAAAGGGAAATTCAAAAACAACAAGGGAAATTTATTTTCTCGCTTATTTTGTCTATCCCTTTGTTATGGGCAATGGTAAGTCACTTCGAATTTACAAGCTTCATTTGGTTGCCAGATATGTTGATGAATCCTTGGGTTCAATTCGCCCTAGCAACACCTGTTCAATTTATTGTTGGTAAACAATTTTATGTTGGCGCTTATAAGTCATTAAGAAATAAGAGTGCAAGCATGGATGTACTTGTGGCATTAGGTACATCAGCTGCTTATTTCTATAGTTTGTATTTAAGTATCAAGTCGATTGGCACAAATGCTCATATGGTGGACCTATATTATGAAACAAGTGCGGTTCTAATCACCTTAATTATTTTAGGAAAGCTATTTGAAGCCAAAGCAAAAGGTCGTTCATCTGAAGCTATTAAGAAATTAATGGGGCTACAAGCAAAAAACGCTACTGTTTTCCGTGACGGCAAAGAAATGGTCATTCCTATAGAAGAAGTATTAAAAGGAGATATTGTCTACATCAAGCCGGGCGAGAAAGTACCTGTTGACGGTGAAATTGTGGAAGGTCAATCAGCACTTGATGAAGCAATGTTAACAGGTGAGAGTATTCCTGTAGATAAAACAGTGGGCGATACGGTTATTGGTTCAACTATTAACAAGAATGGTTTCTTGAAAATTAAAGCAACTAACGTTGGGAAAGATACAGCTCTAGCGCAAATTATTAAAGTAGTTGAAGAGGCACAAGGCTCAAAAGCACCGATTCAACGTTTGGCTGATGTGATTTCAGGTATTTTCGTTCCAATTGTAGTAGGTATAGCTATTATTACGTTCCTTGTGTGGTACTTCATGGTGAGTCCGGGAGATTTTGCGGAAGCGCTTGAAAAATTCATCGCAGTATTAGTTATTGCTTGTCCATGTGCACTTGGCTTAGCGACACCGACTTCAATCATGGCTGGGTCCGGTCGCGCAGCAGAATTCGGGATATTGTTTAAGGGTGGCGAACATCTTGAAACAACACACCGTTTAGATACAATTATCCTAGATAAAACAGGTACTGTTACAAATGGTAAACCGTCATTAACAGATGTTTTGTTAGCACACGGTGTAGATGAGGTAAACTTCCTTAAGCTTGTTGGTACAGCGGAGAAAAATTCTGAACACCCACTTGCAGAAGCAATTGTTTTAGGTATTAAAGAAAAAGGTATTGAACTTGGTTCTTCTGAAATATTTGAAGCAGTTCCTGGTTACGGTATTCAGTCTAAAGTGGATGGTAAACAATTATTAATTGGTACACGTAAACTAATGGCGAAACACAACATACAAGTGCAAGATGAATTAGTGCAAATGGAGAATTTAGAGAAGCAAGGTAAAACAGCTATGTTAGTTGCTATCGATGGTCAATACGCGGGGCTAGTAGCTGTAGCCGATACAATTAAAGAAACATCAAAAGATGCTATTGCTCGTTTACACAAATTAGGCTTAGATGTAGTAATGATTACAGGAGATAACACTCAAACAGCCAAAACAATTGCAGCTCAAGTTGGTATTAAGCATGTCATTGCAGAAGTTTTACCAGAAGGAAAAGCAGATGAAGTAAAAAAACTCCAAGCTGCTGGGAAAGTTGTTGCGATGGTAGGAGATGGTATCAATGATGCCCCTGCGTTAGCAACAGCTAATATTGGGATGGCAATTGGTACAGGTACAGATGTAGCAATGGAAGCAGCAGATATTACGCTAATTCGAGGCGATTTAAACAGTATTGCCGACGCAATTTTCATGAGTAAGAAGACCATTTTGAATATTAAACAAAACCTTTTCTGGGCACTTGCATATAACAGCTTAGGTGTACCTATAGCCGCAGTCGGTTTATTAGCTCCGTGGTTAGCTGGAGCAGCAATGGCGTTTAGTTCTGTTTCTGTTGTTCTAAATGCTTTAAGACTACAACGTATTAAGCTAAAAGCTTAGAGGAGGCAATATATATGAAACGTAGTACGGCAACTTGGGCTATTTCCGCAATTGTCTACTTAGGAATTATCATAATAGGTTACAGTGTATATGCCAATATGAACCCAAAAACAGAAGTAACAGACGATCATAATAGTAAAAAGTCAGCTCAACATAATAGTAAAAATGAACATACGGATCATGAGGAAAGTGACATGAGTGAAGTTATCCCTAAAGTAGCTTACGCTAATGGAATCACATCAGTAGAATTAAAAGACAAAAACAATAATGTACCAGAATTAGAAGTATCTCATGAAAAGCTAATGCATTTAATCGTTGTTAGTTCAGACTTAGAAGAATATCATCATTTCCACCCCGAGGAAACGAATAAAGGAATCTATCAAAATAAGTTTGACTTAGCTGATAATTCTTATAAAGCATTCGTAGATATCAAACCGAAAGGGCTTCTGTATTCAGTGCAACCAATTGAATTTCATGTTGGTGAAACACATCAAAAGAACAGTGGGAATAATCTTGCTGTAGATAAAAACTTTATACAAACCATTAACAATCAACCAGTGGAACTTAAGACTACAGAATTTGATGTGAATAAGGAAATCACTTTAGATTTCGATTTAAAAGGTGCTAAACCTGAACCATATTTAGGTGCTTTAGGTCATGTCGTCATTTTAGATGAAAACGCAGAGAACTTTATTCATGTACATCCTGTATCGGATGATCAAACAGTTTTTAAAACAGAATTCACTAAGCCAGGTGTATATAAAATGTGGGCTGAATTTAAGTTTGATGAACAAGTAAATGCTTATCCATTTGTAATTGAAGTAAAATAAGAGTTTGAAAAGGGGGGTATCTCTAAGTCGGAAAAACGACTGATGAGAAACCCCTTTTGATTTTTATGTATATATTTAATGGAAGGTGATTATGAATGAAAAAAATCATTGAAGCTCTATACAAGACCAACTTGTTCAGATTGTCAGAAAGCGAAAGCGTTCCTTGTAAACAATAACATTTCATATATAGATTATGATCTTACGCACAACCGTCAAAGGAGAAAGAGTTAATCAAGCTAAGCGGCGCCAGAATGGTTCCTACCTTTGTGTTCAAAAATAAATCTTTGTTAGGCCTGGCTAGCAAATCAACAGTAATATAGATTTTCTATATAGTTGAGATAGCTTAAATAGAAAAAATGCCCACGCTTCATTTAGTGTGAAATGAAGCGTGGGCAAGTGAAATTATAGTATTACTTATATATATTACTCTCGAATTTTAAGTTTTCTATATTTAATGAACAAGTTGCGCTTTAAGATTGTCTATTCCAAAGCGTTTAATGAATTTAAATAACGGTTCACGCTTTTTACCATTCTCAGCATAAATATCAACGATTTTCTCTACAACCTCATACAGTTGTTCGGGAGTAAGTTGCTCCATTATTAAAGCCCCTGTTTGAGCATCAAAACCTTTTGCCTTTCCTCCTATATATAAATCATAGCCATTTTTGATTTTCATGACGCCGATATCATTGACTAATGGTTCACCGCAGCCGATGGGGCAACCTGTATAGGCTGGACGAAGCGTACAGGGAACGGGTTTTCCTACAATACTTTTATTTAGTTCAATGGCAACGGGCATACCTTCTTGTTCTGACCCTTTGCAGAAATTACAAGTTCTTAGGCTTTTGACGAAATTTCCTACAGGGTAGCAGGACAGGCCAACTTCTTTAAATTTCTCTTTTGCGAATTCCACATTACTTTCAAGTACATCGATGTAAAGCTGCTGGAAAGTTGTCAATTCCAGTTCATCCCCGTCATTCATGTACTGAGCAATGACAGCCAACTGTTTGGTATTTAGTTTAGCACCAAATGAAATGCCCCCGTTAACAGCTAATTTCACTGTGTTGTCATTTTGAGTCATATCTATTTTCACAGCCTTCTAATCTTTTATCATATGGATTACACATTTAAGTAATACTATACCGAGGGAGGGTATATTGAGTTTAAATAAAATAATTCCGCGGATAATTGTTCACGAAATTATTTTCCCTTAGGAAACAGAATAGAATTTATTCATTTTATAGAGCCTCTTTAAAATGAACGATTTCTTAATACCTTCTACATTTCTAGACTTTCATATTTTCATGTTGAAGCATTGATTTTTCAACTTGAACTGTAGTGTGTCCAATATGGAATTCTTTTTCGATTACATGAATGGCTTTTTGAAGAATCACTTGTTCATTCTCTTCATCTTTAATTAGTAAATGAGAACTTAAAGAATTTAATCCAGATGTAATTGTCCAGATATGAAGATCGTGTACATTAATAACACCATCTATACTCTCTAATGCTCTTTTTACCTCTTGTTGATCAATTGCAGCCGGTGTCCCTTCCATTAAAATATGAACGGTATGCTTAATAATTCCCCATGCACCTTTTAGGATTAATAGTGCAACAACAACACTAATGATAGGATCTGCAATGTACCAGTCGAAGAAATACATGACAAGACCAGCAACAATAGCTCCGACAGAACCTAATGCATCCCCAAGAACATGAAGATAAGCACTTCGAAGATTGACATTATCTTTTACGTCACCTTTACTCATTAAAGACCATGCGCTAATAAGGTTTGCTAATAATCCCACTAGAGCAATTAACATCATAGAATCACTAGCAACAGTTGGAGGTTCAAAGAATCTTCCATAAGCTTCATAGATGATGAAACCTGCAATTAAGAATAGAGTGATGCCGTTAAAAAAGGCTGCTAAAATTTCAAATCGATGGTAACCAAATGTTCTCTTTGGAGAAGTGGCTTTAGCAGCAAATCCTATCGCTACTAAGCTAAGGATTAAAGAAGCTGTATCACTTAACATATGTCCAGAATCTGCAAGTAAAGCTAAACTATTAGTAATTAAGCCTCCAAAAAACTCCAATAACATAATTGCTGCTGTGATTGAAAGGGCTATAATAAGCCCCTTTTTGTTACCGTCCCTGCTATGATCATGCCCGTGGTGGTGATGCCCGTGATCATGACTGTGGTCGTGTCCATGATGATGCATATAAATTCCTCCTAATCATGTAATGAGTGGTCAATTACTTGTTTGAGTACTTCAATAACATGCTCGTCATCATAGCTATAAAATAAAGATTTACCCTGACGACGTGATTTCACTAAACGTAAATTTTTCAGAAAGGATAGTTGATGGGATACAGCAGATTGAGTCATGTTCAGAACATCTGCAATATGTCCAACTGAACATTCTTCCTGCGATAGTAAATATAAAATTTTCACTCTTGTAGGATCTGCTAATGCTTTGAAAGTTCTTGCAACACCATCAACCGTCGATTCATTTAAAAAGTGATGTTCACTTTGCTTCAATTAATTGACCTCCATAATATTATCATATGAACATGTGTTCATATGTAGATATTACAATAGTATATGTTATTTGTAAACTATGTGTTCATTATTTTGCATGGATTTATGAATTTAATGCGTTTAAATATAATAATCCATCATAGATCAATATTATAAGTGCAGAAGATGTTTAACTTAATATCACAGTAAATATTTTCTTTTCACAATGAAGCTCTAGCCCTTTTCCACAAAAAGAGTTATATAATAATTACTTGTATAATTAGCTATTTGGCAAAGTTATTTTCTTAAGTATGCTATCGGTTGGTCATGTGATGTTATATGATTTCTAGAATCAAAATGGCTATCGGTTTGGATTTAAGGAAGTTTTGTTATAATAAAAGATTAGAAAGAGTGGTGAATTGACAGAATGTCGAATTGGTATAGTATTTTTCCGAAAAATTCATTGCTAAGTATTTCGGCTTGGATTCTTTTCTGTTTCGTCCCTCTTTACTTCGTTTTTCGTACATCATCTACATTAATTGTATCTGTTGCAATAGCTATTTTGATTGTATATATCATTTGTTTTCGCTTTTCTTATAGTACTAATAATGGTTTAGTATATGTGTGTATTTCCTTAGAGATGGTTATAAATGCGGTGATGACAGTTCTTTTTGGCTACATTTATTTTGCCATTTTCACTGCTTTCTTTATAGGGCGAATTCGCCATACTGTTGGGTTTTATATTATGTATGGACTTCATATTGCAATAACTGTTGGTTCAATTACAGGTGGTTTCTTTATCGAGACAGAGCTATTTATTAAAGAGATTCCTTTTATCGTCATTGTCGTATTTGGTGTGATTTTAGGGCCCTTTTATATATATAGCACGAACAAACGTGATAAATTACAAGGACAATTAGCAACTGCCAATGAGCGTATTTCTGAACTAAGCGTTTATGAAGAACGTCAACGAATTGCTAGAGATTTGCATGATACTCTGGGGCAAAAGCTTTCTATGGTTGGTTTGAAGAGTGATTTGGCCATTCGTTTAGTAAAAAAAGATCAAGATGCTGCAATAGAAGAGCTTCGCGATATTCGTCAAACAGCTAGCATTGCATTAAAAGAAGTGCGGGAAATGGTGTCGAATATGAAGGCTGTAAAATTACAGGATGAATTACTACATGTTCAAAAAATTTTAACAGCAGCAGATATTAAAATGATTATTGAAGGTAATTCGGAATTCACTAACATTCCTGCAATTACTGGCAATACATTAAGTATGTGTTTGAAAGAGGCTGTCAATAACGTTGTAAGACATAGCAAAGCAACTGAATGTAAAATTACCATTATACAAAAATCCGACGTCATCCAATTGACTGTATTAGATAATGGTATAGGCATTTCTAATATGAATAGGAAACCGTCGAGTAACGGTTTAAATGGTATGAAGGAAAGAGTAGAGTTTGTAAATGGTGATCTAGAGATTTCTGAACAAAATGGTACGCTGGTAATGGTTACTTTGCCAAATGTTATCATGTATCAAAAGGGAAATTCAAAGCATAGTTAAAATAATTTTATTGAATATACAAAGGCCCCTAAAGGTATTAACTCTAAGGGCCTTTGCTCTGTTATTTATTTCACTGTAAATGTTTTTTCTTCATGGAAATGAAGCTCTTTGCCTTTTTCTACATGAAGAGTCACTTTATAAGTACCTACATCATTGAAAGTATTTTTAACTTCGTAAGTACCGTCTACTTTTTCTTTTAGTGTTAACCATCCAGCTTCTTCAGTATCATTATTAACAATTTGGAAACGAACTCTTGCATCTGTCAATGCTTTACCGTCATGCTCAATAGTGACACTAAAATTAGTATTCTCACCTTTTTTAGCAGTTGTTTGAGAGAATGTAGCAGTAGTATCTCCATGTGCATGTTCATGTGCTTCTTCTGAATCATGATCATTGTCTTTAGCTTTTGCGACTTCGCCTGCAACTTTCATATCTGCATCGACCATTTCATGACCCTCACCATTTGTTACGTGCGCTGTAATTTCATAATTACCAGCTTCTTTAACGGTCATTTCAGCTACATAGACATTATCTTTGTTTACTTTAGTTTCTAACATTTTATCTAAATGGGTATCAGCATTTGCCACTTCGAACGTTACTTCTGAAGCGTTTGTTATTACTTTTCCATCTTCTGTTACTTTTACTTGAAATTCAACTTTTTCTCCGACTTCAGCGGTTTTAGGGACAGTAACATCAGCTCTAAGAACAGCAGCCTTGACCTCCTGTTTCTCGACTTTATCTGTATTTTTTCCTTCATTATTATTACAAGCTACAAGTGCAACACTAGAAATTAATGCTAATGCTGTTAGTGCAATTTTACGCATAAAAAAGCTCCCTTCTATTCAATACGATTGATTGTACCAAAAAGAAGAGAGAGTTTGCAAAATAAGTGTGAAGTTGTGTTTAATTTGCTCTGTTTCTTGTCAATAGAGTAGGTAAAGTCATACCGATTAATACTAGAATAATCCCTACAATTTGTATCCAAGTTAAAGATTCATGTAGCACAACAACCGAAACGGTAATTGCTACAGGTAGTTCCATGGCACTTAGAATAGAAGCCATAGCACCACCGACTTTAGGGACAGCGATTGTGAATAATAAAATCGGTAAAATTATACCAAATACCCCAAGTAGTAAGCCGAATTTCCAAAGTCCAGCACCAAATAATTGTCCATTCCAAACAATTTCAGGTGATAAGAAAATAGATATTAAAACAAGCGCAAAGAATGACATAAGCATCATCCTTGCAATTGTTGAAATTTCTTCAGTTGGTCTTGAATTGATTTGGATGAAAATAGAGAAGCTGACTGCAGCAGCAAAACCATATACCCAACCTTGCCAAGCAATACCGCTTAAATCGACATCTAAAATCCCAGCTGCCAAAATTGTTCCTGCGAATAAGAAAATTAGAGAAATGACTTCCTCACGCTTTGGTAGGCGACGGTGTAATATACAATCGATCAGCATGCCAACCCAAGTAAACTGGAATAACATAACAACCGCTAAAGAAGCAGGTAAATAATTTAAAGATTTTCCGTAAACAATCCCTGTCGTACCTGTGAAAATCCCGGCTAAAAGTAATATAATCAGACTTTTTTTAGATAGTCTAGGTAACTTACGTTGTGTAATTATAAAGAGTAGCAATGCTAGCGAAAATCCAACAATATATTGGCTAGTAACTGCCTCAGCTGAATCAAATCCGTGTTGCATAGCTACCTTTATAATAGTGGACAATATTCCGTAACTACTAGCCGCAAGTACAACTAATAGCGAGTATAATAAATTTTTATTCATATAAACAACTCCTATTATTGGCCAGATTAGAATCAACCAAGAGGATAGTATAACATTTTTTTTGAATTTGTGAAGAGGGAAGTTTACTAAGTAGTATTAATTTCCACATAAAAAACATGAGCATCTTTTGAAGAAACTCATGTTTTATATTAATTTTAGGGATTATAAAATTTGTTATATAAAGCTGTTTACCAAATATGGATGAAAGTTTTTGGTTGTGGTTCGATGGACGAGCACCCTCAGCATTAAAGTGACTTAACCATATGATGGAATGGTTCGTCTATGATTGTCCATGGTTCTGTGATGACGTATCCCATACGTTCGTATAGTTGGCGTGCCTTTTCTTTTTGAGTTTCTACATTTAATGATATTTTTTTATAACCTTTTTCTCGTGCTAGTTGTTCGGAGAATTCAAGAAGAATTGTTCCGATTCCTTTACCACGGAAGTCAGGATTGATGCAAATTGTGTCGACATAATATTCGTCTTCATGAGCTTCTTTATCCACTTTTGGTGTTTCTGCACCTTTTTCTTGTAACCATGTTTCTAATTTGGCATCCATTTGCGGTGCTGCATCACCTGAATAAATTACTAGAGTACCAACTACTTGACCATTATGTTCTGCAACATATGTATTGAGATATGAGTGTCGGTTATCTGTGCGCTCGAATAACTTAATTAATTCGCTTTCGATAGCTTTAGGTTCTGTTTCACCTGTCATACGATTTGCGATGTCTCCTATTGCTTCAATAATAAGTGGTGCAACAAATTTGCCATCAGCTAGTTCAGCATTTCTTACAGTAATCATCATTTTTTATCAAACTCCTTCAAGCTTAAGTATAGCAAAGAGAGACTGTGATTTCCGATTATAAGTGTTTGTACCTATGACGAATTAAAGGTTGAAAAGGAAGTTCTCCTTAATTTGACGAAAAATGTCGAAAAATACGGAAAGAAACTTTTTCAATGGGTGATTTCATGGTACGCTAGAAGTAAGATATTTTGTGGAGGAGTTTGTGAATGTTAGACTCAAAAAAAGAATTCGTTCTCGTATATGGAGATGCGTTTGTAGATTTTATTGCCAATGATATGACTAACACGTCGTTTACTAAGTTTTTAGGTGGTGCTACTGTAAATGTAGCTGCAGGAATTAGTCGCATCGGTGCGCCTTCTGCATTGATCACTATAACAGGGGATGATGAAACATCTGAATTCGTCCGAAATGAGCTAGACAAAGAGGGCGTAAACATGAATTATGCTAAAATTGTCCCTGAAAAACGTGTAAGTGGTGTACATGTCCACCTAACTGAAGGAAATGATCGCATTTTCACGAATTATATTGATGAAACACCTGATTTACAAGTAGAGCCTGAGCATTTACAAGAAGAAGCATTTAAACGTGCTTCTATATTTAATATCTGTTCAAATACTATGTTCCATCCGACTGCACTTGAAACAACTCGTGCAGCAGTAGCATTGGCTAAAAAACATAATGTATTACTTGCGATGGATGCCAATATTCGTCCATTACGTTGGGAAAGCCAAAAAGTTTGTTATGATACTATAAATACATTTTTACAAAGCGTGGATATGTTAAAGTTGGCTGATGAAGAACTGTTCTTCATAACAGAAACCACAACACTAGAAGAGGGGATTGTAGCGTTAGCAAAATACAATATTCCTTTTATAATGATTACGGTTGGTGCGCAAGGCACGTATGTCGTATTGAATGGTGAAGTTAAACATGTACCGTCAATCCCAGTTACATGTGTGGATTCGACTGGTGCTGGCGATGCCTTTATGGCAGGTGTTTTAAGACACTCACATTTATATGGTATACCAAAAACAATGGAAGATGCTTATAATTGTGTATTCTTTGCCAATCAATTAGGCGCAATGGCTGCAACAAAAGCAGGCGCGATTACAGCAATGCCACGTTTCGAGGAGATAAAATCACTTATTAAAGAAGGTGTTTAATGGTGGAGAAAAAATATCAGGCCTTATTGGATGATCGAATTTTCTTTGGAGGAGCAGCAGATGCTGAAGAAGCTGTTAAGAATGAAAAAATTGACGTTGTCATCGATTTACGTGTGAAAGAACCAGAAAAAGTTACTTATAATAGAGTACATGCCCCAATTGCAGATGAAGCGGAGCAGGTTGAAGTCTCTATCTTGCATGCGGTCGATAAAGTAGTATCAGCATATCGTGATGGGAAAAAGGTATTTTTCCATTGTGGAGGCGGTGGTGGTCGAGCAGGTACCGTAGCAGTAGGTACGCTAATTGAACTAGGGCAAGCATCGACTGTTGAAGAAGCCGAACAAAAAGCAAAGGCTATACGTGATAAAGTAAATGTTCGTGAGCCGATGAAAATAGTTTTGCAAAGTATATATGATAAATAATTTTTGAAACCTTGTTGAATTAGCAACAAGGTTTTTTGATAAAGCCATTTTAAAAAAAACCTTATTCAATAATAATCTCCTTTTTAATTCACTTAATGAAAAGAGCTACTCTCTAAAAAAGGCGTCTAATGGATAATTAAGGTTATAATTGCGGATTTACTAAAAGCGATAAACTATTAAAATTAATGGTTTATTATCTTAAGTACTCTTTACATTATTACTGATTTAGGAAAGATGAGTTATGTAATCGAAAGCGCTTATCCAATCAAAGCGCTTTTTTTAATAATTGTGTAGTGCTATATTGAAAAGTTATTAATAATTTTGTTCTTAATAATAAGTAAAGGAATAATTATATATCCTTATCCCTCACGGTAATATACAATGAGCCATTTGGTTGGAGCTGGGCGTAAAATACATCTTTTACATCTTCAATCTCCTTTTTACGGAGCTTACGTATTAACCAATCTTCAGTTAAATTTAGTTCCTCCATTGTACTCCAGACAATTTTTCCATCAGCGATAACTTCCATAGGTATATGAGGAGGAGTTGAGACGTCTGCTTTTACATCTTGTTTTGTGGCACTCAGTTGAGGTGTTTTTTTCAAAATGCTCAGTTGTCCATTTGTTTCTAAAACAGCATATTCTACATCCTGAATTGAGAAGACGGATTGTTCACGCATCATCATCATGACATCATCCATATGCAACCTCGCGGATTTTAATGCTTGTACAGATAGTTCACCATGTTTAATGATAACTGTAGGTGTATCATCGATAATTACTCGTACCTTTGGAAACTTAATTGCGAGAACACTCATAAGTATTGTCAAAGCGGTCCACCATACTAGAGAAATCAAGCCATCTATAAAAGGTGTTTCTTCTTGAGAAGCAATTTCTGCCGCTATCGAACCAATTGTAATACCTGTAATGTAATGGAAAAACGTTAACTGACTTAGCTGCTTTTTTCCAAGCCAGCGTGCCAATATAAGCAGTACTATAAATGATATCGTTGTTCTCAGCATCATTTCCCAAAAGTTAATCTCAAAAAAATGGTCCATGTAAATCAAACTCCTTTTCACTTCATATCTGTTAGCTTTCCTTTAAAAACGAGAGATATTCCCGATTAAAATGAAAACATTTACGTAATTATTGTTATAATAAGTAAATTGATTATTTCGTAAAAAGAAGGAAGTGTAATAAAAGGAGATGACGACAGTAAATAAAACGCACTCATTAGGGAATCCAGTGTATCCTATAATGTTTGCAATAGGGCTTTGTCATTTGTTTAACGATACTTTACAAGCTGTTATTCCAGCTATGTTCCCAGTATTAGAAAGTGAGCGAGGTTTAACGTTTACTCAGCTTGGTTTTATATCTTTTGTTTTAAACATGGTAGCTTCGGTCTTACAGCCGGTTGTTGGTTACTTTAGTGACAAGAAGCAAAAACCATATGCATTACCACTTGGTATGACTAGCTCATTTATTGGTATGGCAGGTTTAGCCTTTGCCGCAGATTATTGGATGATTTTAGTTTCGGTTATATTTTTAGGATTTGGTTCGGCTATTTTCCATCCAGAAGGTTCGCGTGTTTCTTTCATGGCCGCAGGTTCAAAACGTGGATTATCACAGTCTATTTATCAAGTAGGTGGTAACTCAGGACAAGCGTTAGCGCCTTTAATTAGTGGCTTTATATTAGTGCCATTTGGTCAAAAAGGAGCAGCGTGGTTTTTAATTGTTGCCGCTATAGGTATTATAGTTTTATCTAAAATTTCAGCATGGTATAAAAAACAGTTAGAGGAAGAGCGTTTATCTAAAAAGAAAAAGGAAATTATTTCCTCTTTACCGAAAATGACAAAAAAGCAAGTAGGAATAGCACTTGGCTTATTAATGATGGTCATATTTGTCCGGTCATTTTATGTGACGAATATAACAAGCTTTTATATCTTTCATTTGATGGATAAGTATGGTTTAACAATACAAAAAGGACAGCTAATAATTTTTGTATTCCTAGCAATAGGTGCAGTTGGGACATTCTTTGGGGGACCGATGGCAGACAAGTTAGGGCGTAAAAACATCATCTTATTATCGGTACTTGTACCGATGCCATTGGCCTTAATATTGCCTTATGTTCCGTTGTGGGGTGTTATTGTGCTACTTATTTTAATAGGATTTTTCATTATGCTAAGTTTCTCTGTGACAGTAGTGTACGCACAAGAATTAGTACCAAGTAAAATTGGAACTATGGCGGGACTAACGGTTGGATTAGCTTTTGGGATGGGTGCGATCGGAGCAGTAGTTATTGGTATTATGATGGACCATTATGGGATTTTTAAAACAATGGTTGTTATATCCGTATTGCCAATACTTGCTTTAGTTGCTTTTGCATTACCGACAGATCGAAAATGGAAATTAAAAAATTAAAGGTATTTATAAGTAAAAAAGCTGTCTAATGAGTCGTTTAAATAACCACGTAGACAGCTTTTATTATTGGCGAGATTTACTTGGGATTTTCGTTGAATCTGTTACATGATTTTCAGAAATATGTACTTCATGCATTTTGTTATCATGCATAAACTTGAAGATACCATTGTCAAAATCAGTACCAATTTCTTTGAAGAAAATACCCTCGTAATAAATGTTTTTTGAGCATGTAAAGCTTACTTTATAATCGTTACCGTTCTCTAGTAAATATGCTCGAACACCTTTTTCGAACATCGCATCTTCTTCATTACGGACGTGACGTTCAACAGAAACGACATGTAGATCGACAAAGGAGATTGTTTTAAGAAGTAAGTTCATAAACGAACCTTTCGTAATTTCTTCCCAGCGACTTTGTGCAGTTTGTCCAATAACGACTTGTGTGATGTTGTATAGGTGTGCAACCTCTGCGATAACATTTTGTATTGGTTTTTTCTCGTTATCTCGAATGATAAATTCCTCTACTTCTAGTTCTTCCGCAAGTTGTTGCCAATTGTTAAGATATTCAACCTTCTCAGCATCGAAGTTATCGAATGGCTGAGGATCAACCGTTAGAATATAGAGTGGACAATCTAGCATCTTAGCCATTTTATGCCCTCTGCGAATCAATCTTTCTCCGTTTGCTCCGTAGTATGCACATACTAAAATACTCTCGTCCATACGTCCTCTTAAATGTTTCACGGCAGTTCACACCTCGTGTTTAGTATTTTGTTCCTTTATATGAAAGCGTCTAAATTTTATATGATTAGTTGAAGCAAGAATATAAATGCCAGACTGTGTCAGTGAAATGATTTCACAAATAGTTTATACAGAAAACCTTTGTTTACCAGTATATTTAATATTCGTCTTATTACTTATCCTACGTTTCTTTACTCATATAGTATTACTCGGTCATTTATCACTTTTAGAGTTGACTCTGTTTCATCAAAAAAAATCACGAATACCTAGTATGTATCCGTATGGCTACTTATTATGATGGTACACACATTTATAGTCAAGTGCTCATATATGTAAAGATTTTTGTTTAGCAAAATATAACACGAGATCCACCTCTTTGGATAAGAGAGTATACAGATTTATTAATATTTAAAATTCCTCTTTGTATTAATTTGACAAAGAAAAATAACAATTTTATGACTATTTAATGTGTTAGGTTTGTCTATTATGATAATTTGAGTGGCATAAAAGTGAAATGAACGAGAAAATATTGTATAATTTACAGGTAATCTCGCTATATCCTTTTAAATATATTATCACCATAATCTTCATGGATATATATTAAATAGATGTAATACTAGTTTTTTACCACGTATTGTTTTACCTCTAATTCTGCATTCTTTCATTAATAAAGCACTATAGGGGCCTTAGTCTGGCCACTTGATTTGATGGTATGTATTTTTCCATCGGTTCACCATTTCAATTTAAATTCACATAGTTTTAGAATACTGCAACAAGGGGGTTTGGACTTTTGACAATAAATTTGGCAATTGTAATACCGTTTTTGATGGCAATACTTATTCCAATACTATATAGGCGTTTTACAAAACTACATATAGGCTGGCTTGTATTAGCTGTACCTGTCATTATTTTTATAATGCTAGTTCGTTTAGTTCCATTTGTGGCGGAAGGTAATACTTATTCTCATACGTATAACTGGATACCTTCTTTAGATATAAATTTCACAACATATTTAGATGGTCTAAGTATGATTTTTGGACTTCTTATCACTGGTGTAGGTAGCTTAGTTATTTTATATTCCATTTTCTATTTATCTGCTAAAGAATCCCTTCAACACTTTTACTGCTATTTACTCCTTTTTATGGGCGCTATGCTTGGTGTCGTATTTTCCGATAATTTGATGGTATTGTACGCTTTTTGGGAGCTTACAAGTGTGTCTTCATTCCTGCTAATTGCGTTTTGGCATCATCGTAAAGCTTCGCGTGCTGGTGCGCAAAAAGCGATGCTCATCACAGTTACTGGCGGCGTTTCGATGCTTGTTGGTTTTATTATGTTGCATATGATGACCGGTTCATATAGTGTGCATGAAATCATACGTAATGTAAGTCAATTCACGGATCATCAGCTGTTTATTCCCGCAATGATATTAATATTGTTTGGAGCATTTACAAAGTCTGCACAGTTCCCATTCCATATATGGTTGCCAGATGCGATGGAAGCACCAACGCCCGTTAGTGCATATCTACATTCAGCTACGATGGTGAAGGCTGGAATATACTTAGTTGCACGGTTAACGCCTATTTTCGGTGGAGATGCAATTTGGTTTTGGCTTGTGACTGTTGCTGGACTTGTGACGATGTTCTGGGGTTCGTTTAATGCGGTGAAACAAACGGATTTGAAAGCATTACTCGCATTTTCAACAGTCAGTCAATTAGGGCTTATTATGAGTTTGTTTGGTATGGGTTCAGTCGCCTTTAAGCTGGGTTATTCAGACTCTACTATTATTTATACACAGGCAACTTTTGCCGCGCTTTTCCATTTAGTAAACCATTCAACCTTTAAAGGTGCATTATTTATGATGGTTGGAATAGTGGATCACGAGCTAGGTACACGTGATGTGCGAAGGCTTGGAGGCTTGATGTCATTAATGCCTCTAACATTTACGGTCGCAGTAATCGGTAGTCTGTCGATGGCTGGAATGCCACCGTTTAATGGATTCTTAAGTAAAGAAATGTTCTTTGGGGCAGCGGTTCATATGCGAGAACTTGATATCTTTTCAATTAGTAGCGTAGGGGTTTTATTCCCAGTTGTAGCATGGGTAGCGAGTATTTTCACCTTTGTATATTGCATGATTATCATCTTCAAAACATTCTTCGGTAAACCTTATGAGAAAAGTGAGGGTAAACCTATTCACGAGGCACCAATAGGAATGCTTGTCTCTCCAATTATTTTATGTGTGCTTGTTGTAGGAATATTCATTTTTCCAAATGTTCTTGGTCAATACATTTTGAAGCCTGCAATGGCAAGTATTTATCCTGGATTTGCTCCTGCTGATGTACTTACGCCTAAAATACATGCTTGGCATGGTATTAATACGGAATTACTCATGACGATTGGAGTCGTTATTGTGGGGGCAATGTTGTACAGGAAATTAAAAACGTGGAAACCTGTGTATCGTTTATTCCCATATCGTTTTTCGTTTAATGAGCTGTTCAGGCATTTATTAGAGGGACTAGAACGTGTTTCAAATAAGGTTACAACTAGTTATATGACGGGTTCATTAAGGAAATATGTACTTTATATCTATTTGTTTTTCATTGTAGCAGTTGGAGGTTATTTCTTATTTAGTGGTGGATTTGCGTATAGTAGTGCAAATGATGCTCCTGTTGAGATTTATGAGTTGATGTTAATCATTGTGATGTTGTTAGCTGGCATATCTATGCTTTTTGTGAAGTCACGATTAACGGCTACTTTATTAAACGGGGTTATTGGCTTCGGTGTATCCATTTTCTTCGTTATTTTCAGAGCACCAGATCTTGCTTTGACACAGCTTATTGTGGAGTCCGTGACGACAGTGTTATTTCTACTTTGCTTTGCATTTTTACCAGAATGGAAACGAGAAGATTCTCCAAAATCAGTGAAGATAAGTAATGCAGTAGTTGCAGGTGCAGTAGGCGCGCTTGTTGTTGTGATGTCATTTGCTGTTATGTACTATGATGAATTTGATTCAATTTCTTCATATTTTGAGAATGCATACGAGCTAGCCGGCGGAGCCAATATCGTTAATACGATTTTAGGTGATTTCCGTGGTTTTGATACGATGCTTGAAGTGGTTGTTCTCTTTATTGCCGGCTTAGGAGTTTATACACTGATAAAACTGAAGGCGAGAAAGGAGGATACAGACAATGAAAATTAATGATGTAATTTTACGGACGGTAACAAAAATTGTCGTCTTTATCATTTTGACATTGTCCGTTTATCTATTCTTCTCAGGGCATTATTCTCCAGGTGGAGGTTTTATCGGGGGGCTAGTACTTGCATCTGCAATTGTTTTAATGTACTTAACTTCAGATATTGAGACAGTTCATAAAGGCATGCCGTTTGATTTTAAATTAGTTGCGGCACTGGGCGTGTTGATAGCGACAGGGACGGGTTTTGCCTCAGTCATTTTCGGCAAAGATTTTATGACACAGGCTGCTATGAAATTGAAATTACCGATCTTTGGTGAAACGGAATTAGCCTCTGTTGTATTATTTGAAGCCGGTGTGGCAATGACCGTTATTGGTGTCGTTGTGACCATAATTTTAAGTATAAGTGAGGATGGGTAGACGATGGAAACATTAATGATTTTATTAATCGGTGTGCTAATCACAGTCGCTACGTATTTAATCCTCTCGAAAAATTTAATCCGAGTGATTTTAGGTACTGCTGTATTATCGCATGCAGTGCATTTATTAATATTAACAATTGCTGGCGTAAAAAAGGGCAATGTACCGCTGTTGAAAGAAGCTGAAGCTCCGTATACAGATGCTCTGCCACAAGCATTAATTTTGACAGCAATTGTTATTAGCTTTGCTGTGACAGCTTTTGTTTTGGTACTAGCGTATCGCACATATCAATCCAATGGAACAGATGACTTGGAAGGATTGCGAGGGCCAGAGAATGAATAACATTGTAGTAATTCCTTTAATTTTACCAATTATGCTTGGGATCACACTCGTGTTTTTACGTCCGTATGTAAAGACACAACGTGTGATTAGTCTGTTGACGATGGTTGCAATTGCTGTTGTGAGTGTGATAATGCTTGGAAGAATTCAAGAGACGGGTATTATGCGACTTGATTTTGGTGGTTGGAAGCCACCGTTCGGAATTTTGTTTGTTGCAGATTCATTTGCTGTGTTACTTGTATTAACAACGAGTATTGTGACAGCCATTTGTTTGCTTTATGCATTTTCGTCTATTGGTGAGAAGCGGGAAAATATGTTTTTTTATCCGTTCGTGCTATTGCTAGTAGCGGGTATAAATGGGTCGTTTTTAACAGGTGATATTTTCAACCTATTTGTTTGTTTTGAAGTGATGTTGTTGGCATCGTACGTGCTTATTACGCTTGGTGGGGAAAAGGCACAGCTACGTGAGTCATTGAAATATGTACTGATAAATGTTTTGGCTTCATGGTTTTTCTTAGTAGCACTTGCTTATTTATACGGTACATTAGGAACATTGAATATGGCACATTTAGCAGAACGGGTTGCTGAAGCTGGGCAAGATCCTATTTTGACGACAATTGCGTTACTTTTTCTTGTTGTCTTCGCATTAAAAGCTGGTCTACTTTTATTCTTCTGGTTGCCAGGTTCATATAGTGTGCCGCCTACTGCTATAGCAGCTTTGTTTGGAGCTCTTCTAACTAAGGTTGGGATATATGCCTTGTTCCGCATGTTCACACTTATTTTCATCCATCAGCCAGAAGTGACGCATATGCTCATAAAAGTTATGGCCGCGGTGACGATCATTGCTGGTTGTTTAGGGGCTTTAGCGTATAAAGATATACGTCAAATCGTTGCGTATAATGTTGTGATTGCTGTGGGCTTTGTATTAATTGGGCTTAGCGTTTCGACAGAAGCCGCTTTTGAAGGAGCTATTTATTATTTAATGCACGATATGATAGCGAAGGCTATGCTGTTCTTACTGGCTGGTACGATGATTTATTTAACTGGAGAGAAGCGCTTTGACAAGATGAGTGGTTTGATAAGAAATTACCCTGTTTTTGGTTGGATGTTCTTTGTTGTAATGATATCACTTGCTGGAATTCCACCTCTTAGCGGCTTTGTAGGAAAGGTACTTATTGGACAAGGACTGATTGAGACAGGTTCTTACGTATTATTAGCACTGGCATTTATATCGAGTGTTGTTGTGTTGTATTCTTTATTACGTATCTTCTTAAATGCTATTTTTGGCGAAACAATTATAAGTATTGAAGATGAAACGCCTTTGCCGAAAAGAATGCTTACTCCAATTGTATTATTTGCAATTTGTACGATTGCACTAGGCTTTGGAGCAGAGGGGTTGTCCAGTTATGTAAGTGATGCGGCAAACACTTTAGCTAACCCATCAATTTATATTGATGCAGTGATCGGCGGAAAATAAGAAGGAAAGAGGTGAGACGTGATGCCCGCACAGTTTTTATTGAATATATTTATCGCGGTGCTATGGATGTTATTGAAAGATGAAGATGCCCCGTATTTCTCCACATTTATGACGGGATTTGTTGTTGGGATCGGAATATTGTATTTGATGCATCGCTTTTTTGGAACTCAGTTTTACTTAAAAAGATTGTTTGCACTCATTAAATTGCTGTTTCTTTTTATATGGGAACTGTTATTATCTAGCGAGCTTGTTTTGAAGCAGATTTGTAGTCCGAAGTTGAAGATAAAGCCTGGGATTTTCACATATAAAACAGCCTTAAATGGTGATTTGGAAATTACGACTCTTTCAATTTTATTAACGCTGACACCTGGTTCGGTTGTGATGGAAATATCGCCAGAAGGGGATCTTTTCTACATTCATGCGATGGATTTGGAGAAGTCAAAAGCAGATGTACTACGTTCAATTGGTAACTTTGAGAAAGCTATTATGGAGGTGACACGCTAATGAAGGAGACGATATTACTCATTTCACTAACATTATTTGCATTGACGATTATGGTTGCGTTTTACAGAGTTTTACGTGGTCCTTCAATGCCAGATCGCGTAGTAGGTCTTGATATGATTGGTGTTAATTTGCTTTCGATGATAGCGATTATTTCAATTGTATTAAAGACGAAGGCGTTTCTAGAGGTTATTTTGATTTTGGGGATTCTATCGTTCATTGGGACGATTGCATTTTCAAAATATCTAGAGAGGGGTACTATAGTTGAACGTAAATCCAATCATTGAGTGGGCAGGTGTGTTATTGATCTTAGGTGGTAGTCTGATGAGTTTAATTAGCGCATTTGGTTTGCTTCGCTTGCCAGATGTGTATACTCGTTCACATGCAGCCACGAAGAGTTCAACATTAGCTGTACTACTATCGCTTCTTGGCGCGTTCTTATACTTTTGGGCGCATGAAGGCTATATAAGTGTTCGTTTAATACTAGGGATTGTATTTGTGTTTTTAACAGCTCCTGTAGCAGGACATTTAATCACTCGTGCTGCGTATCGCTCAGGTGTTGAGTTATCGGAGTCTTCGGGTGATGATGAACTTGAGGAGGTCTTGTTCCCTGAAGGGCGCAATAGGGGAAGTTAGTAATTGAGTTTTCTAGGTAGCGAAGGCTATCTGATTAAGTAAATTTACTTAATCAGATAGCCTTTTTAATGCATTAGATGCTAAAACTTAGCCTATAGATTAAATGTTTTCTCTACATTATTCGTCCTCATATCTAAGCATTCGGTATCCTACACGTACATGAGTTTGAATATACTTTGGGTTTGCTGGATTTTCTTCAATTTTCTTACGTAAAGTTGCCATGAAAACACGTAAACTAGGTACATCAGATGGTAATACTTGTTGCCAAACTTCTTTCAATAGAAAATTGTGGGTCAATACTTTTCCAACATGTTTTGCCAATACAGCCAATAATTTATACTCTATTGGTGTAAGATGTACTTCTTCTCCACGAATAAATACGGTGTTCGCTAAATAGTCAATTTTCAGATTGCCATTAATAAATATGGGAAGCTCCATATCTAGAAGACTGTCTTTTTTTACTCTTCTAAGTGCTACCCGAATTCGAGCCAGTAGTTCATCTACGCTAAATGGTTTTGTTACATAATCATCTGCCCCTGCATCGAGAGCGTGAATTTTATCATGCTCCTCGCCTCGTGCGCTGACAATAATAATTGGAGTTTGGGACCATCCACGAATTTTATTAATCACTTCAATGCCATCCATATCTGGTAGGCCAAGATCTAGAATAATTACATCTGGTGGTATTGAAAGTACCTTTTGCAATGCTGATTTACCATCAATAGCAATATCGTATTCATAGCCTTGCGTACTCAATGTCATTTTAATCAAATTTCCAATAGCTTTATCATCTTCAATAACAAGAATCCGTTTATTCATCGACATTGACAACTCCTTTATGAAGTACAAAACTAAAAACGGTACCTTTTGGTTCATTGTCTGAAACAGTTAATTTACTATCGTGTACTCTTAAGATGGTTTGGCATAGTGCTAAGCCGAGTCCTAGACCTCGTCGGCTATCACTACGATAATTTTTTCCTATTGTAAATGGCTCAAATAGTCGTGTTTTTAGAGCATCATCAATGCCAGGTCCATTATCGCTAATACTTATATGCACATAGTTTCCCTTCGCCTTTGCAGATAAGATAATCTCACTTCCTGCTGGAGTATACGTCAGTGCATTATCAATAATATTGATAATCACTTGAATGATAAGTCGAGCATCCATCACAGCGAACAACAAGTCTGGTTCGACATGATAATGAATTTGATGTGTATGTTCATTACGAACTACATGCATTAGTGCCTCTTGTATAATATCTTCAACAAGTTCTGGTCGCATCTCAATCGCAAGTTGCCCATCATCTAGCTTTGAAACAGCAAGCAAATTCTCCACCATTTGTACAAGCCATTTTGAGTTGCTGTAAATATCTTGGTATAGCTGTTTTTTTTGCATATCGTCAATTTGGCCGCTTTTGGTCAATAATATATCGGCATTACCTGAAATACTCGTAAGTGGCGTCCTTAAATCATGGGAGATGGCACGTAAAAAGTTTGCTCGCATTTGTTCAAGTTCGGCCTCTCGTGTTACTTGTTCATTGGATTTTTGTAAGTACCATTTATCAATCGCGAACGAAAAATCATTCATAATCGCATGCAGAATATGTCGTTCAAAGGCAGGTAGTGGTGTTTCTTTCGACAACATAATACCAATTACTCCTTTGACGTCATCACCAGAAAGAACTGGTAAATAGTAAGCACTTGCTCCAGGAAACGTATCAGTAGATACACCGGCTACTTGCTTATTATTGGCAACCCATGCCACCACAGCACGCTCGTTTCTATTATTAAATAGATTTTCCAACTCTTTGTTTTTCGAATTAGTCATCACATCCGTAAGGAAAAATGATGTTTTCATAATCTGTTGATTGTTTATCTCAAAAAACATAGCTGGCTTTTCAACAAGCTTAACAACCTGTGACATACCTTCAGTGACAATTTCTTCTAACGATTTTGCTTGTTGTAGCTTACGGTTAGTCTCAAGTAAAACCTCCATTCGGTAAGATTTCTGTACGGCACCGATAGCTTGTTTTTTTACTTTTCTAGTCAAACTGCTTGTGATTATCCCAGAGATGAACATGATCAAAAATGTCATGGGATAATCTCTGTTGTATGCTTCAAATGAGAACCGTGGTTCAGTGAATATAAAATTGAAATTAAGAACGGCCACCAATGAACTAATTATGCTAAACACCCAACTCGTTGACCAAATGGCAAGTATTAACACACCTAAAATGTATATCGTTATGATATTAGCTTCACTTACGCCTATTCTTGCAAAGAACAAACCAATTAAGGATGCCAAGCTAAAAACTAATAGCATTTTTAGTAAGTCATACCAATTAAATTTTAGTTGTGGTCGTACATCTGGGAAACGCAATGATTCGTTTTCTTGGTCAGGTACGATATACATGGCTAAATTAGGCGCAAATTCGTTGAGCCGATCGCCAATTTTAGAATTAGGTCTCCACCACTGTTTTTTTGTAGTTGTTCTACCGATAACGAGTTTTGTAACACCACTCATTTGAGCATAATTGGCGAGCGCAGCAGCAACATCATCTTCTTGTACAGTCACTATATGACCTCCAAGTTGCTCCGTTAGTTTAATATGCTGTTGTAACCTCTCTGAATTAGCCTCGTTTTCATCCTTCATATCTTTGTTATGTACATAAAGTGCAGTAAATTTCCCGTGTAAGGCTTGAGCAAGTCTTGCTGCAGTTCGGATTACTTTCGCATTTGTAGGTGAACTGCTGATACCTACCAAAATATGTTCCTCAATTTGAGAAGTATGGAACAGTGAACAGCTTTCCTGCGTTTTCTGATAATCAATTGTATCGGCAGTCCTACGCAAAGCTATTTCACGGAGTGCTATTAAGTTAGCTTTTTGAAAAAAATGTTGCATGGCTTTTTCAGCCTGTTGAGTGTGATAAATTTTGCCTTCTTTTAATCTTTGAATTAAATCATCAGGCTCAATATCTACGAGTTTAATTTGTGTTGCATTATCAATCAGATAATCTGGAATACGTTCATTTACTTTTACACCCGTAATTTCTTCAACCAAATCATGGAGACTCTCAATATGTTGAATATTAACAGTTGTATAAACATGAATTCCTTTTGCTAATAATTCTTGAACATCACCGAATCGTTTTAAGTGGCGCATTGTTGGTACATTTGTATGCGCTAGTTCATCAATCAGTACAAGATCAGGTTGACGTTCAAGCACTGCATCTATATCCAGTTCTTCAAATATCTTTCCTTTATAGTTAATTGTTTTAGTGGGGATTATCTCAAGTCCGTCGAGCAAAGCAGCTGTTTCTGGGCGGGGATGTGGTTCAACATAGCCAACCACTACATCCAATCCTAGCTTTTTTACTTGATGAGCAGTATCGAGCATTGAATACGTTTTACCTACTCCAGCGGCATACCCAAGAAATATCTTCAGGCTCCCCGATGCTTCTTTTGATTCCTTTCTTTTTACCTTAGCTAAAATAGCATCGGGATTAGGGCGCATGTATTCCATCAATCTTCACCTCCTTCTTATTATAGCCTCTACTAGCATTAAGACAGTATTAAGATTGAATCTTAATGTCATTTTAATACAATTAACTCTTTTTCTAACACTACATTAATTTTAACTGCATTATGATTATCCATGAAATCAATAGAAGGAGTGATTGGCTTGATGGATTTATACATAGTCATTGTATTAATTCTAAGTTTTGCTAGTCTTTATTGGCTAACGGCTTGGTGTTACAAGCAAGTAGATAATTAAGGAGGTCTCATTATGTGGATTGTAATAGGCATCATTATTGTTTCGTTGTTTGGTTATTTAGGTTACGCATTGCTCTATCCAGAAAAATATTAATAAATCTATAGGGGGAAATAAATATGTGGCAAATTGCCTTAGTGCTAGTCATTTATTTACCGCTTGTCATTGTAGCAGGTCATTATTTGTATCATGTGACGATGCATCAAAAGACATGGCTTGATCCGGTAATGAATCGAGTGGATAACATTATCTATAAATTTTGTGGAATCAAGCAAGTTGATATGACCGGTAAACAATATGTAATAGCGCTCATTCTATCAAACGCTATTATGGTATTCATGGGCTATTTCATATTACGGATTCAGTCGACTTTATTTCTTAATCCAAATGACATCGATAACATGGAAGCCACGTTATCATTCAATACAATTATTTCATTTATGACAAACACAAATTTGCAACACTATAGCGGAGAATCAGGGTTAAGCTATTTGGCTCAGATGCTTGTCATCACATTTATGATGTTCACATCTGCTGCTACAGGTTATGTTGCATGCATGGCATTTTGTCGTAGATTGGTAGCAAAATCGGATACAATCGGAAACTTCTTTGTGGATTTTGTACGTGTGATAACACGCTTATTAATACCTCTTGCATTTATCGTGGCGTTGATTTTAGTAGCCCAAGGTTCGCCACAAACTTTAAAGGGTAACGAGACAGTTCAGACAATAGAAGGGAAAATGCAGGATATTGCACTTGGCCCTATTGCATCGCTTGAATCGATTAAACACATAGGTACAAATGGTGGTGGTTTTAACGGGGCTAATTCGACCACACCATTTGAAAATCCAACAGTCATTTCAAACATTGTGGAAATGCTATCTATGATGTTATTGCCTGGTGCTTGCGTTGTGACATTCGGTTTAATGGTTGCAAATCGACGTAAGAAAACGCTGTTTGGCAAACAAGGCTTGGTTATTTTTGCAGCTATGGGTATTCTTCTTCTCCTAGGCTTAGTTACTTGTTACATAGCAGAAAGTGCAGGTAACCCCATTATTAATAATCTAGGTATCTCTCAGGATATAGGTAGTATGGAAGGAAAGGAAATGCGCTTTGGTATACCCCAATCTGTGTTATTTACAGTGGTAACGACGGCCTTTACGACAGGCTCAGTAAATAATATGCATGATTCTTTAACACCGCTTGGTGGTATGGTGCCGATGTTTAACATGATGCTGAATGTCGTGTTTGGGGGTAAAGGTGTCGGATTAATGAACATGATGATGTATGTCATGTTAACTATTTTCATTGCGTGTTTAATGATTGGACGTACGCCACAATTTTTGGGTAAAAAAATTGAAGAGAAAGAAATGAAATTAATTGCACTTTGTATTTTAATACATCCTGCTATTATATTGTTATTCTCAGCTCTTGCTGTAGCGACAACAGCGGGTATTGCAGGAATTACAAACCCGGGAGCACATGGTTTATCACAAGTTTTATATGAATTTGCATCAGCCTCTGCAAATAATGGTTCCGGTTTTGAAGGATTAGCCGATAACTCGCCTTTTTGGAATATGACTACCGGTTTTGCTATGTTTTTTGGACGCTATCTATCTATCATTATTCAATTAGCCATTGCATCACTATTAGCGAAAAAGTTATGGCATAGTGATTCGGTTGGGACTTTGAAAACAGATAATGCGATGTTCACATTCTTGCTTATTGCTATTGTCTTGATGATTGGTGCATTGACCTTCCTGCCAGCCTTAGCATTAGGTCCAATTACAGAACATTTACAAATACGTTCTTAATGAGGAGAGACATAAATGGAAACCGTAACGAAAAAGAGTTTTATAAATCGTGATATTATGAAGAGCTCTATATTAGGAGCATTTAAAAAATTAAATCCTTTATATATGATGAAAAATCCGGTCATGTTCGTAGTTGAAGTAGGTTTTGTTTTTGTCATTTTGTTAACAATTTTCCCGAATATGATGGGTGATGTCACAGAGGATTCGGCCCGTCTTTATAATGCAATAGTAGCTTTCATCTTGTTCATTACAATCTTATTTGCGAATTTCGCTGAATCCATTGCAGAAGGGCGTGGAAAAGCGCAAGTTCAGTCGCTTAAGAAAACAAAAACAGTGACAGAGGCGCGTGTTTTACTGGCTGATGGAACGCAGGTCAAAAAACAAGCTGATGAACTTAAGAAAGGTGATATTGTCTTAGTTCAGGCAGGAGAAGTTATCCCAAATGATGGGGAAGTAATTGATGGAATTGCTACCGTTGATGAATCGGCAATCACTGGTGAGTCAGCACCCGTTGTGAAAGAAAGAGGAGGAGACTTTTCATCTGTTACAGGTGGAACAACGGTGACGAGTGATTGGCTGAAAATAGAAATCACCTCACTTCCTGGCGAATCTTTCTTAGATAAAATGATTGCTCTTATTGAAGGTGCTAGTCGAAAAAAAACACCGAATGAAATTGCCCTAAATACGTTATTAGTCAGTTTAACGATTATCTTTTTATTAGTTGTTGTTACGCTTTATCCTTTGACTACTTATCTACAAGTGCATATTCCAATCGCGACACTTGTTGCTTTGATCGTCTGTTTAATCCCAACAACAATCGGAGGATTGTTATCGGCAATTGGAATCGCAGGAATGGATCGTGTAACACAGTTCAATGTGATTGCTATGTCAGGGAAAGCTGTGGAATCATGCGGTGACGTGGATACATTGATTTTAGATAAAACAGGTACTATCACTTATGGAAATCGTTTTGCATCCGAATTTTTACCTATCCAAGGTGTTGGAAAGAAAGAATTAATACGTGCTGCATGGTTAAGTTCATTGACAGATGATACACCTGAAGGGAAATCCATTTTAGCTCTTGCATGTCAACTAGATGTGGATATTGCAGATGAAAAGATGGTCATTGATACGAGCGAACATATTGCATTTTCAGCATATACCCGCATGAGTGGTCTAGATATGAAGGATGGGACGAAAATACGTAAAGGTGCGTATGATGCTATTAAAAATAAGAGCGTAAATGCTGGTCATGATGTACCGAAGGATTTTGAAAGTCTAGTTCATCAAGTATCATCTTTAGGTGGTACACCATTAGTAGTAATGGAGAATGAAAAGATTCTTGGCGTTATATATCTTAAAGATATCGTAAAACCTGGTTTAAAAGAGCGTTTTGAAAAACTTCGTTCAATGGGAATCAAAACCATCATGTGTACAGGTGACAATCCACTCACTGCCGCTACAATAGCAAAAGAATCTGGAGTAGATAGCTTTATCGCTGAAAGCAAACCTGAAGATAAAATCAAGGTGATTAAGGATGAACAATCTCAAGGAAAGATTGTCGCTATGACAGGTGATGGCACGAACGATGCGCCCGCTTTGGCGCAAGCAAATGTGGGGTTAGCTATGAACTCAGGAACGAACGCTGCGAAAGAAGCAGCAAATATGGTTGATCTAGATTCTAATCCTACGAAAATTATTGAAGTTGTAGAAATAGGGAAGCAATTACTCATGACTAGAGGCGCATTAACGACGTTCAGTATTGCAAATGACGTAGCAAAATACTTTGCCATCATACCTGCTATGTTAATGGTCGCAGTACCAGAAATGAGTGCTCTAAATATCATGCAATTAAATTCACCAACAAGTGCCATTATTTCAGCACTAATCTTTAACGCTGTTATCATACCTCTTTTAATCCCAATAGCAATGAGGGGAGTGAAGTATGAGCCAATGAGTGCCTCGAAATTATTGAGAAGAAACTTATTAGTTTATGGGCTAGGAGGCATTATCGTCCCCTTTATAGGTATTAAACTAATCGATTTAATGAGTGGACCAATATTGAATTTAATGGGTTTATAGGAGGGATAACATGAGAGCATTTTTTAGCGATTCTAAACAAGCGCTGAAGATTACTTTATTAATGTTTGTATTGTGTGGCTTACTTTATCCATTCGCTGTCACTGGGATGGCACAAGTATTATTCAATCATGAGGCAAACGGTAGTTTAATTGAGATGGATGGTAAAAAGATAGGATCGGATAAATTGGGGCAGGCGTTTACTTCACCTGAATTTTTCTGGGGGCGTGTTTCAGCTATCAATTACAACGTTTATACGAAAGAAGATCTTGTACCAGATGCTAAGGGAGAGACAAATTATAATGGTGTCAGTTCAGGTACCTTTAACTATGCACCGTCTAATCCTGAGCTGAAAAAAAGAATTGAAACAGATATTGAAACATTTTTAAAAGCAAACCCAGGGGTACAACGTGAACAAATTCCAACTGATTTAGTTACGGCATCTGGATCTGGTCTTGACCCACATATCAGTGTAGAGTCTGCAAAAATTCAAATAAAACGCATAGCACAAGCAAGCGGTCTCTCTGAATCTGAAGTGAATGATATTGTAAAAACAAACACTGATAGTCGTATATTTAATGTTTTTGGAGAGGATAAAGTTAACGTCCTTAGCGCAAATTTAGATATTTATAAAAAAATGAAAGTAAAATAATTAGGGAAATATTAGTTGTGATAAAGAAGGTGAAATGGCCATTTAGTTACCGTATCTTATCGGCGCTCGATGGCTAATTTTTTTGTTGGCAGAGATTATGAGCATTACTATTTAAAGAAAGATTTAAAAAAATAAAAATGAAATCGAAAATAAATATCTCGATATAAATATTGGGGTATTTACTTTCTTATCAAGATTACTTTGATATAGGGCTTAAATGCTCATGAATGAGAAGCCATTTATCCGACTCTTTCACAAAAATATTAGTAGCTCTTCCTTTTCCACATATATATTCATCATTAATATATCCCTCATAGAAATATGTATAAATACAAGTTGCCGAGCTTTCTTTTTGGTCTAGCCATTCAACATCATGTGCTTCATAATTTTCATTCTTTACTATTGACCAAGTCTTTTCAAAGTATTTTTGGATTTCTTCGTGACATGTGCAAGTCTGATCTGAGAAAAAATATATAGCTTTAGGATGCAACAATTTTTTTACTTGCATAAAATCGTGCGTATTTGTTGCTTTAATATAACTATCTAAAATTCTCATCGTAACCCTCCTAATCGATTGTTAAAAATAGTATACTAATCCCTAAATCTCTTGTCTAATTTCCACAAATAAAATTCCTCATTCCATAGGACATTCTATTATTTCCTATAAAACAAACAATGCTAAACTATAAAGAAGACGATGAAAAAATATATAAACCACTTCATAAATCACCAATAACTAGAACAATAAAGGAGCATCACCAAATGAAAATCACAATCTTCGGTGCAACCGGACGCGTAGGAAATGAAGTATTACAATGTGCCTTAGCTGAAGGGCATGAAGTTAAGGTACTCGTACGTTCACTAGAAAAATTGCCAGCACATCCAAATCTCCAAAAGATGAAAGGTGATGTTAAAAATTTTGAAGATACGGTCCAAGCTATGAAGCAGGCAGATGCAGTAATAAGTGCAATTGGTACTGACAAAACGACAACATTGTCAGAAGGCATCCCAAATATTATTAGGGCGATGGAGCAACTAAATGTAAAAAGAATCGTCACAATCGGTACAGCTGGCATTTTAGATAGCCGCGCTGAAAGAGGAAAACTACGCTTCCAATCATCTGAATCCAAACGAAAGCTTACTTTTGCGGCAGAAGAACATGCGAAAGCATTCCGTGCATTAGAAGCATCGGATTTAGATTGGACAATTGCTTGTCCAACCTATTTACCTGATGGATCAGCTATTGGTGTATATCGTACAGAAAGAAATAGGCTACCACTAAACGGTGAGAAAATTACAGTAGGTGACACCGCTCACTTCGTTTATCAGGAATTATTCCAAAATGAATTTAAACACGCACGTGTCGGTTTGGCATACTAATTTGGAAAAGTAGTTTCACAAAGAGGAATGGTGAAGTCATATGGGAATGCGTAATAAAGCAATTTTTGCGGCTGTATCATTAGGTTTAGCATTTGCAGGTTATGTGACAGTTAAGAAAGTAGGGGTACAGATGTCATTATTTGAAGCTGTTGAGAAACAAGATAGCAATGCTGTAAAAAAAGCGCTGAAATCTGAACAAGATATTAATGCACAAGATGGTAAAGGACGCACGGCACTTATGATTGCGACATATAATAACGACGTGAAATCGGCGAAATTTCTAATTCAAGCAGGAGCCGATGTAAATATTCAAGATGATATGCAAAACTCGCCATTTTTATATGCAGGAGCAGAAGGTTACTTGGACATATTAAAGCTAACTGCAAGAGCCGATGCAGACCCTAAAATTACAAATCGCTATGGTGGTATTGCTTTAATTCCAGCTTCTGAGCATGGCTATGTTGATGCTGTGAAATTTTTATTAACAGAAACAAATAGTGATGTGAATCATATTAATAACCTAGGGTGGACGGCATTATTAGAAGCAATCATCTTAGGCGATGGCGGTAAAAAGCAGCAAGAAACTGTGCGTATCTTGTTAGAGCATGGAGCTAATCCAAACCTTGCTGATAGAGATGGTGTCACACCACTTGAGCATGCAGAAAAGCTTGGCTACAAAGAGATTGAAAAACAGTTGAGAAAAGCTCGATATTAATATATTTATTTCAATTAAGTAAGACTCGTCATAATGACGGGTCTTTTTTGTTTTTACAAATACCTATTTACTTTACCTAAATTATCCAGTATAGTACATCACAACAGTAATGTACTGATGAACATTGAAGGAAGGAGGGCTTCGATTTGCAATTAAATAGTGATGGCACAAAGCCGATTTATGTACAAATTGCTGAGTGGCTTGAAAATGAAATTATTGCGGACCATTTAAAGACGGATGATAAAGTGTACTCTCAATACCAGTTGGCAGAACTATTCAACATCAATCCAGCAACCGCTGGTAAAGGCTTAACCTTACTTTTGGAAGAACAAATAGTGTACAAGAAGAGAGGGCTTGGCATGTTTGTAACAGCAGAAGCGAAGAAAATGATTTTAGAAAAACGACGTAATGAACGACTAATATTAATGATCCAAGAGATTGTGTTAGAAGCGAAGCGCCTCATGGTATCAGAGGATGAGTTAATCACCTTAATAAAACTGGCGAGTTGTAAAGAGGAGGGAAAATAATGTCGGTTATTCAATGCGAAAATTTAGAAAAGAAATTCCGTAAAAAGATGGCCTTACAAAATATTACTTTCCAAATTGAAGGAGAGAAGATTACCGGACTAATTGGCCGCAATGGGACGGGGAAAACAACATTGTTGCGTATTTTAGCTGGCTTTACGAAGCAAACTTCGGGCACAGTTACAGTCTTTGATAAAACACCATTCAATAACCTCTTTGTATCAGCAAATAGCATTCTCATCAATGATCAAATGCAATTCCCTGGTTCATTTAATTTACAAGATATTCTGAACTTTGCACCCGAATTTTATGGAAAGTGGGATGCAGAGCTAGCAGCACGTTTACTACAATACTTTAGTTTAAACCCACAATCCTATCATTCTGATTTATCTAAAGGGATGAAAAATACATTCAATTTTATATTTGGTTTAGCAACACGATGTGATGTGACATTGTTCGATGAGCCGATCAATGGTATGGATGAAGCGGTACGAAAGGACGTTTATCGTGCATTATTAAAAGATTATCTGGCATACCCAAGAACGATAATTATTTCTAGTCACTTCCTTGATGAGATGGAGCATTTACTTGAAGATATTTTACTTCTTGATGAAGGAAAAGTGGCTTTGCATAAATCTTTAGATGAGCTGCGTGAGTATGCAGTAGGTTTGCTAGGACCAACAGATGCAATAAAGAGGTGGACGGCTGGAGTTGAAGTGTTACATGAAAAGCAAGTAGTTGGCAATCAGATGTACACCGTTCTAAAAGCACAGGATTGCACGTTCAATGAACAGCAATTACTGCAAGAAGGAATTTCATTTACGCCTGTATCTGCAAATGATCTTTGCTTGTATTTAACAATCTCACGAACGGGGGATATTGACGATGTCTTTAACGAATAAAACAATTGCAGAGACGCTACAGGTTCAAGTGAAATATAAACTCCATGCTTATTTAGGGATGGTTGTATATTTAATCATGTTGCAAATTGTAGGCATACTAATGTCACTTATAGCTCCATCTGGCATGTCGTCTGGCTCGGGTTTTGTTGATATCGATGTTGAGATGTATACACCAATTGTTTTGTTGTTTTTATCTAATTTATGGGCGTTTTATGTAGGATCACTTATGACACGCCATGATCAACGTGCAGATATAATGCCATTTATTACGACACGTATTATGAGCAGTATAGGCGACGTGGTTGTATTAGGAGTATTAGCAGTTTACGCGGGTATTACGGCAATGCTATCTAATTATGTTGTAAGAATAATAATCTTGTTGAAATCGAATAATCATATGCTATCTGATGAAAATATGTTCAATGCACCAGAAGTATTTATAGAAAATTTAGTGGCCTTTATATTCTACATTTTATGTTTCGCTGCAGTAGGCTACTTTTTAGGTATGGTAGCTCAGAAGTCTAAAAAAGTGTTGTTTTTAATTGTAGCTGTATTCTTCTCAATGTTGTTTACATCATTTGGTCAAGAGATTCTACAAGGTACTTTTAAGATTGCCGAATCTGGCCTGTTCTCATTTATGGGTGTGATGATTATATTGAGTTCTATTTGCTTTATAGTAGCAACATTTTTGGCGGGGAATTTGGAGGTGAAGGGATGACTAACTTTAGTTTGTTCATACTTCCAATCCTATTTCTAATTCTCATTATTTTTATAGGGGTGGTATTTTTAAAATCTATATCTAAACATATGAGATTAAATCAAAGACCACTTAAAATTTTTATCGCGTTTTATACTACTGTTCTTATTATTGCACCAATCATTTATCTTGTTTTGCCAAAAACAGAGGTGACAATACTAACAGATAAAATGCAACAAAAGTTAAGTTTAGAAAATCAATTGCTGTATAATGCACTATTCGAGAATAGGGCTACAGAATTTGATGAGAAATTTTTAGTTAATGAATGGTCCCATGAGATTAAAGAAAAAGAAATATATTTGAAGATGATGAATCCAGATGAAGGCTCTCAAGTAGGTATCATAGTACAACAATCTGATGCATTAAGTAATCAAATAACCGGAAAATTATACCGGAAAAATTATGTTGTCGAAGAAATACATTTAAGAAATATTGATTCAGTAAATATCAATATTGTAGATATATTAAACAAACCAATAATAACATGGGAAGATGCAACAACATTGGTTGTAAAAAACCCACCTAACAAAAAGTTGTCGTATGTCGCATTGAGTGATGTGACTGACATAATCCCGTTTAATAATAAAGATGGAATTTGGGAAAGTAAATCAACAGTAAAGATAAATGAGTGGGAATATGCAGGTCCGTACTATTTACTTATTACTGTCCCTAAAAATGTAAAAGTGTGGTCGGACGAGGACTACGCATCTATAAATAAGCTTGTAAGAAGGGGGAATTGTAATGTCTTTGACGACGAAGGCTATAAAGAATCAATTAAAGTTGAAGCTAAATGTTCATGCTGACATGCTTGTCTATTTAATTGTATTACAGATAATAGGAATGGTACTTTTCTCATTTAGTGGTTCTGGCCAGATGGGAAAGGGCTCAGAAAACTTCTCGTTAAAATTCACCATTTATTCACCTGATGGGATTTTTATGCTTTCTGTACTTTGGATATTCTATGTGGCGGTTACATTAACACGAAAGGGAACACGTCGTGAAATATTGCCTTATATGAGAACTCCGAAGATCGATAGCATAACGGACATTATTATTTTAATATATATGAACGCATTTTTAACTTTTACAATTATGTTATCGAATTATCTTTTATACGCCATATTAATTGTATTTACTAAGAAAGAATTTGTTGAAGGTATAACTATCTTTAATGAGCCGAAAGTGTTCTTCATCAATACAGTTGCTGTTTTTATAGTAAGTATGGTTATTGCATCTATCGGATATTTAATCGGAACACTAATACAAATTTCGAGACTTCTTATCTTAGTATTTATCGCGTTTTTTATTGGTTATAATAGTTCGAAACTTAGTTTGTTCATCGTTAATTATTTTTACCAGCAAAATCCAAACTTTTTGCCATTTGCCATTTTTAATATTGTTATCATCACTTTTTGCTTATTCGTAGCAAATGTCATCAGGTCTCGTATGGAGGTGAAGGGAGCATGAGTTTATGGTTTATAACAATTATGCCGTTTGTTATCTATTCTTTAATTACGATTATAGTAGTTCGTTTTATTTTTAAAAAAGCGAAACATTTCCAGTCAACCAAACGTCTTACGAAATTAATTATAGTTATGTATATTGCATTGCTCGTTGTATCTGTAGCTTTATATCCAGCTCTTACATCATCAAATTCTTTATATTTATCAAATGAAAATGTACAAAAACAGCTCAAGACAAATAAAGTTTTCGAACAAAATGCTTTAGCGAATAAGCTAACAGAGGAAGACGAAAAATATTTAGTAGATAAATGGACATATACTATAAAGGGGAAAGAACTGTACTTAAAACAGGTGTCTCCTGACGAATATATCAATGAACAAGTAATTGTTCATTGGACTGATGAAAGAAAACAGCAAATTGAGGGTAAAGTTTATAAAACACGTAGTATCCTGTACAATATGGACCTTTCAGAGAAAGTAAAACCAACTGTGATTAGTTGGTCAGATCAGCATACATTAAATTTTAAAAAACCTGATTCATATGAATATGAAGGTAATCTTTTCAGAGATGAAATTGGTCTTTTCCCATTTGCTAACAGAGGTTTTAAAGAATTTGATTTTGATGAAAATATCGGTGCTGATGGCTCTACTTATGTCATTCTGAAAGTTCCGAAATATATCAATGTAATAGATGAAAATGGTTTGAGAATGTACCCACCAGTTGAATATTGATGTCTAGTGAATCAGTTGATAGTGTTATGGTAATGATTGTAATGAAGAAAAAAGAGCTTAAAGAAACGAGCGATGCCCATTGAAGAGGATTTTACGTATTATTATCGGATTAGTACTTGTTGTGATTTTTTGTATAGTAAACAACAAATGGCTAGTCACAACGACGTATAAAATAGAGTCTAAGAAATTACCAAAATCTTTCGATGGAATGCGCATCGTTCAAGTTTCTGATTTACATGATACTACATTTGGCAATAAACAGGGTCGCCTTATTAAAAAGGTTCTAGATGCAAAGCCAGATGCTATTTTTTTAACAGGAGATGTCATTGACCGAAACCGCTATGATTTAGAGGGTAGCATGCAGGCAGTCGCTGGTTTTGTGAAAATTGCACCGGTTTATTATGTCACAGGCAATCATGAAATTGCAGTAAATAAAGTAACCGAAATTAAAGCAGCACTCACTGAACTGGGCGTCGAAGTATTATCCAATAAGACTTTGCCATTTGAAAAAGGTGGAGAAGTAATTCAAATTGTAGGTATTGAAGATCCACTTGCTGGAACAGATACACAAGCAATGCTAGATACTGCACTTCTCCATCAATCAGAGGCTAGTTTTAAGCTTTTACTAGCTCATCGTCCTGAATACATGACAGTATATGCTGAAAATGATATTGATATAACATTTTCTGGTCATGCACATGGCGGACAATTCCGTTTGCCCGGTGTCGGTGGTCTCATCGCACCAGAGCAAGGATTCTTTCCAAAATATACAGCTGGTACATTTAAGGTCAATCATATGACTCAAGTTATAAGTCGGGGGCTTGGTAATAGTCTAATGCCTGTTCGCTTATTAAATTTACCTGAAATTGTCGTGGTGGAATTACATTCGATATAATAATAAAAAAGGTCGCTAGGTGCTGAAAAGTATTTCAGTACTTAGCGATTTTATTATTTAAACTTCACATCAAATAGGAATTTTAATCTCCCCAGTAAAGCCTTTGACGGTATAAATGGAAAGGCGATATCTCGTGCCTTTGCTAAAATCGGGGAACCAAGTTGAGCGCTCCAACCAATTTGGCGCGAAAGTGAGATAACTTTTGCTGTACGAGCTACTCGTTCATTTTCATAGTGTTGAAGAGCGTCTTGAAAATCAGTGAATTCAGCAAGAGCCGTCGTTAAAACAAGTGCATCCTCAATCGATTGCCCAGCACCTTGGCCCATATTTGGCGTTGTAGCATGTGCAGCATCTCCTAACAAAACGATACGTCCATATGCGAACTTCTTTAGAGGACGGATATCTTTTATATCATGGTGTAAAATATCATCTGGCTTTGTATTTAGTATGAGGTCAGCAATGTGAGCAGGGAATTTTTCAAACAAACGAGCGATTTCTTTCCGACCTAAGGTGTGATAAAAAGCATCATTTTCGTGTGCATTGACGCAGGCAAACCAGTAAACTTGTCCGTTCTTCAAGGGGGCATAGCCAAAACGTCCAGAAGTTGCCCATATTTCACAAGATGTATGTTCATCAACACGCCCCTTGTTTTCAGCTACACCACGCCAGCACATATAACCGGCATAACGCGGAGCAGAGTCAGGTACAAGTTTTTGCCGAATAGGTGAGTGAATGCCATCTGCCGCAATGAGCAAATCAGCTGTCACATATGTCCCATCTTCAAAAAAAGCCGTTACTTGCGCACCTTCAGACACAATGTCTACACATTTCTTACTATATTTTACCGTGCCTTCAACTAAAGCTTCTAATAAAGTACTATGTAGATCAGACCGTTGAATCGTAATGTTTTCCTGTCCGTAAAGTCGTTTAATAGCACCAAAATCGATTGTGTTCAATGTTTTTCCAGTTCTACTTTGAAACACTTGAGTTGTCAAAGTCGTCCCATTTGTATAGACCTTTTCTCCAACACCCATTTGCATTAGTGCCTGCATGGCATTTGAACCAATGCCAATACCGGCACCGATTGGTTGGAAAGAAGAAGCGGCTTCGAAAACTTCAACTTCAATTTTTCTTTTTTGAAGACCAACTGCAGCACATAAACCACCGATGCCGCCACCAATTATTGCAATTTTCAACTATTCTCAGACCTTTCAGAAAAGAATTATTTACTATGATTATAGGTTATAACAGAGACAGTTGTACCTATTATGCTTACGTTTCATAAATAGGACTAGTCGCATCTACATTAAATTGTTAAAATATTCATACAGATGGAGTCGGTAGCTATATGTTCACATAACCGATAATTACTACTAAAAGGAGGGTGACATATAAAGTGAACAGTTATTATGTACAAAATAGAGTGTCCCTGCCTGAACAACAACCAAATCAAGCCGGTGAAAATAATATATTAGAGCCTTTTTTAGATGTGGAAACGGTAAAACACTTAAAGAAAAAATATATTGCTGAAGTACAGGAGCGTTTACCGATGTATTTTTCCGCGGATAAACGAATGAAAATGCAATCGCTTACAGAAGAGCAATTTCAACAACAAGGGTTGCCAAAAGAAATTTTCTGGAAAATGGTCGAATTTAATGTGAGTACAAAAGGTGGGATTTCTTTTGAACGACTACCTGCTATTGGCGAGCATCTCGATTATTTAGCTTCAGAATATATCACATATAAAATGCGTATCGAACGTGATTTTGAAAGTGAAGACCAAGTAGCACAGCTTGCTAAACTAGATGAAATTTTTGGCCGTGGGTTAAAAAGAACGTCGAATGCTTTTATTGATTCTGTCGGAACCTTTTTTGAAAAAAATGAAGTAGTAGAAGAATCAGCTTTAATGGAGCTATCGATTAAAGGGATTTATCAATATAAACTTTCTAAATATGGAAATTTTGTTGTAGCAAATCCGGATTACGCTTTTATTAAAAGTACACCGGATGAGTGGTTGGAAAGAGATTCATATTTTATGGGAGATATTCTACGCTTAGTGATAGCAAAAATAGATGAGAATCGTATTAAAATTAAAGAAAATCCGTATACAACATTAGAGTTAAATGCAGTAGCAGCTTTTTACCAAGCAGTACAACGTAGATTAGCTAACCAAAAATCAACTTCCGTTAGTGAGGAGCAGCTTGGAGTAGAGCTTGGGTTTTTAGGTATGAAATTAGAGCGTCTGATTCAAAAAGAGGGTGTATCGCCTGAATTAGCTAGTAAAATGGAGACTGCGTATTTATCATTTTTTAACTACAAAATAGAAGATATAAATCAACGTCAAGAAGAGACGAAAAATAATCCATATACTAGAAATCGAGAAGCATTTAGCGATTTGAATCGTGAAACGGTTGAGGATTGGGCAAAACGTTTACGTAATAGCTTACAAGAAGAAAATCCTCAACAAGTATTTGAAGCAACAATCTTATCAGCCTACAATGTATTTCAAACGAAAGTGCAACAAGTGAGTAAATTAGAACGCTACCAAGAGCAAAATGATTGGAATACGTTTTATGAGGAATCGCCAACGAATAATTATCAAGTTGAGCTACCGGATGCATTCACCTATAACGCATTAATAGCCGATTGGAATAAATTTATATGTGAAATAATCGTCGATCAAAAGATGCTTTTTATTAAAGATAGAATTTGAAAATAGTCGTTTTTGATTTGAAAAAGGTTTAAGAATTTGAACTATAGGGTATTTGTGAATTACTCATTTAAAAAATACTCATTGTAGTTAATATTTGGTTTATTGATGATGTATTTTTTATACAACATTAAATTCCTTTTACTAATCGTTAAGTTTTAAGTAAATAGTTAATTAAAATGCCCGCATGTGAAAATAGTCAACTCTATTTCACTGCGGGCATTTTCTATAATTTATTATTTAGAAGTTTGGATTCCATTGAAGGAGGATGGAAAAAGATGAAGCTAGCTCGTAATATTATTATTGCACTCATATTAGGTGCGTTAGTTGGTATAGGGGTGAATATGTGGGCGGAGGATATCTTTCCTAAGGTCGATCAATACTTCTTCAGCCCATTAGGTACCATCTTTTTGAGTCTTATTAAAATGCTTGTAGTGCCACTTGGCCATCCTATGGGTGACCATTTGATATTTACATTTATTGTTATGGCGACTTCGTATAAAATGGAAGTAGGTTGATAAGATGGAAGAAGGGGTCTAGTGTCATTTTTTATCTTCATTGTAATTGGCTTTGCTGGAAACTTTATTGGCACACTAAGCGGGGGAGGTGGGTTGATTTCTTTACCTACGATGCTTCTTTATGGTTTACCTGTGCATTCTGCTATTGGAGCAAATAAAGTAGCGAATACAGTTAGTTCTTTTACTAGCTTTCTAGTAATCTTTAAAGAAAAGGAAATTACTTTAAAGGAAGCAGGCATCGTATTAGTCACTTGTTTAATAGGCGGGGCAACAGGAGGACTGGTTGCGTCGTTAATGAGCGGAGATACATTGACCATAGTAGCAATTTTTTTATTAGGCTTTGCATTTGTAACTTCATTATTAAAGAAAAGCAATTTTGAAGGGGAAGAACAATTTAAGCTGAATATTAAAACAGGTTCATCGTTATTTGGAATTGGTATGTATGACGGAATGTTTGGACCTGGCAGTGGTACATTACAGATGTATTTATATGCAAGTCAGAAAATCGCTTATATCCGTGCAGTAGGCTTAAATAGGGTAGGTGTTTTTGCAGGGTGCTTTGGTAGTTCTATCACATATATTTCGACAGGGAAAATCGAATGGCCGCTGACAATTGCTTTAATGTTTGGCGGTATAATTGGCGCACAAGTAGGCATTAAAGTGGCGCGTAAAATGAATGTGAAGTATGTTAATCCGTTATTACGGGGTATTACGCTATTATTAATCGTGCAAATTGTTGTTAATTATTTTAAGTAATTGCTGAACACAGAAGTTCTTTCTAATTTGCGGAGTGGCTATTACGGCATTAATCTATTAATTTAATTTATAATATAAAATCCACCTCTTTATAGACAGAGGTGGATTATTTTAATTGTAAAACAGTGAGCTAACTGATTACTTGTTTATTTAATATTTCTCATCTTCTCTAGTAATTCAGCACCCGTCATCGTATGGTCGCCACCACCCTGTACAAAGGCATCGCTACCGCCACCTTTGCCATTTAATAATGGTAGTACAGCTGAAGATATATCTTTCATACTCATATCAACTGCATTTGTACCACGAGCAGCGACAAACTGTAATTTCTCTCCTTGCTCAGCAACGAGAAGCACCACGATATTTTCATTTTCGGCAATTACTAGTCGAGCTAACTTTTGCAATTCTTGAATGGAACGCTCTGCATAAACGGCGCCAGTTACACCATTGTTAGTGGCTGATGCAAGTTCTAATGCTTCATAGGATAGTAACTGTTCTTTGGCTGCGTCTAAAGCTTTCTCTAATCCTTTTTGGACAGTTAATAGTTTTGAAACTGTATCAGCCACTTCATTTTCAGGCGTACTTGCTAGTTTAGCCACTTTACTTAGTTCATTTTTGCGCCAGTGTAGTTCACTTAGTACGCGCCCTCCGCAAACGAAATGCACGCGTATTTTCCTTTTTTGCTTTTCAGTATGCATAATTTTAATGGCGCTAACTTGTCCAGTTGAAGTGGGATGAATACCACCACAGCCATTATAATCGTAATTTGGAATGATAACTAGACGAATTTCCTCTGTCACACTAAGTTCTTTACGTAAGTGATAGTGTTCTAATTCGTCTTCTGTCACCCATTTTGTTTCAATTGGTCGATTTTCTAAAATAATTTTGTTAGCTAGAGCCTCTACTGCTATAAGCTCATCTTCACTAATGTTTTCAATATCCAAATCAATTGTTACAGTTCCTCGCCCTAGATGGAAGCTAATAGTTTGGTAGCCGAATAGCTCAACAAAAGCAGCGGTCAAAATATGCTGTCCTGCATGTTGCTGCATATGATCGAATCGTCGTTCCCAATCGAGTACGCCCATTACCATTTCTTCGTCGTAAGGTAAAGGTTCTGCAATATAATGACGAATTTCCTCGTCAACTTTTTCGACATCGATTACAGGAATACCATTTAATGTACCTGTATCATGAGGCTGACCGCCACCAGTAGGGTAAAATGCTGTATTATCAAGCACGATAAATTCGCGTCCGTCATCTTCAATCCCTTTTCTAATAATTTTTGCTGGAAACTCTTTCATCATCGCATTTTGATAGTAAAATAATGTCTGCAACGTCATCACTCCTAATTTTTTTATCGAAAAGTACAGGTAAATCAGCTAAAAACTTTACTAATCGCATTTTTGCTTTAATATTAATGATTGAAACATGCAAAAGAGGAGCGATTCTTTATGGACATTTTAGCATATACAATGGATGAAATTTTAGATCCCACAAATATTATTGAAGGACAACGCTTTGAATTCTTATTAGATATTGAAGTAGATGAAGAAGACGAACTATTTGTAGAAGGTGGTCTTGAGATTCGCGCAATCGTAGGGAAAAAAGAGGACGACTTTAAGCTTGCGAATTACTTCATCATCGATAAAGGTACTGAAAAAATGCTCGAATTTGGTCTAGAAGAAGATGAAGAAGAATTGATTTTGAGTTTTTGTAAAGAGCGCATTATAGCTGGCGAATAACAAATTGATTAGGTAACAGGAGGCATTCGATTTTAGTTTAAATACTTTTAATCTGAATGCCTTTTTTGGTATGATGGTAATTATTTTATGAATTAATGACGAAAGAGGTTGAAGCATGTCAGCTTATACACAGCCAATTTACGTTGCAATGATAGTATTTATCCTTTTGGCCGTTATTATTTTTGTGCCGTGGGTTATTTACACATATCGTAAATATGGATACTTGCCATTATCAACGACGCTAATCGCATTTTCATTTATTTTTTATTTTATTAGCGCATTATTTTTAGTTCTACTTCCATTACCAGAATCACTTAATACGTGTATTACACAACAGCCAGGTACACAGCATTATTCATTGATGCCGTTTACCTTTATCTCAGACATGTTTACAAATAGTGGTGTGGTTTTATCTCAGCCAAGTACATATGCATTATTAGTTAAACAGTCTGCCTTTTATCAAGCCTTTTTTAATTTCTTATTACTATTACCGTTTGGCGTATACTTACGTTATTTCTTTCAACAAAGAAAGTACTGGAAAAGGGCACTTGGCTTAACTTTTGCATTAACATTATTTTATGAAATCACACAAGTGACTGGTATTTATGGTATTTATAACTGTGCGTATCGCATTTTTGATGTGGATGATTTGATGCTTAATACATTAGGTGGAATACTTGGCTTCTTCATCGCACCAGCTATTTTGGCATTGTTCCCGTCAAAAGAAAGCATTAATGCAAAAGCAGAAAGATTGATTGCACTTGATGATGTTCGTGCAATGTCTGTATTAATCGCATTACTTATTGATATTTTCATTATTGATCTGCTTGGGCAATTAAGCACTACATTTACAGAATCAAATTTAATTATCAATTTCCTAATTAAATCTATTGTCATTTTCATTGCATTTTTTGTCATTCCAATCTTGTGGAATGGACATACAATTGGTTCGAAAATTATGCGTTTCCGCTATGATAGTAAAGTAAGTACTATAGATACAAATAAGCGATTGTTCAAACGTTTTGGTGCAATCTATCTTACTTATTTTGCATTCTTTGTACTAAGTATTTTCGCTCAAATGAACTTACAAATTGGTTCACCGTATTATAAATTAAAAGTATTTTTAGCACTGGGTACAAACTTACTTGAATTAGTATTAATAGTTGTTCTGTTCTTCCATGTATTGCTCGTTGCATTTGGAAAAGGCAAACGACGATTTTACTTTGATGAAGCATCAGACTTACACACAACGAGAAAATAAAGATAGAAAAGGACTTTCTGTAATTCGGGAAGTCTTTTTTTATTTGCGAAAATAACAATTAATAGTACTCGAATAAGATTTAAGGTTCCTGTAAGGTTACGACAATTATGCTGTAAGGATGAGGCGATATAGTATGTATATCAACAAATGACAGTAGAGGTGACGCAAATGGAATCATTATTAAAAATAGAAAACGTCAAAAAAATATATGGCAAAACATCGAATGCCTACACAGCGTTAGAAAATATATCATTACAAATTGAACATGGAGAATTCGTTGGGATTATGGGTCCATCAGGAGCAGGTAAATCTACATTATTAAATCTTCTTGCAACAATTGATTCGCCAACAGAAGGTAAAATCTTTATGAATGATAAGGGTATACATGATATGAAGGAAGCTGAGCTCTCAGATTTTAGACGCGATAATCTTGGCTTTATCTTTCAGGATTACAACTTGCTAGATTCACTAACCGTAAAAGAAAATATTCTATTACCGTTAGCAATTGCAAAAGTACCTGCAAAAGAAATTGAACAACGCGTCCAAAAAATAGCTGAAATTTTTGGAATTGAATCATTGCTTAGTCAATATCCATATCAAATTTCAGGGGGTCAAAAGCAACGTACAGCTGCTGCGAGAGCAATCGTGACAGAGCCTGCGCTCGTTTTAGCTGACGAGCCAACAGGTGCACTAGATTCAAAATCTGCAACAGACCTACTAGAAAGCTTAAGTTCACTTAATGAGAACAACGAATCAACGATTATGATGGTTACGCATGATGCTTTCGCCGCAAGTTTTTGCCGCCGCATTATATTCATTAAGGATGGCAAGTTTTCAACGGAAATCTACCGTCGCGATCAAACGCGGAAAGAGTTTTTCCAAGAAATTTTAGATACTTTATCTGCAATTGGGGGTGAGGTTGATGACGTTATTTAGTTTAGCTAGAAAAAATATTGCACGAAATTTCTCGCAATATTTTTTGTATATCGCATCGATGGTATTCAGTATCGTCATTTACTTTACCTTTGTTACTTTAAAATATAGCGATATTGTCTCTGATATGACGAAGTCTTCACAGAAGATGGAGTCCCTTATGAGTGGAGCCGCCGTAGTACTACTCTTCTTTGTTGCTATTTTCATCGCATATTCAAATTCGTTTTTCATGAAAAAGAGAAAAAAGGAAGTAGCTCTTTATGCATTATTAGGCGTTAGAAAACGTCAAATTGGTTTCATGTTATTTTTTGAAAACTTATTACTGGGGTTATTTTCATTAGTGATAGGTGTTTTTCTAGGATTTCTTAGTTCAAAATTGTTCGTTACCTTATTAATCCGTTTAATGGGTTATGATGTTGTCGCTCCATTTACGTTCTCAACGGAAGCGGTTATAAATACAGCATCTGTTTTCCTAATTATCTTCTTCATCACTTCATTCCAAGGATATCGTTTAATCTATCAATTTAAATTAATCGATCTATTCCATGCATCGAAGAAAGGTGAAGTAGCACCCAAGCCTTCATGGATTGTCGCTATCTTAGGCGTAATAAGCATCGGAACGGGTTATTGGTTAGCTTTACAGAACTTATTAACATCCGAGGCATGGCGTGTTTTAGGAATGTTTACACCACTTATTATATTAGCAACAGTTATTATAGGAACATTCCTTTTGTTCCATAGTGTTACAGGTTTTGTTCTAACTTTATTCAAGCGTCGTGAAAAGTGGCTTTGGAAAGGTCTACACGTAATGACCATTTCACAATTGCTTTATCGGGTTCGTGGTAACGCCCGTACATTAACTGTTATCGCGATTTTGAGTGCAACCACTGTAACGGCTGGAGGTGCGGTTTACAGTCTATATTACAATATTAATGACAATGTAAAGCTCACTGATCCAAACACATTTATGTACGAGCAAACAGCAAATGTCGATAACGAAAAAGTAACATCATTACTACCAACTACAATATATGATGAAAATATCTCAGCATTATTCGTTACATTTGAGGCGAAGCAACTTGATTCGGCAATGGGAACAGACGGAGACAAACGTATCTACACAGTAATCAATGAAACAACATACAACAAGTTAGCGAAACTTCAACAAAAAGAAGAACTTAATTTAAAAGGCAATAAAGCGACTATGATTGATGTTCAATATCATGAAAGTCTATCGCCGAAATATGCGGGTAAGACGATTACAGCGGAAAAAGGAACAGCAATTACATTGGAAGGATATCATGAAGTTCCAGTCTTAAACCTAATGGCAGGTATGACACTCATAGTCACAAATGAGCAGTATAAAGAGCTTGAAAAACAAGGTGAGAGTGTGCAATTCCGTGCTATTGGAGTAGATGACGCAACAACGGATCTATCTAAGAAAATTGCTAGTGTATTGCCTGATGAAGCACAATTTTCAAGCGCACCTGAGGATTATCAAAACGGTATTGAAGGAATGGGTTCATTATTATTCATTGGTAGTTTCTTAGGGCTTGTCTTCCTAGCAGCCACAGGTAGTATTATCTACTTCAAAGTACTGACAGAAGCAGAGGAAGATAAGTCACAATACAATATGCTTTATAAAATGGGTGTTGGTGCAAGAGAAATGAGAAAAACAGTGGCATCTCAAGTATTTGTTATTTTTGCTGTACCACTTGTCATTGGTCTTGCACATAGTGCGGTCGCATTAACAGCATTTTCAAAATTATTTTCAATGGATTTCACTAAGCCAGTTATCATATGGATGGTCGCTTACACAGCTATTTATGGAATCTATTATGTATTAACGGTTTCTTCATATAATCGAATTATTACTCAAAATAATAAAAGAGAAGGATGATAATAATGAAAAAAATTTTAATTACAATTGGCGTACTGATCCTAATTGGTGTTATAGGCATTGTAGTATTAGGGAAAATTGATTTTAATCGTATGAATGCAGATAACTATTATGTGCATATAACAGAAGATGGTTTGAAAAAAGAAGAGAAGCAATCTGATGGGAAAATATTTGTAACTTATGTTTATAACCTAGAAGGTGTAAATGCGAAAGGTGAGGCAAAAACATTTGAATTCACAGCAAGTAAAAACTTACGTAATGATGCATATTTAATGCTTTATGTAAAAGACGAAAAAGGCGTTTCTTCATACGATGAAGTTAAGGTTTCGGATATTCCAAAAGAAACACAAGCGAAATTAAAATAACTATTTAAATAGGTTGTCACCAAATTCTAACTCACAGAATTGGTGGCAACCTTTTCATATGGTCAAAGTGAAGGGAAATAGATAAATCCTTAATATGAAATTGGTTTAAATAATTTATATGAAAATAATTTCCCGGGACATATTAAGCTCTTTTGATACAAATAGAGTGCTTTAAAAAGAAGGAGTACTAAGTTGTAGATTTATATAACTTAGAAAAAAACCTTTTATGTTGATAGGAAATTATTGTACATTTAGTATATGGAATGAGTTATTAATGAGTATAAATATCTGAATATTCATATCTTTTCGTTTATTGTTAATCTAGGAATAGGTTTTAGTTATATTAATTAAATACTAGTTAAAAATAATATAATGTTGGATATTAAAAGGTGATGAGAATGGAGCTATTGACTAGTAAAGATAAAAAAATTAAAAACAATAAAGTTCAGCGTGTAAGACTTCAAGGAGATTTGCCAAATCAAGCAAATCTATCAACAGGTTGTCCATTCCATACAAGATGTTCGGCAGTAAAAGGTATTTGAAAACAGAAAAAACACAGTGAGAAGAAAATACAAGCGGTCACTTTGTAGCATGTCATTATGCTGGGACTAGTATTGTGTCAGGAGAGGTATAAAAATGGATCATTTATTTCACCCGTTTACGGGAAAGCGCCATACCGTATTTGGAAGAAAAGGTATGGTGGCAACTTCACAACCATTAGCTGCTCAAGCAGGACTAGAAATCTTACAAAAAGGCGGGAATGCAATTGATGCTGCCATTGCAACAGCGGCTGCATTAACAGTTGTAGAACCAACTTCAAATGGTATTGGTGGAGATGCCTTCGCATTAGTTTGGACTAAGGATCAACTACATGGTCTAAATGCATCTGGTCCTGCTCCAAAGTCAATATCAGTTGAGGAATTACGAGAAAAAGGGTATGAAAAGATCCCTGCATATGGGGTATTACCAATTACAGTTCCAGGGGTACCAGCTGGTTGGGTAGAGCTCTCTAAAAAATTTGGTAAGCTACCTTTTAAAGATGTACTTGAACCTGCTATCCGATACGCTGAAGAAGGATATCCTGTTTCGCCAGTATTAGGGAAGTTTTGGGATTCTGCATATCGTAAATTCAAGGAAACATGTACATCAGAGGAGTTTACTAGTTGGTTTGATACATTTGCACCGAATGATCGTGCACCGCATATCGGCGAGATGTGGTCATCCCCTGGACATGCTTCAACGTTAAGAAAAATAGCAGAAACCGATGGACATGCTTTTTACCATGGAGAATTAGCAGAGAAAATGGATGCATTTATGAAACAACATGGTGGCTATTTATCGAAAGAAGATTTAGCTGATTATAAAGTGGAATGGGTAGATCCAATTTCTACTACTTATAATGGATATGATGTGTGGGAAATACCCCCGAATGGTCAAGGGTTAGTTGCATTAATGGCTTTAAACATTTTCAAACAGACTGGAGATTCTAAGTGGCAAGATGCTGAAACGATTCATCGCCAAATTGAAGCTATGAAACTAGCATTTACTGATGGAAAGGCATTTGTGACGGAACTTGATGACATGCCAATAGATGTACCGCATTTATTGTCAGATGAATATGCTACAAAACGTGCGGCGTTAATAGGTAAGCAAGCCATCAATCCCGAACCTTATGAATTACCTAAAGGTGGAACTGTTTATCTAGCTGCAGCTGATGAAGAAGGAAACATGATTTCATATATTCAAAGTAACTATATGGGTTTTGGTTCAGGAATTGTGATTCCCGATACGGGAATTGCATTACAAAATCGCGGGCATGATTTTTCGTTGGATAAGGAACATCCAAATATTCTTAAGCCAGGAAAACGTACATATCATACAATTATTCCGGGATTTTTAACGAAAGAAGGGCAAGCAATCGGACCATTTGGCGTAATGGGAGGATATATGCAACCACAAGGCCATTTCCAAGTCGTAGCTAACACAGTGGATCATCAATTAAATCCACAAGCCACATTAGATATGCCACGTTGGCAGTGGGTTGGAGGGAAAACTGTGCATGTTGAACCAGAGTTCCCAAATTACATTGCTCAATCACTTATACGAAAAGGTCATAATGTGCAAGTGATGTCAGACGGTGGAAGTTTTGGCCGTGGACAAATTATTTGGCGGGATCCTGAAACGGGCGTATTACAGGGTGGAACAGAATCACGCACAGATGGAGCTATTGCTACTTGGTAAAAAAAAATGTAGTGAAGTCCCAAAGTGAACGCCCTATTTTGCGACTACATGGAGAGATTGCATCCGCATTTTTTAGAGTAGGTATGCTAGGATTTGGCGGTGGACCATCTGCTATTCCTCTTGTTCATCAAGAAGTGGTGAAAAAGTATAAGTGGATGGAAGATGATGAGTTTAGTGACGTAGTAGCACTTGCTAACACTATGCCGGGTCCAATTGGTACAAAAATGGCTGGCTATATAGGCTATAGAATAGCTGGAGTGGTAGGTGCAATTAATGCAATTTTAGTCAGCGTAGTCCCAACAATTGTATTAATGATTATATTGCTATTTTTATTACAAACGAATAAAGATATACCTGCCGTTCAGGCAATGGCTTCGGCGGTTGTACCAGTAGTAGCTGTAATGCTTGGTATATTGGCTCTAGATTTCGTTAAAAAGTCTGGAGAATCTATGGGGTGGAAGAAAACACTCATTATTCTTTTGCTTTCATTCATTGCAATGTCTATATTAAATATACACCCGGCTTTTGTCATCTTGTCGGTTTTTATAATCGTCTTTGCTCCTCTAGTAAAAAGGAGGAATAATAAATGATTTATTGGAATATTTTTATGGCATTTTTTATTCCTGGTATTTTAGGTTATGGAGGGGGTCCTTCTTCTATTCCCCTGGTTCAGCAAGAGGTAGTTGAGCACTATGGATGGATGACCAATCAAGAATTTTCAGAAATGGTCGCAGCGGGCAATGCATTACCAGGGCCAATAGCAACAAAAATGGCCGGCTTTGTTGGATATGACCAAGGGGGCATTTTAGGCATTATTGTTGCAGTTTTTGCTACAGTTGCACCTTCTTTGATTCTTATGATAGCGTTGTTAAGTGTCTTAATGAAATACAAAGAATCACCATACGTAAAAAATTTAACGAAATATATTCGCCCGATCATAGCCGTATTATTATTAGTGATGACTTTCGATTTCGCAAAAAATGCTTGGTTAAGTATAGGTTGGATATCAACATTAATAATAATGATTGGCTCTTACTTGTTACTTGAAAAGATTAAAATTCATCCGGCTTTTGTTATTTGTATTGCATTGATATATGGGATGGTATCTACACTTTTATAAATTTCAAGGTAATGTGGATAACAAAACAAGTGTTATTTATAAATAGCCGCAACGGGCAAAATAAAACACCTTCTAGTTAGAAGTTTGGTTTAGATATACCAAACTAACTGGAAGGTGTTTTAAAGTTGACTCATTTTCAGCTACATTCAACCAGAACCTATTGTTGAAGGATCATATGTCGATAGAACTATTTCATTTTTTCAAGTTGTGCATTTAACTCTTGAACACTTTTTACTTCATCTTGAACAGATGTTTTTAGTAATTTTTCTTGTCTTTCAAGAGCTACTTTTAAAGTTGATAATTCTTTAGAAACATCAGCATTCTTTTGGTCACGTTTCTTTTTCAATGATGCTACTGTGTCATATAAGTCTTCGTGACCCATAATACGACCTGCACCCCACATTAAACGATCTGCAGGTTGATCTAGTACATAATCTGTGAAGTAATCGAATACTTCTTTGTCAAAATCATAAGTGTACCAGTTGTTATCAATTAACCATAAATAATCATCTAGTGCTTTACCCGCATCACCTTTTTCAAGTGCCTTGATTGCTCCTTGTAAGTTAGGGATATTATTTTGTGCATGTTCATGAGGGAAAATTGGTTCGTCTTCCCAAGTTAAACGTACGAATTGATCTTGAGCATATTTATAAGTAGCTAACAAACTACTATTTAAAGAGCGACTGTCATCATAAAGCTTTTTCACTTCTTTTCTGTCACCAGCTACTAATGCTTTTGTATAATCAGCATTAATTTTTTCAACTTGAGCATTTATCTCTTTCGCTGTTTTAGCCGTTTCTTCAATTGCTGCTGTTAATTCATTTGAAGAAACGCTTGCAGATTTAAAGATATCAGATTTAACAGATTTAGCTAACGCATCTAATCGTGTTGTGAAATCAAGAGGTGTTACAGCTGTTTGGTCATAATGCATAGCTAGTAGACCATATAAATTCAAATGGAATTCTAAAGCTTGACCGTTATAAGTATCTTCATTATCGTACTGTGTATGATAATGTGAATGCATGAATTCGCTATCTTGGAAATCATTTCGTAATGATGGAACACCTGCAATAGAGAATGAAAAATCATCCGACCAAGTGCGTAATGGTGATACAACAGAAATACCGTCTTTATATACACCATCAACTGATGGTACAGACTTTGTGAACTTAGTTAAGAAGTTTTTCAACTCATAATCTGCACGAATTTCATTTGTTGTAGTGTGCTCATAAGCTGGAAGCTCGAAGTTCATGTCTGCAAATGCTTTTCCAACCCATTCTGGATGGATGCGGAAAATTTGATTGTAAGCACCAGTAGACCAGTCATAACGCGTATTTGAAACGCCCCATTCTTCGGCAGCTAATGCATTAAAGATAATTGTTTTCTCAGGTTTATAGCCACTGTCTACTAAACCTTTCGCTACGCCCATCATTAGGGCAATCGCAGCATTATCATCTTGGAATCCATCAAAGTAAGAATCATAATGTGCTGAAAGGATGATATATGATTCTGGGTCCTTACCTTCGATTTTTCCATAGTAATTGTATGTTGGTTGATCGAATTTAACTGTAGATTTGGCATCAAAGTTAACAGTAAGTTTATTGTCATTTGCTTTTAGTGATTTTTTTAACTCTTTAGCATCATTTTGGGACATAGAAAATGCAGGCGCATCATCGGGTCCACAAATATCCTGTGCATTTAAAGCGTCGTCATCAACTTCGCTATAACCTTCACTTTGTACGGCTATAACCGCAGCTGCCCCTTTTAAATGAGCTTGATAGGCAGGATAGTTAACCCACCAATCTTCTCGCTGGTTTACATCTATAAGTACGAGCTTGCCTTTTATATCAAGGTTTTTCAAATCATCTGATGTACCGCGATTTGCATAAACAACATCAAATTCTTTTGTTCCCTTTGTATCAAAATTAGTTTGATATGCCCCTAAAACAGCTAACTTCTCTTTACCATCAACTGTATTAAATGTCATATCTGCTTTTTCGAATGTCCAGCTATCAACTGTAAATTCATCTTTTGATACGTCGGTAAGCCCAATTTTCTTCATTTCATCTGCAATTTTTTCGCCAGTTTTTAATTCTGCTTCAGATCCTGCCGAACGATATCCTAGCTTTTCATTTGTTTTAAATTCTTCAAGACTTTTGGCGAAATCAAATGAATAATCAGCACTTACCTTTGATAAATAATTATCGGAGTATTGTTTTACTGCTGCTAAATCATTGTTTTCTTTTACCTCTGTCTTTTTGTCTGCTGGTGTACAAGCCGCAAGTGATGATGCAATTAGAATTGTTGCTATTGCACCACGAAAAAATCTGTTCAATTAACCACATTCCTTTACAATAATTTTTTTTCAAGCAGAACTAATTAAACGATAGTTTTAATAAAATAGCAATATTTTTTTGAATTGTTAGATAGAATATTTTTCGACAAAAAGAAGGGAAGTATTATCATTAATTTGAGATTGTAATTTAGATTTATAGATTCTAATAACTAATGAATAAATATGAGGTGAAATTTTAAGAAAGCTTACAATAGTCTTTTTCATTTAATATTGGCAAGATATTATTTCATTAAATAATTATCCGAGTATTGCTCCAATGTTACTAAGTCGCCACTTACTATTTAAAAAATGATAAATTGTATATGTGAAAAATAGGGAAAAATAAAGAACCAGCATACGCTGGTTCTAAAGTAATATTATAATTGTCGTACCTTCATTTAATACACTAGATAATTGAAGATCGCCGTTGTGAGCGAAAATAATATCACGAGCAATTGCCATTCCAAGTCCGGTACCGTGTGTGTTTTTCGTATTTGAACCACGATAATAACGATCGAATACTTGTTTCATATCTTCAGGCAATATACCTCTACCATTATCAGATATCATTATTCGTGTCTTATAAAGAGTAGGTTGTGAACCTTCTACTTGTCCACATTGTGGATACATATCATCAATTTTTATAGTTACACACACATTTTCATCGTTATGCACAAGTGCATTGTAGATAAAGTTCAAAATTGCCCTTTTTAATAATTTTTTATCCACTTTATGCACGATTTTATTCACATTACTAACAAACTCTACCTGACGTTCCCCAAATTGAGGGTCATTTAACAATTCAATCGTCAGTTCACGTATAAAGCTTACTATATTAATATCTTCAAAGTGCATGGGTAGCTGTTGATTACGTAAACGGGTCGTTAAATTTAAGTCATCAAGTAAATCTTTCATATAAATAGATTTTTTTTCAATAATAGTTGAGAATTCTTGTACTTCGTTAGCAGTGAGATTATCAGCATCATCCTTCATCAGTTCAGCATATCCTTGAATTGATGCAAGGGGAGTTTTCATATCATGTGATACATTACTAATCCACTCTTCACGCATTTTATCTAGGCGATTCCGTTCTTTCTCATGTTCACTTAATTTTATTGAAAGCTCATTTACATTGAGAAAAACGTCTTTATACACACCATTTGGTACGTTTATTTTTTTGAATTGGCGGTTACGTAGCTGTCCGATGAAATCAATTAATATGTGAAGTGGTTTCGTTAAATGTCGTGTAAACAACAAACCGATGACCAAAGCGATTAACACATCAACTATTAAAAATGCTATCAGAAGTAGGTTAATAAATTTGAAAAATTGATCAAAATCATAAGTCAAAACATAACGTCCAACCCCGTAATTCTTCACACCAACAAAATAATCTAAATTGTCCAGTGTACTAATATAAACGGTAGTATTGGCATCAACTTCTTTATATTTATACATTTGCACGACTTCAGCAGGGGAGTAGCTCGTTGCAAGATTATCTGGTGTCTCATAAGCAGCAACTTGGTTCCCTTTAGAATCTAAAAATTGAACCCATGCATGCTTATCTTGCAATGCTTTTACACCTTCATCATTTACAATAGGTAAACCATTTTTAATCTCGACATATTTAGAGAAGGAACGTGTGAATTCCTCAGCAGAGGTTTCAGAAGTGCTTAAAGCAGGATGACTTGTTTGATAAAGGAGTAGTCCAACTAATAGCATAGTATTGATGATACCGACAATAATAACAATCATTACAACAGACCATAAGAAACGCCCAGTTATTCTCCACCTCATTTTATCCTCATCCCTTACTGTTCAATTTATAGCCAAGACCTTTAACAGTGATCAAAAAAGTTGGATTAGATGGAGTATCCTCAATCTTTTCACGTAATCGACGTATATGCACCATGACTGTATTATCTGAACCAAAAAAGTCCTCACCCCAAACTCTTTCAAAAAGTGTTTCTTTACTTAAGATTTGATTGGGATGATGGATAAAACAATTCATCAAGCCAATCTCCTTAGCTGTAAGCTCGATTATTGTGCCATTTTTCTTCAATTCAGTACCGTCCATATTTATTTCAAAAGGGCCAACAGTAATATTGTTTAAAACTGTTTTTTCCTCCGAAAAGCTAGCTCGTCTAAGTTGTGCCTTCACTCGATAAGCTACTTCTTTAGTGCTAAATGGTTTTGTAATATAATCATCCCCACCAATTGCAAGACCTAAGAGCTTATCTATTTCTTCATCCTTTGCAGACATAAATAAGATAGGTACATTTGAGATTTCACGAATTTGTTTGCACAAATCATACCCTTCACCGTCAGGAAGCATAATATCTAGTAGCACTAGTTCGGGTTTTACTTCCTGGAATTTAGCCCAGCCATCCTGAATTGTTCCAGCCGTTATCACATTTGAAAGGCCTTCCTTATGTAATACCGTTTGTAGCAAATTTGCCAAATCCTCTTCATCATCTATTAATAAAATACATTGTGTGTTCATTAGAAAGCATCCCTCCACATAAAATTTCCGTATCGTAAGTATAGTATATGTCTTCATTTTTTACTGTATATAAAAATTTCAATCACTCACCTATTATGTTAAAAAAGCCCGAAATACACATGAGAAAAAATTACAAGGAGATGATTAATTTGATTGAAGTAAAGGGTTTGCATACAAATTTCACCTATTATAACTGATGTTTAGATTTGAAATTTTTTTAAAAGAATTTAAAAAATTATTAATAACCAGTCTAAAATGAAGTGTAGATATGAAAAAATCTTGTACGAAACTTATAAGATGTATGTGTGAATTGTAAAAGAAGCGGGGAAAAGAAATTGAATATCAATCAAAGAGCTATTGAATCGTTAGAAGAGAATGAGTATGAAGATGCGCTTGACTTATTTCAAGAAGCTGTAGAAGAAAGCAGAGATGTGCAATCGCTAAACAATCTCGCTTGGATGTATTCCAATGAAGAACATAAATATATGAAGGCTACTATATTGTTAGAAGAAGCTATGAAACTGAATCCAACTTCGCATTTTCCATATAGTTTGTTAGGTGAGATTTATATAAGAATTAAAAAATGGGATGAAGCTAAAGAAATGTTGGAAGCAGCAATCAATATTCAACCTACTAAGACCACTTATCATAATTTAGCGATTGTGAATTACCATTTCAGGGACTTTGAATCAGCTGCAAAGCATTTTCTTTTAGCGTCAGGGGATTCTGACTGTTCGATGTACGGTTATGTAAAGTGTTTAATTGAATTAGGAAAAGTGGATGAAGCAAAAAACAGGCTTGATACATTTTCTGAGGATGATGAGGACTTTGTAGGGGAGATAGAGGTGGCTGATTTATATGTAGAGTTGGGTTGCTATAAAGAGGCTATGGAGTGGTTTAAAAAAGGCTGGGTAAGTGCTTGGGAAGAAATCAGTTGGGTAAGTAGGTATGTGTATTCATTGCTTGAACTAGGTGATTTGACAACGGTCCATGAAGTGTTAAAGGAAGTTAACGAAATTAAAATAGCGGATATTAAAGAAGTACGTGACAATGAAGATGATGTTTGGACTGAGAGTGAGAAGCAAGAGAAAATTATTGAATTAATGAACGAAAAGAAAGCATATGAGCAAGTACTAGAAAACATGACGGATGGTGTAGTGCCAGCTATGGAGTTTGACATTGAAGTGCAAGAGGATTGCTACTTATTTGGATGTGTTCGTCATAATCATCCAGAGTATCAGGATTAAGATTTTAAAAATAATAAAATTTTTATTTGATACAAAAAACAGCAAAAGAATTTAATTTCTTTTGCTGTGTATAGATGTACTAATGTAAGTGTCTACTTTAAAACATAGTCGCGATGTTTTATTGATTCATTATCGCTTGTGAGGATGGTTAAATCGAAAGTGTGCTTACTTTTGTGCTTTTCCCATATTTCTTCGTTCTTATTCTTAATTTCCTTGCAAAGAGATTCGAACTTATTTTGAAAATCATCTTTATTTAATTCTAGCCAAGTAGGTACTAAAAGTGTGATGTGGTATCTTTGGGGACTATTCCAACGAATCATATCGTCTATACCTACAGCTGCTACATCTTCAATTTCTAACAAAGTTTTAAAGTAATTAAATGATTCTTTGCGATGAAGCTGTTCGTCAATTTTTTTCTGTTGGATTTCTTTTTGAAGTTTACTCCACATTTCTTCTACATATGATTCTTTAGTAACTGTGGTATCTCGTTTAAAGTCATATTCACCTTTATCATTAATGTAAAGTATGTCTTGATAAGTATGAATTGGTTCTACTACGTTGTCATCGATTAAAGCAATATGTGCTGTATATGAATCTACAACGTATAGTCTTTCATTCTTTTTGATTTCGATAATTTTTTGTATAAAATCGTTAATATTTTTTTCGGATATGTAAGTATTGTATGGTGAAAAGCCACTGTTAATTAAGGGTGAATATTCGCCAAAGTATTGGTTATGTGTAATTTCTTTATCTGTCCAAATTCCAAATTTCCATTCAGGTAAATCTTTTAAAATGAAATGTACATACATGTTGGGTTCGTATGAACCTACATAATAATTGTTTCCGAATACTTTTGATTTAATGGGTAAATGATGCTCAATTGTTTCAAGTGAAAGATTCATTTCCATTGTAATTTTTATTTTTTCGATTTTTAATTTAGTGCGTTTTTTCATAGTTATCACTCTTTCCTTTATGTATGTAAAGTATAGTAGATGTCAAAAAAATATCATTGAAAAACAATTTAAATCTAAAATTACAAAAGAAGTTAAGAAATGAGTGTCTTATATAGTTTTATGTTGTTTTGCCTATTTTAAAAAATTTAAATGGTTTATGCTATAGTGCATATTTAGATATTCATATAAGAGGAGGTAATCATTTTATCGAAGTGTCTCAAGATGAGGATGGCTATTTGTATTTATGCATTCACACAGGGAGCCGCTCAGTAGGTGCTAAAATTGCAACTTACTATCAAAAGTTAGCATATGAAAAAATACAACACCGCGATGTATCAGGAATAGTAGCTGCTTTAAAAGAGCAAGGGCGCTTTCAAGAAATTCAACCTGCCCTTAAGAAATACCAAAAAGAAACACCGCTTATTCCAAAGGAACTTGCTTATGTACAAGGTGAAGATTTTCAAAATTACATCCATGATATGAAAATTGCACAGCAATATGCAAAAGAAAATCGTCGACAAATTGCGCGTTCTATTATTGAACATTTAGATCTTGAAAAATATTTAGTTGAAGAATTTGATTCTATTCACAACTATATCGATACCGACAATATGATCTTAAGAAAAGGTGCCATTTCTGCGCAAAAGGGGGAACAGCTCATTATACCTATTAATATGCGTGACGGCTCCATTATCGCCTATGGGCAGGGAAATGAAGATTGGAACTATTCAGCCCCACACGGTGCAGGGCGTATTATGAGCCGTACTCAAGCAAATGAAAATATAAATCTTGAGGATTATCAAAAAACAATGACTGGTATTTGGACATCATCAGTTAATAAGGAAACGCTTGATGAAGCGCCAATGGCTTATAAACCAATAGAAGAAATTCTTGAAAATGTCCGAAATACTGTAGATATTAAAACGATCATTAAGCCTGTTTATAACTTTAAAGCAAGTGAGAATGAGTGGCCATCTTATCGCCGTAAGAAACGTTCTAAGTAATTTTTGATCAGAAATGGAACTTGTACTGATGTTACTTCGTATATAGAGAAGATAGAATAAAATCTTAACATTAGTGGAGGAACATAATATGCTTAAAAAATTTGCCTCAGATGCACTAGGTCTTTCTGATATTGGGATTGTCGTACCAAAAGAAAATTTCGACAAAACAGAAGCTGACGATTTCGTTCTACACGAATCAGGTGAAGTTGTTTACTTCCTAATCAAAGCGAAAACAGACGAATATTGTTTCACAAATAAAGCACTGATCCACGTAGACGGCGAAAATGCGATTAGTAAAAAGCGTCTATTAAAGCGCTATGACTATCAACATAGCACAATCACAGATGTTATGTTAGAAACTGCAGGCACAATCGATCTAGATATCGAAATTAAATTCACTATTAACAATATTCCAATGTCCATCGATATTCACAAAAAATTCGACGCAGAAATTAAAGATTTATATAAAGCACTTCATGCGATTTCAGTAGAAATGAAAAACAACACACAATACTTTGAAATTGCTCAAAATAGCTTAACGTATGCAGCAGAGTCAATCGGCAAAGTAGAGAGTAATGTAGTAACACCAGCCCAATCATTTGAACAAATTGCTCGCTTCGCTAACGATTGGGTTCTGCAAAACAAAAAGCAATATGTAAAAGAAGATTATAGAGAAGTATTTGAGTTATATATTAATCACTAAAAAAAAGAAGTTATCCACTTTAGTGGATAACTTCTTTTTTTATAGACTAGTAAGAGCCTTTCTAGCAGTATAATTTAAATATTAAAACTCCTTTATTATTTGCTTAGTTGTAGTAAAGTAAATAAATCAGGAGGGAAACAACGTGTCACAAAATGCATCACCAAAACAAAAATCAAAAACGCTATCATACATCGCTAAAATGAGAGGTAAAGGCAATTCACCGCTGAAAACAAATTGGAAAGATATACTGACAGCTTTAATTGGTTGTTATATCACGATCTTTGTTCTCCTTGAACTAACGAAAATGACTAATACGCTATGGTTTATGGCCCCTTTTGGTTCAAGTTGTTTACTAGCCTTTGCTTTTTGGAACGGACCACTATCACAGCCACGTAATATTATTGGAAGTCATGTATTAACAAGTGCAGTTGGTATCATTATACTAAACCTTTTTGGTAACGAACCTTGGGCAATTGCTTTAGCAGTAGCCTTAGCTATAGCACTTATTATGATTACTAAGACAACACATCCACCAGCAGGAGCCAATCCAGTTATAATAATGCTGGGTAACTACAGCTGGCATTATATCATTACTCCGGTATTAATAGGTTCACTAATAATTGTTATTTTCGCACTTATAATAAATAACATGAGAAGCACAAGAAGATATCCAACTTTTTGGTGGTGACAAAATCTACTCAAAATTGGTTAATAATTTTTAGATTAAACAGCTAATTTAGAAGTGCCTGTTTTAATTCATAAAATTATTGTTCACAGTGAATCAGTTTATAGTTAGTGAATTATTTAAATGAATGCAAAAAAAGAGCACCTAACCGAGTGTTAGAAGCTCAAAAACAAGTTTTTACTCACATGAAGTTCGAATTTTACCGAATTAAAAACGATAAAATTACCGAACGATTGAAATCTTATCAAATTTTAGTGATTGAGTCAACCTTTGGATATGTTATATTTTCCGAAAAGAAAAGAGCTTCTATATAAAGAAGCTCTAACTACATTTACTCATTTTTTTTAGCTTGCTCTGGTTTTTCATAACTAAAAACGGCGACAATAATATATAAAAGTACAAACATAATAATAGAACCCGTCCATGTTACATCAATTCGACTAAAACTCATTACTAGTAAACTTTTAAAAAGGATAACACAAACAGCAGTTTGTATGGCATAACTAATTACTGCTACCGGTTTTGACCAAAGTAGGTTAAAACTCGCAACAACAAATAAATTTATGAAGTCCACCAAGAACATCATTGCGGCAATCAATAATATAAACCATCCGTAATATAATCCATTTCTATACCACTGTTCGAAAATTTGTATAGATGCTAAATCATACTTAGCCAATAAATTATACAAACCAAAAAATCCGAAGAGCGGTACAGTCACTACTAAAAAAAGTCCCAGAATTAATATCATTATCAAAATCAGAAGTGCTGACCATCCAGATACACGGATTTTTATTTTTTTATTTTTAAACATAAAACCTTTCTTCACCTACTCATGACGCAATTTATGCGTCTCTCTTTAACCCCAAATTAATACTCTCTATTCAAGTCATACTTTTCATTATAAATCAGGAATGCTCACAATGCACCTGAATGCTACATCAGAGTATTAGAAGATAATGGAAAGTGGCTAGTGAACGATGGAAGAGCAAAGAGGTAAAAGAACTATTAGCTACTTATTTTAAAAAAACTTCATTCTCGTATTCGTTTATACGTTTGAATAAAATGAGTTGGATCTACTTCGATTTCAAACATGAATACCCCTTGGTTTGTATGCAAATAAAATAATCCGGACCCACTAGAGAAAGGTTTATATGACATATCATGAATATGTTCTAATTTAAAGACGTTTTTGGCAGTTGAAACTGAATCGGCATACAAGTGTATGTGGTGAGTAGTACGTTGTGTTGTTTGTTCAAACCAACCTGTAATCCGTTCTACTAAATGATATTTGATGGCGCATATAGCTGCGTTATTTTGTTTAGTCATGATGATACCTCCAATCATAAGATGCCCATGATAGAAAATCTATACGCATATCTTAACAGTTTTCTAATAAAAGAATGTTATTTGAACCTTCGAATTTAAAATTCATAATGTATTTTAATAATTCCAAGATCATATAATCTTTAAATTAATAGTATTTGGGGAACAATTCTTGACTGGAAATGGACGTAACACTACAATGAGTAATGTGAGGTGATCAAGTCGTGAGAATTCGAAAGTTCAAAATGAACGAAAGTGGGTTGAATCGTTTTTTTGGCCCTCTAGAAGCAAAGATCATGGACATTTTATGGAACGATGTAGAAATGACCATCAAAGATGTTCAACAAATACTTGATCAAGAAAAGTTGACGAATTTTAACACAGTTATGACAGTCATGAATCGATTAGTTGACAAGGGAATTCTTCAAAAGAGAACTGAAGGTAGATCCTCTTTATATAAGCCAGTACTCTCGAGAGATGACTTTTTGAATACACAATCTAAAGAGATGACTAATGAGCTAATGGACGAGTTTGGTAATGTTGTAGTTAGCCATATGCTTGATGCACTAGAAGATGTCGATGATGATCTCGTAGCTATGCTTGAGAAAAAAATTAAAGAACTAAAAAAGGGCACGTAACGTATGTACAAACGTCACTCGTCCATCATCCTCATCGTATCACTCATTATTTCGGGAACAATTTTTTTAGAAATGGGTTTATATTTTGTCGCAAAGATAGCTGATTGGACTGTTCAATACAATCTTGTAGTCGCATGTCATAGCTGGTTGAGAATAATCGGATTGTCTTCACTGGACTATATACTTGATGCACTTGTCAGCTATACACTAATTTTGACTATATGGAAAATAGGATCTCAATTCTATCATGCTATTCGTATGAAAAAGAGATTTAAGCAATATAGAGAGAATATGCTTACGCTCAATATGAATTGTAATTATAGCCAAGGTAAAGAGGTACTTCTTGTCATTTCGCATCCTACACCATTAGCACTTACGATGGGATTTATAAAACCCAAGATCGTCTTATCAACAGGTTTGATGAATCTTATATCTGACGAAGAGTTAGAAGCTGTTATTTCACATGAGATGTACCATAAGGTAAATCGAGATCCACTTAAAATCTTTTTAATGGAACTCTGTTCATCTACAATGTGGTATATTCCGATTTTAGATTGGTGTAATCAGAAATATAAGATCATGAAGGAATTGCTTGCAGATGAATATGCTATTGAAAAACAGCAGACATCTGTGCACTTGGGTAGTGCCTTGTTGAAGATGTTAAAAGTAAGTAAGTATGAAAAAATGCCTTTTTCTTATGCATCATTTGCGGATACATCTGTTAACTATCGAATTGGCTTTATTTTAGATCCGTTAAGAGAAATTCAATGGAATTTACCAGTGAAAATGTTAGTAATCTCTTTAGCGATTTTTAGTTTTATTTGTTCTTTATTTATTTACGCCTTGGCGTAAATTTTTTACCCCAATACACTACGTAATGTAGTCTTGATTAGGAGTGCTTATTAATGTCTAAGAAAATATTTTGGTTTGTAGGTGTAGTAGTAGTTTGTATCGTAGGTATTATTGTTTTAACGAATTCTGCTGAAAAATCGGCAGAAATTGATTATAAAGGGCAACCGTTTTTAGGTGAAGCATCAGCACCCGTAGATATTATTGAATTCGGCGATTATAAATGTCCAAACTGTAAAGATTTTAATGATCAAATGGTCCCTGTTATTTATAAAGACTTTGTTGAAACAGGGAAAGCTAAGTTTTACTTTATAAATTATTCTTTTATTAATATTGATTCAAATCGATCTGCTCAATTTGCTGAAACAGTCTATAAAGAGTTGGGAAATGAGAAGTTTTGGGCTTTCCATGAGCTACTGTTCAGTAAACAACCAACAGATTTATCTTATGAAAAAGTAGATTTATATACTGAGGACTTTTTAGAAGAAGCATTATCTGAAATAGCCACTGAGAAAGAAACTAAAAAGGTAATGAAAGCTTTTGGTGAAAATGCGGGACAAGAAGCATGGGATAAAGATATGCAAATGGCAAAAAATCTCGGTGTCCAATCAACACCAAGTATCTATATTGATGGCAAACAATTCACTGGAAACACATACGATGATTTTGTGAAAAAGGTAGAAGAGGCGACTGCTAATGGTAAATAAGGCGCTCCTTTTTGGCTGGATAACGTCGATTATAGCCATGATGGGTAGTTTGTTTTTTAGTGAACAAATGGGTTTTATCCCATGTACACTTTGTTGGTATCAGCGTATATTAATGTACCCACTTGTCTTTTTCTTAGGGATGGCATTTTATAGGAATGATAAAGCGATTTATAAATATGTGCTTCCGATGTCGGCTTTTGGGATGCTTCTTTCTGGCTATCATTATGCATTACAAAAGATACCATCCATGCATGAGTTCAGTACATGCACAAATGGAGTACCTTGCTCAGGGCAATATATTAATTGGTTTGGCTTTGTAACGATTCCATTTTTATCTTTTATCGGTTTTACATTGATTACAATTTCGATGTTAGTACTATGGAAACGTAAATAAATGAAATAGAAAATGCCCACCTCTTATAAAACTTAGAGGTGGGCGTTTTTGAATTTAAATAAAGAATGAATAATCTTCAGGTAGCACACGTCTTAAAAATTTCTTTGTACGTTCTTCTTTAGGGTTGACGAAAATTTCATGAGGATTACCTTCCTCAACGACAACGCCACCATCCATAAAGATAACGCGGTTAGCTACATCTTTAGCAAAGGACATCTCATGAGTAACTACAAGCATTGTTGTGCCTTCATTGGCAATATTCTTCATAACAGCTAGTACTTCACCAACAAGCTCTGGATCTAGAGCAGATGTAGGTTCATCAAAAAGAATAATATCAGGATTCAAAGCAACTGCACGTGCAATACCAACTCGTTGTTGTTGTCCACCTGACAGTTGGCTTGGATAAGCATCATATTTGTCGGTAAGACCCACTTTACTTAATGCTTTTTTACCGATTTCAATAGCTTCATTTTTTGGCACTTTACGTCCAATAATAAGGCCTTCTATGACGTTTTCAAGTGCAGTTTTATTGTTAAATAAGTTGTAATTTTGAAAGACAAATGCAATTTTCTGGCGAATAGCATGAATGTCTTTTTTCTTTGCATCATGTAAATTTACATCGATTTCTCCGAAAGTAGCATGACCTTGATCGGCCTTTTCTAAAAAGTTAAGGCAACGAAGTAAAGTCGTTTTACCGGAACCACTAGGACCTAAGATGACGACAACATCCCCCTTATCAATGGATAAGTCGACACCTTTTAATATTTCATTATTGCCAAATGATTTATGCACATTTTTAATATTTAACATATCATCACACCCCAGTTTTAAGCATTTGCTAATTTATATTTTCGTAAGTGTTTTTCATACAATTTGAAGCCGTATTCGACAACACTACATAAGATTAAGTACACGATGAATATATCTATATAAGCTTCAACATAGTTGTAACCTACGTTTGCAGCAACCTTAGCTTTCAATGTGATTTCCTGTAAAGACATTGCGTAACCAAGGGAAGTAGCTTTGATGAGGTTGACGGTTGCTGTACAAATATTTGGCAGTGCTACCACAAGTGCTTGTGGAATGATGATACGTCGGTATGCTTGATAAGTCGTTAAACCAACCGAATGTGCAGCTTCTATCTGCCCTTTGTTGACTGTGCTCAGTGCAGATCGGAATACCTCAATTAAAATGGCAGTAGTGCTAAATGAAAAGACGATAAAGGCATACCAAATTGGATGGATTTTATAGACATCCATAGCAATATCATATTTTTTAAATAATGCTGTTAAAACTAATGGAACGCTACTATAGACGATAAAAATTTGAATAATAATAGGCGTACCTCGTACAAATGATACGTACACTTGAGCTAAACGTTGTATAAAAGGTATTCGATAAATACGTGTTAAAGCGAGTGAAAATGCAAGAGGTATAGCAATTAGCAAAGAAACAAAAGTCACAAGTAGGGCCACTGGTACGCCAGACAATGCGACAAAAAATGTATCAATCAAAAATTTATAATTTAATCCTTCAGACATGTGCGTACCTCCTTATGTTGTCTCCAACGTTTTTTTACCTTTACTAAAGAATTTTTCAAGAATTGAGAAGATTTTTTCGATGATCAATGACAATACCCAGTAGATGATTGCTAAAGCGATAAAAATTTCGAGAGCATGTGCATTTATGTTGCTGGCGATAATGAGATTGGCTTTTCCAACGACATCAATAAGCCCGATAGTATAAGCAAGTGCACCTTCTTGTAATAAGGCAATCATACCGTTACCGAGATTGGGTAACGCTACAACTAAAGCTTGTGGAAAAATAATACGACGATAGGCTTGAAAAGGTGTTAGGCCGACACTAACAGCGGCTTCGTATTGGCCCTTGTCAATTGAATCATAAGAAGAACGAATTACTTCGGACATAATGGCTGCAAATTGTAGTGTGAAAGTTACGATAACGAATATGGCCGTATCAATATCGTGTAAATTGAGGCCGAAGTTTTCAGCTAGTGCAGGTACACCATAATAAACGAGAAATAGTAACACGATCGAAGGTGTACAACGCATGATAGTTGTATAGCCATTTGCAAGTTTTTGAGCAATTCTACTGCTGCCCAATTTGGCTATCGCAAGTAATAAACCAAAAAAGGAACCTAGTAAAATGGACAGTCCTGCTATCATAAATGTCACCTTTAGAAAGGGGAGTAAAATAGGGAGTGACTCCCAGATATAAGATGCATCAAAATATTTTTCCATATGCTCACCATTTTCGTTTTGTATTGGAAAGGCTGTTGAGTTTTATTACTCAACAGCCTAAGGACGCTACTTATGCATAAGCAATTAACGTTCCACTTGCTCAAGTACTTCAAATAAATCACGATCGTAGAATTTTTTGCTCAATTCATTTGTTTTTTGTTGTTCTTTAATTTGTTTTATAGCTTTGTCATATGCGTCTGCAAATTTCTGTTCTTTTTTGTTGTATAGCGGCCATGTTTTAATTACAGCAAATTCATTGTACACAATGTCATTTGCTAATTTGTGATAAGCGCCGTCTTTGGCTGTAACTTGCTGATTAAAAGGACCTTCAATCATTACACCACCATCTACTCGGCCTTCGTTGACCCATTGAACAATATCGATAGTGAAAGCATCTCCAGCTTTTAGTTTTACTTTGTTATCTGGATTTTTTTTGTTGTATTCATCGATGATTGTATATTGAGCATTATTTGCGGCAATTGGTGCTAGAGAGTAGCCTGCTGATGCAAAGTCTTTTAGTGATTTAATATTTTCATCTTCTTTACGTAATACCAAACCTGCACTACTTAAGCCAAGGAATTCTTTAGGGTAGATGAACTTTTCTGTACGCTCTTCTGTGAAGAAGGCATTTTTTACACCGACTTGGTATTTACCTTGTTCGACACCAATTAATAAGTCGTCACTAGTCGTGCCTACATATTCAAATTTATAGTCTGGTAATAATTCATCCACTAGCTTCATCACTTCTACATCGTATCCAGTTGGATTACCTTGGTCGTCAATATATGAAATCGGCTTACTTGCTTGGTCAAAGGCGACTTTCACCGTACGTACTTTTGATGAATCTCCTTTATCTTTAGAATCAGATGCTTCACTTGTAGAGCAACCAGCTAAAATTGCAATTGAAGTAATACCGACTGCGGCAAATTTTAATAGTTTTTTACTGAACATATTTTATAACCCCTTTTTAAGTTTCTTTTTTTATTATTAATTCACAATCGAATTCGTTCTTTTTTGTTCTTCAATAGCTGTTAATGCTAATTTTGTTATAGTCATATCATCCATTGGAGGATTGTGTAGACCTGCACGGACATTGCGGTAATATCGTTGTAATGGATTAGCGTTTTGTAAACTTTTTGCACCCACGACTCTCATTGCTTTATCAACGATATCAATGGCCGCATTAGTCACTGTATGTTTGGCGACGGCAATTTCATTGGTCAATGAGTCTCTTCGTTTTGGGTCGTCATAAGCTTCAGCTGTACCATATAAGACAAATCTAGATTGCTGAAGTTTTAACTCAATGTCACCTAATAGATGCTGCACATTTGGTAATGAGCTGATCGGTGCATTTAAGCTATTTGGTTGATGATGATTTGCGAAGTGAACTGCATAATCACGAGCTGCTTGTGCTATACCTAAATAAGTTGCAGGAATATGCAATGACCAGCCGTTGATTTTACCTCCGCTTGGATGATTTGGTAATTCGACTAAATCTGAGTCACTTACTTTAACATTTTGTAATAATAAGTCGTGACTTGATGTGCCGCGCATGGACATTACATCCCATGTTTCTTCAATAGATAGTCCTGCAGTATCTTTATGAATTAAAAAGAACCCAACTTGTTGTTTTTCTTCAATCCAAGCAGAAGTTAAAAAATAATCTAAGACAGGGGAAGCCGTAGTGAAAATTTTGCGTCCATGTATAAGCCACCCTTTTTCAGAACGAACTGCAGTTGTTCCAGGACGCCCGCCTCGAGTGGGACTGCCAGTGCGGGCCTCACTTACAGAACGATTCACAATAGCACCATTTTGTACTTCATTTGCAAAGAAATTAAGCTTGTCATCTGACCACAATTTCTCCTGATACAATTCGCCTACAACCCCTAAAGTCCAGCCCATCGAAAGTGAAGTATTCTCATCGTAGCTTGCAAGTGTTTCTTGTAGAAGGACCATATCGTAAACTGAAAATCCTTCGCCACCAAATTCTTTCGGTAAAGTAATTGCAGGATAGCCAATTTTGCGGAGCAGGCTAAAGCTCTCTTTAGGAAAAATAGATAATTCATCTACAGTTGCGGCGCTACCTGTAATTTGGTCTTTAAGGAATGCTAGTTTATCTAACCATTGTCGTTGTAGCTCTGTTCTTATAAATATCTCTTTCATAATAAATCCCCTCGTCTTCTCTAAGTTTATAATTCTTATAGAATTACTATGTATTGAAGGTATAAAAAATCTCCCATTTATAAAAGAGGGAGCTTAAATGTTGTGTATGCACCCTTATCTGTCAAGATTTCTCTTGCTGGAAGTAGCACCATTCTGTTATACAGTGGTTGCTGAAGCTTCATCGGACCAGTCCCTTAGCTTCTCATGATAAGTAATATTCTATTGTTTCAATTATCTTACTTTTTCTAAAGATGAAAGTCAATATGAAAAACAAAGTATTTTTGTAGGGATTAAAAGTTATAGAAAAGAGCCTAATCGATAGGGGTAAAAGAACTTAGGTTTATATGCATTACTGCCGATTATTAAAAACACATATACAGGTATTAATAATATTAATAAGGATCTTACAGATTTCGGCAGAGGGATGGGAATGACACGCATTCAAGTGCTGTATATGATTGAGTTACCGCTCTCACTCTCTGTAATTATTGCAGGAATTCGTATAGCTCTTGTGGTTGCTATCGGTATTACAGCAATTGGTGCTTTCATTGGAGCAGTGGACTCGGGGAAATTATCATCCGTGGTACAAATGCTACGGATGGTACAGCGATTATTCTAGCAGGTGCCATTCCAACAGCACTGATGGCTGTCATAACAGATTTGATACTTGGTTTCATAGAGCGTAAACTGGATCCAGTAAAACGTCAAAAAAATTTAGCGACACCCAACAGTCCAAAGCTTGAATGAGTAATATAAAAGCCTTGAAACCAAAATGACTTGGTATCAAGGCTTTTATTGTTACTCGTTAATCATTTTCATGTAATCGAACATTAGTGGTACATTTGTATATCTTTCCAAAGAGGCAAGGTCAGCAGAGATGCTTTGCCAACTTTCCAAATACTTTTCTTCTAATGTCATACTAGTTGAAATGGGTAAAAAATTAGAAAGAAACTCTTCTATTGGCTTTTGTTCATTTTCTAAAAACTCCTCAACCTCACGTACTTTATAACGTGTTTCGGGATTGGCTTCGTTAAACAAAATATGTTCAAGTGCTCTAGAGAAATAATAAATTTGGTAATTTACTTTGCCAGATAAAATCGAATTGAGCGTCCGCATGGTATGAATGTTTTTGCTTTTTAATTTGTTTCTTTCAATAATTTTGTTTTGTTGATTGCTATTTGGAACACTGATATTTTTAGCGTTATAGAGCGTTAATCTACCTTGATTTTCATCAATTATAACAGCAGATTCATCAATGAAGCAGCCGTCTGTATCGGCTATTTGGATAATTGCCAATAAATCTGTAGTGCCTAATTTCATTTTATTAATATAGCTTTTAACGCGATCTCCAACTAGGTTTTTGATATTGGAGCTCTTTTGGTTTAAATCCCCCATAATATCACCTTTAATAATATCGAATCTAATTTCATTATTATTAAATAAAGTACGTATTCGATCGTATAATAAAGCTTCTTCACAGGCACCTTCTACTAGTAACAAGACAACTTTTTTAGCTTTATTACTCATTTATGATAGCCGCTTTTCTAAATGCTCTTTTCATATCATAGGCATTCGTTTCTTTGTAAATTGATTCGTCTTGACCACCTAACTGAATTGCACGCAAATAGACATCTCTAGGATTATTAAGTTTTTTAACACCCTTTAATTGCATATAGCGATTCTCTTCATTCGCTGTAGTGAACCATAAATTATGAATTGGTAGTACTTCAAGTATACGTAAGTTATGGGAGGTGAATATCAATTGGCCTGCTCCATTCTCATGGATAATTTCAAGTAGTTCACCTAATAAGTACTCAAATACACCCGCGTCTAATTCATCAATAATAACGCAGGCATTGGGATTGTTATAAACAGCAATTATTGTACTTAAGATAGAGATTATCTTCAACGTACCCTCGGATTCACATTTCAAAGGTAGCTCAATGTCCCCTTTTCGTGAGAGAAACTCAACGAGCACACCATCAGATCCATCATTCAATTTTTGTGTATGAAGAACATGGATTTTAATCTGTAGACCTGGAATAAGCATTTTGAGAACGATGTTCGTTTGTTCTATTAATTCTTTCATTGCATTGAACATGTCTTTTGGTAGTAAAGTAGTATCTTCTAATTTAGAAGGAATAACGCCACGTTTATTTTCAAGATGTATATTAAAAGGCATCGTAATATTAGAGATTAAGTTACCAAACTGCGTATTATCAATGATATGCAAGTCTCTCTTGAAGTCAAAAATAATATTTTGAATGAGTGCCATTTCCACTTCACCTAAATGATTGGGAAGAATATTTCTAACTTCTTTTCTGAAAATGAAGGAAGAATGATTTTCTTTAGAAAGATGGTTTGCTACTAATACTTTAACTCGATCATTTTGGTTTAGAGAGGGGAGATTGGTAGTGCGGATAGTAACTTCCTCTCCGTCTTTTGAGAGTATATTTTTAAAGCGTTTCCCACGTTTATTTTCTCGATAACTTAAGTTTTCTGTCATTACATTTAGTCGTTCTTCACCAACCACAAGTGTTACAGCGTATTTTAAGAAGTACTCGCCAAATTTATTTTTGATGATGAATTGGAAATTTAGTTGTAAGGATGATTCACCGTAGTATATATGTAGATGATGAACATGAGGAAGTTTTTTATAAATCCCACCATCTAAGAGTGCCGATAAAATTTGAAATGCCTGAACAACAGCAGTCTTACCTGAACCATTTTGACCATAGAATCCAATAACATTAGCCTCTTCTAATTTGTCAAAGTTTGTATCGATATGAAATGTTCCGTATTTGACGTTTTTTAGGTTGTTTAATGTGACATCTAGAACTTTAATAATTGGTTTCATGTACTTCCTCCTAAAAACGAACTGTCTATATTATTTAGATAAAGGATAAAAAATATACTAAATTTTAATTATAAACTCGAAGTTGTTAGGTGTTATTTACTGATAATAATAGTGTTTTGGTACAAAAAGATGGGTCGATCATTCACATACTACACTGATCGCATTGTACCAGGATTTTCTGAGGAGTTAGAAGAGCTATCCCAACGCTTTGTTGTATTTCAAAAATGGAGCAATTTGCGTAGGTGTAGGGAGTACTATTTATCAATTCAACACTGTAGCTGAAATTACAGTAGCAGCTCGTGAAATGTATCAAGCATTTGAATCTGCTAAAAACTAATAAGATTTTTATAAAAAAGAGGTTGCTCATAGCCAATTATATTGGCTTATGAGCAACCTCTTTTTGCATAGTCATATTATTTTGAGTTTTTTCGTAATAAACTTTGCCATCTTCTGAAATCTCCCAATAACCATACTGAGAGTCTTTGCGGATAAAGTTTTTAATATTCAGCTGTTGGCTAGCCCAACGAACATTGTTTTTCCATTGAGGTTCTTGACCATCACGCACTGTAATACGTGCTTCATCCTCAGTGATTTCAAACATCTCACGCATTTCCTCATATGCATCATTAATTGCTACGGGTTCATTGCGATTGTATAAATAAGCTAGTAAATTTGGCTCTATGTCTGTAGAGGTAGGAAGGATAGGGCGTTTGTTTTTAATCTCCAAAGACAAATCCTTAAACCCGTTTCTCTGTATCTCTTGCTCGATTAGGAACCGTATAGAATCTCCGATTTCAGATTGAGCACCGGCCCATCTCATAATGCCCTCATCACTTTTTCGTAATCGCAAAGTTAATGAGTTTCCGGCATGATATTGCTCCTTTGACATATGTTATCCCCCTGGAAGCCGATTATATCGATTTATTAATTAAATTTTTTTAGACGAGAATGGAGATAAACTTTTTTACCTTTTTCGCTAATGCTCCAAAATCCTCGTTTTGCAGTACTCGTAGTATATTCCTTTTTCTTTAATTCAGTATGAGCATTTCTTACTTCATTTTCGAAAAGGCTTGCCCCGCTTTTTAAGGTTAGTTTTTGTTGTGCAGTAGTCAGTTGAAAAACATTGGCCATGGCTGTGTATACATCTTGAATAGGTACCTGTCTTTCTTTTAAATAAAGAAATTCGAAAAGACGATTTGTAATGATTTTACGCTCCGGTAAACCGACCTCTGGAGTTACAACGTTGACATTTGACATAATGTAAAGCCCCCTTAGTTAGTAGAAGCAATTGAAAGTAGCTGCTAATATATCTATTGTAACACAACGAAGTACATTAGTTGACAATGCAATGCATTGTAATATGTTATCGAGATTTGTGTTAACCTATATATTTTGGTAGGTTGACACAAGGGGTGTTTTTTTTTACTATATTTATAAATACAAAAACATAAAGGGGTGTAATATGACAACAAGTACAGTGAATTCTAAAAGTAAATTGAGAACAGTCGATTTAGTCTATTGTTCATTATTTGCAACACTTATGATGATTGGGGCGAATATTACTTCTTTCGCACCGTTTATGGTAGTCGGTGGCGTACCGATTACATTGCAGGCATTCTTTGCTATATTGGCTGGCCTTGTATTGGGAAGCCGACTAGGTGCTCTTTCAATTACGGTGTATATGTTAATCGGTTTAGCTGGTGCGCCTGTTTTCGCACGTTTCGGAGGAGGCTTTTCCCAAATATTAAGTCCAACATTTGGTTTTATTGTTGCATTTATACTAGTTGCTTTTATTGTTGGTAAAATTGTAGAAAATCATCGTTCGAAAAGAATGTATATCACAGCAGCGATCATAGGGGTAATCGTGAGCTATTTGATCGGTACTAACTGGATGTATGCTGCATATATGTTATGGTTTAGCGCACCTGAAGGCTTCACTTATAAAATGGCATGGCTTTGGATGATGCCACCTTTACCAAAAGATTTAATATTAGCTGTATTTGCAGGTGTATTTGGTCATCGATTACAAAAAGTGTTGAAGGTGAGGTAATCACAATGAATTATGAAATGTTAGCACAGCAAGTCCTAGACGGTTATCAATTGACAGATACTGAAGCATTAGCAATATTAAAAAGCCCTGATGAAGAATTATTATTATTATTACACGCAGCTTATAAAATTCGAAATCATTATTATGGTAATAAAGTGAAATTAAATATGATAATTAATACGAAATCAGGTCTATGCCCAGAAAATTGCGGATACTGTTCACAGTCCATTGTTTCAAAAGCCCCGATTGAAAAATATGCGATGATGAAACAAGATGAAATCGTCGCAGGAGCAGAACGAGCAGCATCACTAAATGTAGGAACATACTGTATCGTTGCAAGCGGACGTGGGCCTGTAAATCGAGAAATTGATATTGTCATAGATTCTGTAAAGGCTATAAAAGAAAAACATAGTGATATGACCATTTGCGCATGCTTAGGTATTCTAAAGCCAGAACAAGCACAGAAGTTAAAGGAAGCGGGCGTAGATCGTTATAATCATAATATCAATACGTCTGCTAATCATCACGAAAACATTACGACATCACATACATATGATGATCGAGTAAGAACTGTTGAACTAGCTAAAGAAGCGGGGATTTCACCTTGCTCAGGTGTTATCGTTGGTATGAGAGAGACACAACAAGATGTGATTACAATGGCGCGTAGTCTACATGCATTGGATGCAGATTCTATTCCAGTAAACTTTTTAAATGCAGTAGATGGTACACCGCTAGAAGGTACACATGAACTCAACCCTCGTTATTGCCTAAAAGTATTATGCCTATTCCGTTTTATCAATCCATCTAAAGAAATTCGAGTATCTGGAGGTCGTGAAGTAAATCTTGGTACACTTCAACCACTTAGCTTATACCCGGCAAACTCTATTTTCCTAGGTGACTACTTAACAACGGAAGGACAAGCAGGAGAAAAAGATCGCCAAATGCTTGAAGATTTAGGGTTTGAAGTGGATTTGGAGCCTTTACAACGTGAATTAAAAGTTAATTGAAAAATACCCTGTCGTAGATTATTACGACAGGGTATTTGTGTTTACTATATTTCTATAATAGGAAGTTATCTTAGAATAAACACTCTTTAGGTATCCATCCAATCTCACCAATGGAATTTTTAATCAAGATATATCCATCTGTAGAATCATTTAAGAGCCATACTCTTTCTGATTCTTGCACTGAAAGAAATGTCGTACTAATCCCTAGGGTACATGTTGCTTTTCCATCAACAATTTGTAAATATTCGTTTTTGATCCATTGTTGTTGCTGGAGATTTATATTTTCACAAAGCGTGAAATATTGTTCTTGTTGAATGATTTGCATTTCATAATATGGATAAGTAACTGTGCCTACTCGATTTGTTGTATCAAGATGGTCTTTTTTTATAATGACTTCATTTGTTAAATCGTCAACATAATATGACGTATATTGATTATCCTGAATGATTAAAGCATTTAATTGACCGTCTGCTTTGATTTGATTTCCTCCATCAATTGCCGTTATTTTCTTATCCAAATCGATTAATGGTAGATGTGAAGTTGGTTGATTAAATCTGTAATTTACCACTGGCCAATGTCCAACGATCACCATTTTGTCAGCTTGATGATTTTTTTCGTAAAAAGCATTTACTTGCAAAGCAAATGTCTCCTCTGTCTGTTGCCAATCTTCTTTATTTTCAATTCCTGCATGAATCACTATGAATTCATCTGTTTCGATTGCATGTGGTAATTGTTCAAGCCAAGTTAATATTTCTCCAAAATGTTGACGATAATATTGAGTCAGTTGTTCTAAATTTTCAAAATCATTTAAGTATGCATGATTGGCAGCTAGCATGTCATTTAAAATGGAATTCTTCCTTTTTTCAATATAGGAGAGAATACTTTGGTCACCGTTTTCTACATATCGGAACAATACATCACAATTACCTTTAGTGACATACACATTACTTGAGTGATTACAAAGTGTTCTAATGTATTCTACGACTTCTAAACTATTCTCACCTTTCTCACACATATCACCATTAATGATTAAATAATCATTTGTTGTATATGTAACTTTATGAAGCAATCTTTTAAATAAATCCAAACTTGCATGAATATCTGAAACAATAATACATCGCTTTTCTTTTTCTATATGAACCTTCTTCACTTTCATCGTGGTTGATCCCTCATTTATGTAAAAGTAATAACAGTTCTTAATAATTCAATAAAATAAGTTAAAAATCCTGCTTGAATAGAAACAAATTTTTCCTTTACTATACAAAATAACGCAGAAATGTAGATTTGGCATTTAGTATCTGTTAGTGCGGAATTCTATAATGTAGGGAATTTAAACAAACTAAATCAGCATTTAACATAATAATGTTCAATAATTTGAGCGTGTTAAACGAAATTTAATAGAACTTACAATTGCTGTTGACACTTTGTATATTAAGGGTTATATTGGTAAAAGTTATTGATATTGATAATCATTATCAATTGATTAACAGCAAATAAGTAGGCCTGCTTATATTTACTAATACATAAAGGAGACTTAACAGATGAAAATGAATAGATTTTGGATATTTGGATTAGCGGTATTTTTAGTAGCTTGTGGAGGGAATGAAACAACTCCAAAAAAAGAGGACAATAAAGCTGCAGAAACCGAAGAAACAGCTTCAAAAGAACAAACAATCACATATCTAGATAAATCATATACTTTACCATCTAAAGTAAATAATATTATCGCTGCAAGTTTAGAATCTATGGAAGACGCAGCAATGCTTAATGTAAAACCACTCGGAGCCGTAACAACTGCTGGTAAACTACCAGAATACCTTGCTAGTGATTTGGAAGGTGCAACTTCTATCGGTGAAAAAATGCAACCGAACTATGAAACTATTTTAAAATTAAAGCCAGATGTTATTTTAGGTTCGTCAAAATATCCAGATGAAGTGGCTAAGCAATTAAATAAGATCGGAACGATGATTCCGGTATCACATATTTCTACGGATTGGGAAGATAATCTACTTTTAATGGGTAAGTTGACAGGTAAAGAATCTGAAGCGGAAAAAATTATTAATGATTACAAAACAGAAGCAGAAGCTGCAAAATCTAAAGTAGCTGAAAAAGTGAAAGACAAAAATGTGTTTGTAATACGTATTCGTGCCAATAGCATGTTCGTGTATCCAGAGGGTGTGTATTTAAATCCTGTTATCTATGAGGATCTGGGAATAAAAGTTCCTGAATTAATTACTAAAACTGCTGCTCAAGAAGAGATCTCAATTGAAACTTTGGCAGAAGTAAATCCAGATATTATTTTCTTGCAATTCGAGGAAAGCGAGAATGATAAGAAAACTGCTGCATTAGATGATGTATTAAAAAATCCTATCTTCAAAAGCATTAACGCTGCTAAAAACGACAAAGTGTTTGTGAACGTAGTAGAACCTATGGCACAAGGTGGTACAGCTTGGAGTAAAGAAAAGTTCTTAAATGCAGCTGTTGAAAATCTATCGAAATAATGTGTGAGCCTATGATAAATAAAATGAAGAAACCTAAATTTGTACCAATCCTAATTATGGGTACTGCACCTCTCTTCATCGTATTTACAATTGCGTTATCAATCTTATACGGCACAAAGGATATTGATGTAACTACAATTTGGCTAGCGATTACACAATTCGATTCAGGAAATGTTGATCATAATATTATCATGCAATCTCGTTTGCCACGTGTGTTAGCTGCTCTGCTTGTAGGAGCATTTCTTGCAATATCAGGCGCTATAATGCAGGGGATGACAAGAAATTATCTTGCTTCCCCTTCTATTATGGGGGTAACCGATGGTTCAGCATTTGTAATCACGATTTGTATGATTTTATACCCTGGCATGTCTAACTTTAATCTAATCATTTGCTCTATGGTTGGTTCAGCTTTTGGGGCTGGGATTGTATTTGGTTTTGGTTCATTAATGAGAAATGGCCTATCTCCTGTAAGATTAGCCATTATCGGCACAGTTATTGGAACTTTTTTAAGCAGTATATCAGCAGCACTTTCTACATACTTTCAAATTTCACAAGACATGAGTTTTTGGTATAACGCTAAAATTCATAAGGTTGATCCCGAAATTCTTTTACTTGCTTTACCATTTGGTTTAGTTGGTCTTTTACTTGCTTTATACATTGCTAAATCCATTACTATTTTATCAATTGGCGAGGATATTTCGATTAGTCTTGGTCAACGTACAAAATGGGTTAAGGCTATAAGTATATTAATAGTCGTTTGTTTAACCGGTACTGCTGTGGCTCTTGTAGGGAAAATCGGTTTCGTAGGATTAATTATTCCTCACATCACGAGATTTCTTGTAGGAGTCGATTACCGCTTTGTCATCCCTTGTTCAGCGATTATTGGTGGGGTCTTTTTAGCACTATGTGACGTTGGTAGTCGATTTATTAACTTTCCGTTTGAAACGCCAGTTGGTGTAGTTACATCGTTAATTGGTGTACCTTTCTTCCTCTATTTAATTCGTACGAGAGGGGGAGAACGACGTGCATAAACAACATTTTATGATGAAAATTACAGCCGCTTTTTTGCTTGTTTTTATAGCTATGTACATTCATATCACCAATGGCACTTTCGATATGTCGATTAAAGATGTCGTCACAACGTTGTTACGAATTAATCCAAATGATGATTTTGATCTAGTTATCTTTCAATTCCGCCTTCCGAGAATTGTTATTGCGGCTCTTGTAGGTCTAGGACTAGGTATAGCGGGTACGGTTATTCAAGGAATCACAAGAAATGGCTTAGCTGATCCAGGAATATTAGGTATCAATGCTGGTGCAGGTACTTCTATTGTAGTATTCATGTTTCTTTTTCAGATGCAGTTAGTTGCATCTGGTAGCTCTAACTGGATTTCGATATTAATCATGCCTTTATTTGGATTTATAGGTGGATTAGCTGCTGCAATTATTATATATAGCTTTTCCTGGCGTAATGGCAAACTAGATACGCAGCGTCTGATTTTAACAGGTATTGCCATTAGTTCAGGATTTGGTGCGCTTTCAATGTTTATTTCTCTTAAAATGCGTGAAAGTGACTTTGAGATGGCGACTGTTTGGATGACTGGAAGTATCTATAATGCAAACTGGATGTTCATCGTTGCCATGTTACCTTGGCTTTTGATTTTGATACCTATAATCTACAGAAAAGCTTATTTATTAGATTATTTACAGCTTGAAGAGGCAAGTGTTAAAAGTCTTGGAATTGAAATTGAAAAAGAGAAATCGATACTGCTTTTATGTAGCATCGGTGTAATAAGTGCATGTGTAGCAGTATCAGGTAGTATATCCTTCATTGGATTAATGGCTCCTCATATCGCAAGACAACTTGTAGGTATACAACATCGGTATGTCATTCCTATGAGTGCTGCAGTAGGAATGCTGTTAGTCATCTTCTCTGATTATATTGCAAAAACAGTATTCGCCCCTGCAGAAATTCCTGTAGGCATCATAGTAGCAATTTTAGGTGTGCCTTATTTTCTATATTTATTAGTTAAATCAAAAGCGTAAAAGGAGAACCGATAAATGGTGACAAGTGTTATTAGAGCGAAACAATTGACGGCAGGATATGAAAAAGTCACGGTTTTTTCAGATTTGAATACGACAATTAAAGAAGGACAAATAACAACAATTATCGGTCCAAATGGATGTGGTAAATCAACCTTATTAAAAACAATTGGACGAATCTTAAAACAACAAAGTGGGAATGTACTTTTACAGGAACAAGATATGAAGAAGATTTCGACGAAAGAGATTGCAAAGCAACTAGCACTCTTATCTCAAAATCCAGAAGCACCGTTACAATTAAAAGTAGAGGAGCTTATTTCTTACGGTCGCTTCCCGCATCGAAAAAATGTAGGTACTTTATCAAATAAAGATATTGAAGTGATTGAATGGGCTATGGATATAACGAAAACGACTGCTTTTCGTGATCGAGAAATCGCCCAACTTTCAGGTGGTCAGCGCCAAAAAGTATGGTTAGCAATGGCTCTTGCACAAGAGACAAGTATATTACTGTTGGATGAACCGACGACTTATTTAGATCTTGCTCACCAACTTGAAGTGCTGAAGATTGTAGAGCGTCTAAATAAAGAGCATCACTGCACAATAATAATGGTATTACATGATATCAACCATGCTGCTCGTTTTTCGCATGAAATCATTGCAATGAAAGAAGGAGAAATTATTACTGTCGGTACACCAAATGAAATTTTAGAAAAAGGCACTCTAAAGCAAGTGTTCAATATCGATGCACGCATAATGATAGACCCCGAAAATGGGGCACCAGTGTGTTTTGGATATGATACTTTCCTAGAGCATGAATCGGGGGAAAAGTAGTGAAAGCAATAAATAAAGTCACTCAAGACAATACAGAACAATGGCTATACTATTCTGATGAAATGGATTATTCATATGATATAAAAGTATCAATACCTAGTTCACCCCCACCTGTAGATGGCTATCCTGTTATTTATATATTAGATGGAAATTCATACTTTCAATTTGCTCAAGGTATCGTAAGTTTGCAATCTAGAAATGCACCGAAAACATTGGTGAATGAGGCGATTATTGTAGGGATAGGGCATCAAGGTGAAGGGAAGGATACTTCCAAAAGAAGATTCTATGATTTTACTGCACCTGCAAGTAAGTATGTTTATCCAGATCGGCTAAAGGGTTTTGATGTTGGTGTCCACGGAGGAGCACAGAAATTTCTTGATTTTATTGAGTTAGAGTTAAAACCGAAAATAGAAAGACGCTATTCTATTAATAAGGGAAAACAAGCTCTGTTCGGACATTCTCTCAGCGGTCTTTTTACATTATGGACACTTTTTACAAAACCAAAAGCCTTTCAAACTTATCTAGCTTTAAGTCCATCAATCTGGTGGAATGATTATGAAATTTTAACATACATGGATGGATTTCTGAGACAATCGGAAGTGGATGAGAAGAAGAACCTTTACATTGCAGTAGGTGAGTGTGAGGGCTTTATGGTTGACGATGCAAAACAAGTGTTCAGCCGATTAAGCGCAGATCAACAAAAGTATGTGGAATGTGAATTTTACTGTGCTCCAGAAGAAAATCATGCATCTGTCGTGCCTACAGTCATGAGTAGAGCAATTCGCTTTGCAAATAAGAACTAGAAAAGTTCTGATATAATGGATTATTACGAGGCTGATGGTGCTTAAGGAAAATAGTATTGTAACATCATGTATTTAAGCTAGTTAGTCCAAATGATGAAGTTATTAAAGAACAAAGGAGTAAGAGTAAATGGCAGAACTAAAATACGAAATCGTAGAAAACATTGCAGTACTTTCTGAAGGTGCTAAAGGTTGGCAGAAAGAATTAAATTTAATCAGCTGGAATGATCGTGCCCCTAAGTATGATCTAAGAGATTGGTCTGAGGATCATACGAAGATGGGTAAGGGCGTAACGTTAAGTTTGGAAGAGGTTCAGGAATTGAAAAAGGCGTTGCAAGAATTGACATTATAATCAAGTGCAGTTTTTTGTAAAGATTGACTAATGTATTCAATAGAACACATAGAAAAAGAGTTATCCGCTAATATGACGGATAGCTCTTTTTCTATGTGTATATGGTTTAAAAAAAAATTTCAGAAATCCGCTTATTTTTTGTTATTTAATTTCATATCGTAATAACATGGAAAATCTAAAAAATAACAAGGGTGTTGTCATGATAGATGAGTATATCAAACAAATAATTCAACAAAAATTGCTTCCGGGTGCAGTTATTAGTGTGCAACAGAATTCGAAGTATTTAATAACCAAGAGCTACGGGCATTTCAAGGGAAAGGATTTGCAATTGCATGCAATCACAGAGAATACCCTTTTTGATTTGGCTTCTTTAACAAAGGTCGTGGCTACATTACCAGCCACCTTATATTTACTAAGCAGAAATGAGCTTCAACTTGATAGAAGTGTGTCGGAAATTATACCAGCATTTCGATTTCCAAAGGTGACGATTCGACATTTGTTACAACACAGTTCAGGATTGCCAGCAGGGTTAGTGCCTAAAGTAGAGAGACATCATAACAGAGATATAATGAGTGAGATATTAGCATGTAATTTAGTCAATAACCCAGGTCGATTTGTCGAGTATAGCGATTTAGGGATGATCTTATTAGGCAAGATAGTAGAAAAAGTGACAGGGGAATTGTTAGATCAATTTGTGAAACGACATTTTTTTAATCCGTGGAATATGCATAATACACAATTTTTATTGCTGGATAACCAAAAATATAAGGTGGCTTCTACGGAACTAGTTAAAGGACAATATGTCCAAGGAGATGTACATGATGAGAAGTCGCTTTTACTAGGCGGTGTATCTGGTAGCGCTGGCTTATTTTCAAGCGCAAAGGATTTACTCTTGTTTTCAGAGTATTGGTTAGGTATTCGACAACAGTCGGTTATTCCATTCAATTGGATGGAGTCAGCATATATGAATACGTTTTTAGGAAGGGGTCTTGGGTTTGAAGTGCTGACTGGTGAAGAACCATCAGTATCCTTTGGAAAGAAGGTGAGCGTAGGAGCTTTTGGGCATACAGGATTTACAGGAACTAGTATTTGCATGGATCCTGTAAAAAAATCTTCTATCATATTATTAACGAATGCCGTGCATTTTGGAAGAAACAATTCGATTCGAGAAATCAGAAGGCAGATTCACGACCTGGTGTATGAGGAATTGCTTAACTAATTTTGGGGTGGAGGAACAGACATGAAAGTATTGAATAGGTGGTTCTTTTTGTTTGTACTTTTGTTGACAATCGTATTAGCTGGCTGTGGCTCAAAAGACAAATCTGATGACACGAGCAAGGGAGATAAAGAATCCGAATCTTCAAAGGAAGTGTCACTGACAATTGGTAGCTGGCGTACAGAAGATGTAGCAAAATATGAAAAAGTAATCGCATTATTCAACGAGGAACATCCAGATATTAAAGTCACTTTCAGTCCTACAAAAAACACAGAATATAATACGGTATTAAACACAGCATTACAAGCGGGAGAAGGTCCAGATATTATTCATTTACGTCCATATGCTGCTGGTTTAAAACTAGCAGAATCAGGATTCATAGAAAAAATTAACGATTTAAATGGGTTAAATGTATTCTCGGAAGAAGCGCTACAAGCTTCTCGAGATGCAGAAGGTAATCAGTATGGGGTACCAATTAATTTGAGCTCTACTCAATTCTTCTATAATAAGAAGATTTTCAAAGAGCAAGGTTTAGATGTTCCAAATACATGGGATGAATTCATTCAATTAAATGACAAACTTCTGGCAAAAGGTATCACACCTATCGCTATGGGTACAAAGGAAAGTTGGCTATTATCTTTGCTTCACGGCATTGTGGGGCCAGGTGTTTATGAGGGTAATGATTTCTACAAGTCAGTTTTAGCTGGTGAAAAAGATTTCACAGATGCAAAGTTTAAAGAATCAATTCAAGTGATGAATGATTTGAAGAAATACTTCCCTAAAAACTCAGAGGGTCTAGGAATGGATGATATTCGAACTGAGTTTGCATTAGAAAAAGCAGCCATGTTCCCTTTAGGTAGTTGGGAAATCCCCGTTGTTTCGGAAATGAATCCAGATTTAGATTTTGGCTTTTTCCCCATGCCATCTAAAGCAGGCAATAAAACTGTTACAACATGGGTTGATGGCTCATTTGCTATGAATGCCAACTCAAAAAATAAAGAGGCTGCAAAGGTGTTTTTAGAATTTTTAACTACAAAAGAATTTGGTGAACTATTTGTAAAAGAGTTCTCAATGATTAGTGCAATGCCTGGCATTTCTTCTGATCAGGCTCTATTAAGTGATCTTAGTAAAGCAGTAGAATCTAACGCGACACCTTATATGTGGGTTACTAATTTTACAGGTGGAGACCCAACAACGAAAACAGTACTTGAAACTGAACTGCAAGGAATGTATTTGGGTGATGTGAAAGTTGATGGTGTAGCAAAAAAAGTGCAAGAAAATGCCGAAACATGGTTTAAGCCGTTTCAATAAATAATAATTGCCCTCACTGAAAAGAGGTGAGGGCCAATTGTTTCAATTTACATAAAGGAGGCTATGGTATATGACAAATGGGACAGCTCCATCGATAAAAAAGAAACGGAGTTGGTCAAAGTGGACAATTCACTTATTTCCTATACCGGCATTAATCATTTATGGAATGTTCGTGTTATATCCAATAATGGCTGCCCTATCCTATAGTTTTTTTGAATTTAATGGGATGAACAGAGGCAATTTTGTAGGGCTTCAAAACTTCATTACGCTCTTTACAAAAGAACCTTATGGGTCTATGTTTTGGAATGCTTTTAAGCATAATGGAATTTATTTTATTATACAGATGGTTGTGATGAATGGTCTGGCTTTCTTTTTAGCCTTTATCATCTATAAAAGAATCCGAGGTTCAGAGTTTTTCAAAGCTGCTTTCTTTTTACCAAGGGTACTCTCTGTTATTGTAGTCGGCTTTTTATGGAAACTCATCTTAAATCCAAACTATGGTACAGTGAATGTTTTACTTGAAAAGCTAGGCCTAGAAAGTTTGCAAAGAGCATGGTTAGGTGACCCGGATACAGCTCTTATTGTTATTATTCTAGTGAATTGTTGGTTTGGTATTGGATTTGGTGTTCTTATTTTTTTGGCCGGTTTTCAAGGGATTTCAAGTGAACTTATTGAAGCAGCCAGATTAGATGGAGCAAAGGGCTTTAAAATGTTGTCTAGAATCTATTTACCATTAATGATTCCCTCCATTATGATTATGGGCGTATTGACGTTCATTCAATCGTTTGAAGCTTTCGAACTTATATATGCTATGCAGGGATCGATGGGTGAACCCTATTATTCTACAGATACATTAGCAGTGTTTTTCTATAGGTTAGCATTTGGCAGTTCGACTGCTTCGGGAAGCACCTCTATAGGATTAGGATCGGCTTTAGCGACATGCTTATTCTGCTTTATTTTAATATGTACTTCGGTTTTCTTACGCATGATGAACAAAAAAGACGTTGAAATGTGAGAGGTGAAGATATGAAGCAAGGCACTATTTGGACTAAACCTTTCTATTATATTGTTGTTTTTGTTGCAGCGACAATTAGTTTGTATCCGATTTTGTTAATGATTCTTTCTTCATTCAAAACGAGTGCAGAAATTTTTAAAAATCCTTTAGGTCTACCGACAAGTCTTAACTTAGATACTTATCGGACGTTATTATCAAAAGTTCCTTTTACTACTTACTTTATGAATAGTGTCATAGTAAGCGTTGTATCAGTATCTTTAATTATCATTGTGTGCTCTTTAGCAGCTTATTATATTGCGCGTTTTAAATTTTCGTGGACTAATGCCATTTTCTTTATTTTCTTATTAGGAATGATGATACCGATTAAGTTAGGGATTGTACCATTATTTATTTTGATGCGAGATTTAGGCTTAATTAATTCACTTTGGTCATTAATTTTTATGAATGTTGCAACAGGGATCCCGTTAACGATGCTTATTTTGACAGGCTTTTTCCGTACAATGCCTGTCGAATTGGAGGAAGCAGCTCGAATGGATGGTGCAGGAAATATACGCATACTCTGGCATGTGCTCTTGCCAATTATGCGACCTGCTTTAGGAACTGTAGTTATTATTAATTTTATATCTGCATGGAATGATTTTTTCTTCCCATTAATTTTTATTACGGAAAAGGCGAAAATGACGATCCCTGTAGGAATGATGTCATTATTTGGTGAACATTCTGCAGATTGGGGTTCGCTATTTGCAGGCTTAACTTTGGCTTCATTACCAATGATTTTACTATTTTTCATCGCTTCAAAGCAGTTTATGGAAGGACTGACGGCAGGTGCAGTTAAATAAACATTATTTTATTGGAATAGATGGTGGCGGTACTAAAACTCAAGTGGTGATTGGCAATAGCGATGGCGAGATTCTAGCTCTCGTAACTGGTGAAAGCTCGAATATAAAAGCTACTCCAAAAGAAAAAGTGAAAATCCAAATAGGCCTTCTATTAGATAAGTTGTTAGAAAAATCCGCTATTCAAAAAGCAGAGGTCAAAGCTGTATTTGTATGTGCAGCGGGTGGTGATCGTGAGGAAGATTCCGTCTGCTGGAATGAATGGATACAAGAGTATTTTCAATCGTATCATTGTACAATTCAAGTCACTAATGATGCAGTAGCTGCCTTGGTAAGCGGCACATTTAAATTGGATGGATTAGTTTTAATAGCGGGTACCGGTTCTATTGCTTATTTGGTACAAGAAGATGGTCGCAAAATCCGCCGAGCAGGGGGATGGGGCTATTTATTTGGCGATGAAGGTAGTGGTTATTATATTGGAACACAAGCATTAAGTCATATCTCACAACTCTATGATTTAAATGAAGAGCTTGATGAATTTTCAGAAGAGGTTCTCAAATATCTTCAACTGAATAATACCGTAGACATCATTACGAAAATTTATGAACAGGAACAGCCGCGTTTGATAGTGTCATCTATTGCAAAGACTGTTTTGAAATTGGCAGAACGAGGTAACGATGTAGCATGTCGATTCGTATTTGATGCTGTAGCGCAACTAGTGCACTTATTGGGAATTATATACTCAAGAGAAGAAAGTGCTAAGTCATTACCAATTGTTGTATGTGGTGGGTTATTTGAAAATGAGTATTTTTTTAGTCAATTTGAGCAGTCTCTAAGCCTAGTCTCAGGTGAAAATGAATTAATTAAACCATATGTATCACCAGTAGTTGGTGCATTTACTTTAGCACTTCTTGATATGAGCATTCCTATCACAAAGAAAATGCAAGTCGAGCTGTTACAAACATGGATGAAAGTTGATCTTGAAAATAAGATTAGGAGGAATTGAAAATCTATGAAGCAAGAGCCTAAACTGCAAACAGAAGCGCATCATAGGGAAACGAGCAATTTAGATTTAATGTCTGTAGCTGAAATAATTAAATTAATGAATCAGGATGACCTCAAAATTCCTCTAGCTATTGAAAAGGTACTACCAAAAATCGAAAAAACTATTAAGGTTGTATATCATTCTCTTGAAACAGGGGGGCGATTATTCTATGTAGGTGCTGGAACAAGCGGGAGAATTGGTTTGTTAGACGCAGTGGAATGTCCTCCTACTTTTAGTACATCACCAGAAGTAGTCCAGGCAATATTAGCAGGTGGAATCGATGCTGTTGTCTTAGCCGTAGAAGGAGCTGAAGACGATGAACAGTGGGGGCAATCCAGCTTAAAAGAACATGGTTTAACAGAACGTGATGTGGTGATTGGTATTGCGGCAAGCGGTAGTACCCCTTTCGTAAAAGGGGCTTTAGTGTATGCTCGTTCTGTCGGTGCTAAAACAATGAGTTTAACAAGTAATTCAAACTCAATTATTAGCGAATGTACTGATATTGCAATTGAGGTAGATACTGGTCCAGAAATCTTAACAGGATCTACACGATTAAAGGCGGCTTCAGCACATAAAATGGTATTAAACATGATCTCTACAGCTACTATGGTTCAATTAGGTAAAGTATATAAAAATTTAATGGTTGATGTACACGCGAGTAATAACAAATTAAAAGAACGTGCAAAAAGAATTGTTTGTGAGGCAACAGAAGTTACTTACGAACAAGCAGAGCAAGTGTTAGCTAAAACAGGTTACGAAGTGAAACCAGCGATAGTTATGCTTTTAACACAATCAACTTTGGATGAGTCAAAACAACTTTTAGCAAATTCAAAAGGTCACGTTCGTGCAGCAATTCAACTTAAAAATATCTAGTTAAGGAAGAGAATATAGAAATCTTTCTTCAATATTAAACAAGGAAGCAGGGGGTTATGAGTATAGAAAAGATGAATTCGGGATTGCTTATACTTGCTGAAATGGAAGCTAGCTTGCCGCCTTCTGAGCGGAAAATTGCTCAATATATTTTAAAACACCCTGCTGAAGCAATTAAAATGACAGCAATCGACATTGGCAAGCAAAGCCATACAAGCAGTGCGGCTGTCATTCGCCTTTGTAAATCATTGAATCTAAGTGGCATACAAGAATTGAAACTAAGAATTGCAGGTGATTTACAACGTGAAAAAATAGACATTCGTGATATTGAACCGAATGAACCGTTAGAGTTAACAATCGATAAAATTACAAAGCATAGTATGCAAATCTTGCATGAGACTGCGGATTTAATCGACCAAAAAGAGCTAATGCATGCTGCAGAAGCAATGTTAAATGCTAAGAGAATTTTCTTTTTTGGTGTTGGAGCATCAGCAATTGCCGCAATGGATGCGTATCAAAAGTTTTTACGTATCAATAAATACTGTATGTTTTTAACGGATTTACATTTGGGAGCTACAGCGGTTGTTAATGCTGATGAGGGAGATGTTGTTGTAGGCATTTCATTTTCAGGAGAAACACATGAGGTAGCTAAAGTGTTAGAGATTGCGAATAATGTAAATGCTACAACAATTAGTCTAACAAGATACGGAAATTCACTCGTCTCTAGTTTGGCAGATATTTGTTTATATACTTCACCAAAAGTGGAAGCCACATTAAGAAGTGGTGCTACTTCCTCACGTTTAGCTCAGCTACATGTCTTAGATATATTATTTATGTGCGTGGCAACGAGTACATATAATGATACGATAGAGTATTTAGATCATACTAGAACAGCCATTAACAACTTGCATGAAAAAGTAGGTAAACGTAAAGGTAGCTATTTGTAAAAAAGAAGTACTAGCTCATTAAACTGTAGCTGGCACTTCTTTTTTTATTCGTTCCTCAGAATTCTTTATCATGAATATGAAGGTTGTAATACCTAGGGCTAGAATGAATTATGAATTAGACATTGAAAGGAATTTAAATCATGTCAGAATTAAAATACGAAATCGCATATATAGTCATTATTTAAAAAATGAAAAATATTGGTGAGAGGTATATTTGATTAACTGAAATGGGCGTGCGTCGAAGTATGATTTACGTGATTGGTCGTACGTTGAGTGAGGATAAGATGCAGGCTTTGGAAAAAGCGTTACAAACGTTCTAAATTTATAGGAAATAACGAGGTGTTTAAAGAGCTACAGTTGTGGCTCTTTTTATTTTTGATAAATTTGAAATTTTACTTAATTCCTTCGAAATCTAGCCGATAGGACTAAAGATCCTTATGGAGTTTTAGTGTATATAGTTCAAAGATAACTTTTTATAGTATATTATAAATAATGCAAAGGATATATTTTAGGGTTTAAAAATTTTCCGTTTTAAGAACAGAGGAGGAAGTTAGGAATGAAAGGAATGTCTAAGTTAAGCAATAAAGTTTTTGTGTTTGTTGTTATTTCTGTCGTATTAATAATTGCAGCTTTTTCAATAACTCTGTATTCAAATACAAATAAATCTGTTGAAGAGACGATAGGGAATCAGACTGTACACATTGGTGAAAATGTTGCGACCCAGTTAGATGCTGAGAAATTTAAAGATATACTAGATCATCCAGAAGAATCAGAATTGTATTGGAAACTACGTGATGAATTAAATGATATTCGTGTAAAGAATGGTGTCCAGTATTTATATACTATGACAGTGGTAGAAAAAGGCGGAACAGCGAAAATGTTAGTTGACGGTTCGCCTAAAGAGGTAGATGATTCGCCGATTGGTTCAGAAGCATCAACAATTAATGATGACATTATGAAGGCTATTAATAAGGATGGTTATTATCATTCGGGAATAGAAAATTTTGAGGGCTATGGTGATTTACTATCTGCAATTGTTCCTATGAAGAATGCCGATGGTAAGATAATCGGACTTATTGGTGTTGATGTTGATGCCGGTGATGTAAAAGAAGTAAAGTCGCAGATATTACGATCGATTTTGCCAATTGTAATAGGTATTACTTTAATAATCGGAGTGGTTTCAATATTCCTTATTCGCCGTTTTACAAATCTTACTCTTCAGCCATTGACTGTTTTACAGGAGGCAGCTGTCCAGTTTGCTGATGGTGATATTGTTGGCGCTGAGCAGAAACTAGAATCTGTAAAATTTAAAGGAAACAATGAAATTACTCGTTTTGAAATAGCGTTTTCAGAATCATTGACAAAGTTAAAGGGTACTTTTACAGAGGTGCTGCATACATCCGAAGAATTGAAAAATGTTATTGATCAAATTAGTGCATCTACACAAACGGTACATACGTCAAATAACGAAATTGCTGATAGCATTTTACATATTGCATCTGGAAGTGAACAGCAAAAGGTCAATAATGGTGAAGTGATGAATGCAATGGAAGAAATGGTTGTCGGGATTCAAAGAATGGCTGATTCCACATCAAATATTTCACAAGCATCCATTGACATGACCACTCTAGTTGAATCAGGAGTGAAGGAATCAGAAATGGTTGTTGAACAAATCAAAAATGTAGAGCAGTCGGTATTAGGAACAGCAGACCATGTCACAGAAATGGCCGAAAAATTCCGCTCAATTGAAGAAATGGTAGAAGTGATTACAAGTATCGCTGATCAAACAAATTTACTAGCTTTAAATGCTGCAATTGAAGCAGCAAGAGCAGGCGAGTCAGGTAAAGGCTTTGCAGTTGTAGCAGATGAAGTGCGTAAACTTGCTGAAATGTCTCGCAATTCTGCTGAGGATATTCGTGAACATCTCCAAAACTTTAGTAGCACGGCAGAAAGTGTAGTAAAAGAAATGAATGAGAGCTCACATGAAGTGAAAGAGGGTAGCGTAGCAGTCAGCTCAATAGGCAAAAAATTACATGCTATTTTACAATCCGTACAGCATGTGAATGAAGAAATTCAAGAAGATTCCGCTGTCGTGGAACAAATGTCTGCAAGCTCAGAGGAAGTTCTTGCTTCTACTGAGCAAATGAATGGCATAGTAGTAAACAATGCAAAACGTGCTACAAGAGTCGCAAGTGCATCAGATCAGCAAGTACAAATCATCGAGGGGTTAAGCAATATTAGTGAATATTTGGCTAGTAATGCTGATGAAATGATGGCATTGATCAAACAGTTTAAAGTGAAGTGAAAATAAGAGAAAGGGCCGCTATATTTAGATCACTGAAAAAGTCCATAAAATGAATTTTAGCCATGGTGGGAACGATTAATCGTTCCCACCATGGCTTTTTCTTCGATGCCGTTAATTTCCGTTTGGCGGACGCTTTCCTGGGGGCGAGCCTCCTCGTAGCAAACGCTCCTGCGGGGTCTCAAGATGTTAGCTAGTTCCCCAAGGAGTCGCCGCCTACACTCCGATCATCTAGTTTATCTTTTTTCTGAGTTTTCCATTCTTTCCGATTCACACCTAACTCTTTATAATGAAAGGACAAATTTAGGGGAAAGTATTTCAGTGAATTAAACAAAATACTTTAGAATTAGAAGGTTAATTAAACCTAGGGAAAGTTCTTAGTGAAAAATAAAACCGCAGTCTGATGACTGCGGTTATAAATATTATTTATTTAGTTTTTTTATAAACACAACTTTTAAATAGTTAAACTCAGGGAAGTCGCGGTTTGCGCGGAAATCCTTTGGTAGAGAAGATTGTTCAACAATTTTGTAGCGAGTGTTTGAATCTTTAAATGCCTTATCAATGAATGTCTTGAACTTTTTCATACCGAAGCTTGCATTGTTTGTAGAAGCAACAATAATACCGTTCTTCTCCGTAATAGCAATTGCGTCCATTAGCAATTTCGGATAATCTTTTGCAGTACTAAATGTCATTTTTTTCGAACGTGCAAAGCTAGGAGGATCAAGTACAACTAAATCATATTTCATGTTATGACGAACGGCATATTTGAAGTAATCAAATACATCCATTACTTTAATATTTTGCGCTTCATAATCGATACCATTGACACTAAATTGTTCAATCGTTTTCGCTAAGCTACGTTTTGCAAGATCTACACTTGTTGTTTCTTTTGCACCGCCAAGAGCAGCAGCAACTGAAAATGCACCAGTGTAAGAGAAAGTATTCAGCATATTCGTATCTTCTGCATAATAGTCACGGATTGTACGACGTACATCGCGTTGATCAAGGAAGATTCCAGTCATTGCACCATCATTTAGGTTAACAGCAAAATTCATACCATTTTCTTTAATAATGATAGGGAAATCTCCAGGTTCACCCATTACGAAATCATCTTGCTCGATATATTGGCCCTTCGTATCAAAACGTTTTTTCTCATAAATAGCTTTGAATTCAACCAATTCAGCAAGTGCGTCGTAGATATATTGTTTGAAGCTATATATTCCATCACTATACCAACTAACCATATAATAACCATCAAAATAATCAATTGTTAGACCGCCAATGCCGTCCCCTTCTCCGTTAAATACACGGAATGCCGTTGTTTGGCTACCTTCGAAAAAGTCAGCACGATGATCTAGTGCAGTTTTCAATTTAGTTTTGAAAAATGCCTCATCAATCTCTTCATGTTCTTTTGTCGTAAGGACCCAACCAATTCCTTTATTTTGATTACCATAATATCCAGTTGCTAAATAGCGATTAGCACGGTCCACAAGACGAATAAGTTCGCCTTCTTCACGTAGCATATCGGTATTAACTACAGCCTCTTTTAAAATTAATGGATAGCCTCTTTTTAAATCTGCAAGAAAGCTTTGATCCACTCTAAGTGTTATCATTTTTGTCATCATGTCATCCTTAATATTCGTTTTCCTCATTATCGCATTTTTCGCCATAAAATGCGAAACTAATGGGGAAGTTTAATGTTGATTCAATAATAAAATTGTGGAATATATGAAATACAGCAATTAGAGGAATCCTTTCCAAGTTACGAAGTTTAACAACAAACATGTACATTTCGGCAATATTCCCTATCACTCCCCCAATATTCTAAAAATTCATAGTAAAATATTAATTATGATTATCAAGGGGGTAATGAAAATGCATTATGATGTGATAGTTATAGGAGCAGGTTCAATGGGAATGGCTGCAGGCTACTTCCTTTCACAAAGTGGAAAAAAGACTTTACTATTAGATGCCTTTAATCCACCACATGATAAAGGAAGTCACCATGGTGAGACACGCATAATTCGATATGCATATGGTGAAGGTGTAGAGTATGTTCCACTTGCATTACGTGCACGTGATTTATGGGAAGAACTTGCACAACAAACAGGTAAGGACATTTTTCTTCAAACGGGTGTCATAAATGTTGGGGATAAAAATATTCCATTCATCAAAAATGTGATTAAGAGTGCAGAGAAATTTGATCTACCATTAGAGATTATGACGGCATCTGAGGTGAACGGAAAATGGGAAGGTATGCAGTTACCAGAAAACTTCCTTGGTTGTTTCGAACCTACTTCAGGCGTGTTAAAAGTAGAATTATGCGTTGAAGCTTATAGAGAGTTAGCCATAAATGCAGGAGCAACTATTCGTACAAATAGCCGTGTTACTAAAGTCCATCCACAGTCAGGCAAAGTTACAATTTATACAGAAGATGGTGCAACATTTACAGCAGACTCGGTGATTATTTCTGCAGGTGCTTGGGCTGGGGAATTATTAAAACAGTTGGATTTAGAACTCCCACTAAATCCAATTCGTAAAACATTCGCTTGGTACGATGTAGATGAAAGATACTATAATCAAACCGATTTTCCGGCTTTCACATTCGAGCTTGAGGATAGTATATACTACGGCTTTCCAAGTTTTGATGGCGCTGGATTAAAAGTTGGTCGGCATGATGGAGGAGACACCATTAATCCAGATGAAGTCAGACTTGCATTTGGTGATGTTGCCGGTGATGTAGAAAACCTAAGTGGATTCTTAGATGAATTTATGCCACGTGAGCATGAGTTGAAATTGGGCAAAACATGTATGTACACAATGACGCCAGATGAAGATTTCATCATAGATGTCCATCCAAAATACAATAACATCGCCATCGCAGCTGGTTTCTCAGGACATGGGTTCAAGTTTGCTAGCGCTGTTGGAGAAGTACTAAGCGACCTGATTACAAAAGGATTTACAGATTTAGATATTACGCCGTTTACTATTAAACGGTTTAGTTAAATAAAGGAATAATTACATTGTGAATTTACTCTTAAGCCAACTTCTGATCTTGGAAACCTGCAATTTCATGAATTTTACATTGATGATGAGGGGATATAGAAGACTTCTATAGAAACATTGAGCCGCTTCAGGAATTTCAATGACATCTCCCAATTTAAATATTTATCAAGAAGAAACTTAGTTCTATCATTAAATAATAAACTCCCTTAGCTTTTAAAGCATAAGGGAGTTTTTTTGCATTTAATATCCATGGTTTTAAAAAGTAATTACTATTTTAAGTTAGAATTCACCAATTAAATAATGTAATGATGAAGGGTAATGTTAAATGGGGAATTAACCCTTTTATATTTCTATTGTATTAAAAATTGGATATAGTATAAGGATTTTGAGTTATTTGTAATAAAGTGTAATGACATTGTAAATGAAATGCCGTTGTTTCTCCAATCGACTTTCCTTAGTATTAATAGTGGAATTAATAAAAAAACGCTATATACACCCATAAACATCGAAATATTATTAACTACTATAAAAGAAAAAATTGGAGGAACATTATTCATATGAACAAGCAAACAGTATTTAAAGCTATTACAGCAACTACTTTGACGTTAACACTTGGACTTGGAGCATTAGTAAATAATCAACCTCAACAACCAACACAAACGAATGCAACCAATGTTTTACAAGATTCTGCTAACAAAATTACGATGGTTTCAAGTTCAAAAGTAACTAAAATTTCAGGTAAATATAAAACAACAGCAGCATTGAATATGCGTAAAGGTGCATCTACAAGCAGCAAGAAAATTACAACACTAAAAAAAGGTGCAGTCGTAACAGCTACATATAAAAAGAAAGTAAGTGGTACAACATGGTACAAAGTAAAACACGGTGGAAAAACTGGTTGGGTATCTGGTTCATACTTAAAAAAATATAAACAATCAACAACATCTACTGCGAAAGCAACAAAAATTAGCGGCAAATATAAAACAACAGCAGCATTGAATATGCGTAAAAGTGCATCATTGAAAAGTGGGAAAATAACTACGCTAAAAAAGGGAGCTGTCGTTACAGCTTCATATAAAAAGACAGTAAGCGGAACAACATGGTATAAAGTCAAACATGGTAGTAAGACAGGTTGGGTATCAAGCTCATACTTAAAAAAATACAAAAAAACAACAACAGTTTCTAGCTCAAACTCAGCACTTCGTAACAAAGTTATAAGTGTAGGTAGTCAATATTTAGGTGTTCCTTATGTATGGGGTGGCATGTCTCCATCAGGTTTTGATTGCTCAGGCTTTACAGCTTATGCATATAAAAAAGCTGGGTACGGAACATTACCACATAATAGTGGCTCTCAACGTGCTGTTACAAAAAAAGTAAGTAGTCCAGAAGTAGGCGATTTAATCTTTTTCACTGCAACACCAGGAAGTAGCACGATTACACATGTTGGTTTATATGCAGGAAACAATAAAGTATTACATGCAGCAGGAGACAAAGTACAATATCAAAGTGTTGCAAAAGGTAGTTACTGGGAACCACGTATCGTAAGCTACGGATCATTAGATTAATATTATAAATTTAAAAAGGCTCTAGCTGGAGAATTACAACGTCAGTTTAGAGCCTTTCTTATTGAATAAAAGTTTAAGCTTGTGAAGCTTCAATGCGTGAAACAATTTCAGCTATAACGATTTGACTACCAAGCATTGGAGATTCTTTTGGAGCTTCACCTGGTTTTGCTTCTGGACGTTTATGAGATGCTTTGAATGCATCACTTTCGCGCCATGCTTTGAAGCCATCAAGTGTTTCCCAGTACATATTAACGCTCATTTCATCGTATTCTTCAAAATCTTTGCATACAGCTACTTCAACTTTGACAAAACCTTCAAATGATTGAAGTGCACCTGGACGAGTGAAATTAGGAGCCATTTTTTCAGCAAAGCCTTTTTTCGTTTTAATACGGTTAGTTACTACGAACATAAACAATCTCTCCTTTTTAAATCATTGGCATACTAGAAAGCTATGCCTTTTAAGAAATCGTATACCATGTTGAAACCCCAATGCAAATGAGAGCCTAGCTTTTAGTTGAAAACACTAAAAAAACTGTGTTTTTATATGCTTCGTTATAATAGAAGTAACTCTTAGGAAGATAAATTATCAAGTTAATAAGTTAGATAAGGAAAAAGATGCCCGTCAGTATAGGTATGGTATTGATCTTCTAAAAAAGCTAAACAGAAATTATTCTTTAATTTGGTTCAGCGCACATGGAAGAGAGAGCGGGGAGGGTAATTGGAATCACGATATTTACAAGGCAGATATTAATATTAAAAATATATTGCTATGAATATACAATTTGCACTATGTTAATGCTATTATTGGGTGATAATGGTATAATATACCTTGTTGATATTATAGGATAGTACCATTACTTTAAAAATAGAGGTGATTAAAATGGCACGGGAGAGAAAATTTTCATCCGATGAAATATTTAATACTACCAAAATACTTTTGTTAAAGTATGGGTATGAAGGTTATACATTTAGTCTTCTTGCTGATGCTTTGAATGTTTCAAGAGCAGCAATTTATAAATATTATGATAATAAAGAGGAACTTATTTTTGATTATTTAGTTTCAGCCTTACAGAAAATACATATAGACTTAAAGTTAATTGATCAACAACTGCCCTTTACAGCACAGTTAGATGAATTAGTGACGAAAATTTATAAATATAAAGATTTGCAACAAATTTTAGTGAAGTCAAAAGAAATTCAGGAAAATGGTTCTGAAGTACTTATACATAAAAAAGCTTCAATACAGCAATTACAAATAGGTATGTATAGCATAATACAAACAATAATAGAACAAGGTAAAAAAGAGAATTTTCTGGATGAAGAAATGCCAAATGAGATTATTTTAAAATTTATTCTCCACAGTGTTGCTACTCCGAATGGTGAGGGAGTTAAACAGGAATCCTGGTTATTTTATATAAAAAAACTCATTTGTAGTGGGATTTTTGCAAAAAAAGTTAGCATAGAGATTTAATGAGTACTAGATGTAGGTTTAGTTGCTACTTAATGACCCCTTTCACTTCTTTTGGAGAATAAGTATTTTGTTGTTCTTATTACGTTTATGAATATTATAATTGAAAGCCCCCTCATTGTTAGATAGTAATAACTTTGAGGAGGGCTTTTTATATCCAAGTATAAATTTTCTTATAAATAGGTTTCTATTTACGGCTGAATTTAAAGGACCCCTTTTGTATAGATTTAATAGTCTTAATATGACAGTAATCGAGCATGGGTAGCGTCTTATTAGAATTTCTACTAATTTTTATGTATAATAATAGTAGGAACGAAAGAAAATCATCGAAATAAGTATAAGAATTTCAAGTATGTCAGTACGAAGATTAAGGGGTTGATCGTATGTTGGACAGGTTATTGAGGTTTTTAGGTATTAAAATAGATGATGTAGATGAAGATTTTGACGATACTATACACTGTTTCGACAATGCAGATTCTATTTTCAACCACTCTAGAGACAAAGAATAGTAAGGAAACTACCTTACAAGTAATTAACATTAAAAATTGATTAATTTGGATAAATCGCTTTAAGCTGAATGGCTTGATAGCGATTTTTTATTTTAAAAAGAGAATAAATTACTTAAAAAATAGTTAATTTTTGTATTTTAACCAACTGTGATATGTTACTATTTTACTTGATGTATTATATCGAGTTATATTAGGAAATAGGTAGGGGCATATGAAAAAAATTAATCTAAAACTACACCATTTAATTATCAGTGTGGCTGTTTTGGCATTCCTTTTAACAATAGCGAGTAGTTTGTTGAGTAGCTATCGTACGAATACGCAAACTTTACAAGAGAGTACTCTTAAAACGAATCATGCGTATGCACAAAAACTAGCAACGACAGCAAATGATTATTTGAAAGAGACATTACAAACGCTTAATATAAGTGCTGAAGAGATTACAGCTATTTTTGATGATGAAGATAAATTGTTACATGAAGCAGACCGGGTAAAAAATCAAACAAATACTTTTAATTCTGTGGCTATTGTAGACGCACAGGGAGAAGTACTTGCAACATCCCCTCAATCACTAGAGTTAAAAGGAAAGACTCTTACTTCTAATGCTATAAAAGAGGCGATAACACAAAAGAAACCATTAATATCAAAGCCTTATAAAGGAATTACAAATCGTTTGCTCATCTTCATTTCAGTTCCAATTTTTGCTGAAGAGGGTTCATATTTAGGGCTAATTGGTGGAACTATTTATTTGAAAGAAGATAATGTATTGAGCGAGGTTCTCGGTGAGCATTTTTATAAAGACGGTTCTTACGTGTATGTAGTAGATAACGATGGCCGCATAATTTATCATCAAGATAAATCACGGATAAATGATGTTATATCTGATAATAAAGTTATAATCGAAATGCTTGAAAACCATAGTACAGGTGCAGCTCGTTTGATCAATTCTAAAGGTAAAGACATGCTGGCAGGATATTCGTATATTTCAATTGCCGATTGGGAGGTTGTGGCACAACGCCCAACTGAGATTGCTTTGAAACCAGCAACAAATATGGTAAAGCAGATGCTGTACGTTGCATTACCACTATTACTCGTTTCACTACTTATCATTTTATGGGCTTCACTTAAAATTGCACGTCCATTACAGCAACTAGCGACATTAACGGAAAGTAGTATGAAAGCAAATGAAGAAAAGAATCTTTCTCAAGTACCCGGCTGGTATTATGAAGTTATACAACTAAAAAAAGCATTAATTCAGAGCCTATCTTTTCTCCATGGGCAAGTAAGTTTCTTTATGGATCAATCAACGACAGATCCACTTACAGGATTGACGAATCGACGAACATTAAATGAACGAATGCAAAAATGGACAAGTGGAAATACACCTTACTCAATTATTTTAATAGATATAGATCATTTCAAGTCGGTGAACGATACATACGGTCACAGTATTGGAGATGAAGTATTAAAATTCTTAGCTTTGAAAATGAAAAAAGTAACAAGAGTAGATGATTTATGTTGCCGTTATGGTGGAGAAGAATTTATCATCTTACTGCCAAATACATCTGCAACTGAAGCTTATCTAGTAGCAGAGCAGTTACGTACAGATATAGAGAGAACAACAAGTCCAGCTGGAAAAAACATTACAATTTCAGCGGGGATTGCAGAATATCCTTCAATGGCAAATGAGCCTACAAAAATGATTGGATTAGCAGATCAATGCTTATATGAGGCGAAAGAACAAGGTAGAAATCGTGTTGTAATGGCAAAAGAAAGATCAATTATTCTGTAATTTACTTTATAATAGAAATTTCCCTTTTTGTACTCAATAGTATAAAATTACACTAAAAGAAACAAAGAAGGGTGATAAGTATGGATAAGGAAAATATCATTAGTATCGCTACTGAGAAATTTAAGTTAGTACGTACGGAAAATAACTATACTCAGGATAAAATGGCTGAGGTACTAGGTATTTCAAAAAAAACACTTGTTCAAATCGAAAAGCAACGAACACCATGTAGCTGGACAACAACAGTTGCCCTTTGTGCCCTATTTAGAGAAAGCTCAATTTTGCAAAATTCGATGGGTGGCGATCCGATGGAAGTAGTTGAGCTAACAGCGCATGACATGATTGCACGTTCTAAAGAAAAAACTATGGGCGGACATGTCTGGTGGCGTACAATACAAGAGGATAAAGGATATCGTTTGCAACAAAATATTTTAAGCAACCATTATCGAATTTTAGACTCTGAATCATATCGTTGGTTTAGTACGATGAATAAAGTAGCAGCGTTAGAAGAATTTACCCGTATATTAGCAGAAAATCACTCTAATTAAGTATCAGGCATCCATGTAATATGTGGATGTCTTTATTTTGTTATGTTACATAACAAATGCAATTATTCTTCAAGTTGAGTGTGGAATTGCGTATATATTTTTGTATTAGATTGTCAAACTGTTTTAGTAACTAACTCGTAAGTTGTATTACAGTAACGATTGAAATATACATATCGGTCTTGCTTGATACATAGGTAATACAGGCAAAACTAGAAGCAAAATAGTTTATTTAAAGTAAAAAAGCAACTCTTCAAAAAAGAGAGTTGTTTTTTTGTGGATAACTTTTTGGCGGAAGAATGACACTATCCACAATTTAGATAAAGTTATACACCAATTCTGTTAATAAGTGAATAGAATATTCAAAATAATTAAGTAAAATGTGGATAAGTGGTTTGAAAACTAAAAAAGCCTCGCTTAGCATGAGTAGCTAAACGAGGCTTTGTAATATTAACGATATTGAATTTCTTTGTTAAGATTCATATCTTCGATATCGATACCCATTGCTTTGGCAACACCTGTACCATAAGCTGGATCTGCTTTGTAGCAGTGAATGATGTGGCGTTCTTTAATGAAGAACTCAACACCTTCCATGTTACGAGCAGTATTTTCGAATAAACGTTGTTGTTCTTCTGGGCTCATAATGTTGAACAATTTACCTGGTTGTTCGAAGTAATTGTCATCATCTTCGCGGAAGTCATAGATATCTGCTGGTCCATCAAGTGCTAATGCAGGGTCTTTATATGATGGTTGTTCTTGCCATTCACCATAGCTGTTTGGCTCATAGTGCAATGTGCTTCCTAAGTTTCCATCTACACGCATTTGTCCATCGCGGTGGAAGTTGTGTACTGGGCATTTTGGTGCGTTAACAGGGATAGCTGTATTGTTTACACCTAAACGGTAACGAGCAGCATCTGCATAAGCGAATAAACGAGCTTGTAACATACGGTCTGGTGAGAAGCTAATACCAGGAACTACGTTAGATGGTGCGAATGAAGCTTGTTCTACATCTGCAAAGTAGTTAGCTGGGTTACGGTTTAATTCGAATTCACCAACAGGAATTAATGGGAATTCTGATTTGTACCATACTTTTGTTAAATCAAATGGATTGTAACGGTGGTTACGAGCTTGTTCTTCTGTCATCACTTGGATAGACATATTCCATTTAGGGAAGTCGCCTTTTTTGATTGTTTCAAATAGGTCACGTTGTGAAGATTCACGATCGTGTGCAACTACTTCAGCAGCTTCTTGGTCTGTGTAGTTGTTAATACCTTGTTGTGAAGTGAAGTGGAATTTCACATATACACGTTCGTTATCAGCGTTAATCATTGAATACGTATGTGAACCGAAACCGTGCATATGACGGTAATCCGTTGGGATACCACGGTCACCCATAACATAAGTTACTTGGTGCAATGCTTCAGGCAAGTTTGTCCAGAAGTCCCAGTTGTTATTAGCTGAGCGCATGTTAGTATGCGGATCACGTTTAACAGCATGGTTTAAGTCAGGGAAGTGCATTGCATCACGGAAGAAGAATACTGGAGTGTTGTTACCAACTAAATCCCAGTTACCTTGTTCTGTGTAGAATTTTAATGCGAAACCGCGGATATCACGTTCAGCATCAGCAGCACCACGTTCACCAGCGACAGTAGAAAAACGAGCGAACATTTCTGTTTTTTTACCTATTTCAGAGAAGATTGCAGCTTTTGTATATTTAGTAATATCGTGAGTTACTGTGAAAGTACCGAATGCACCTGAACCTTTAGCATGCATACGACGCTCCGGAATAACTTCACGGTTAAAATTAGCTAATTTTTCGATTAACCATACATCTTGCAGTAAAAGGGGTCCACGTTTACCTGCAGACATAGAGTTAGTATTGCTAACGACTGGTGCGCCGGCAGCAGTTGTTAACTTTTTATTATTATCATTTGTCATTATGTTGTGCCTCCTATTTTTAACTCAATTGAACTCTTCAAAACTAATATAACAGATTGATAGATAAAAGTAAATTATAATGATTATCTTTAAGGAATTTATATCTCTAAGTATATTCTATAAATAAAGGTAATCAAGTCATGTATATATAGTGTTTCGAAAAGTGCAATTCACTTACTAAATAAATTATAAAAGGAACAAATAGGGTAACAAAATAGCATGGATAGTGCTAAATGTATTAAAAAATCATTGCGAATATGAATTAGATAAAATAAAGATCTTTTAAACAACTTACTCATTAATTAAATTCGATAATAAATTGTAGATAATAATAATTATTATTATCATTTTGATAGTGTAAATAAGATTAATTGATAATGTTTTAATGATATTTGAATCTTGTTTTCTTTTTTAATGATCAGTAGATTGGCTTTAAGAAAGGCATGTCTGGAGTTTAAACTTTGCACAGCATTTTTACATTCAAATGTAATCTAAAGTGAATATTCTTTGAAATGATTTAACAATTTAAGCATCTTATGGATTATTCCTATACAATAGGTTTATACGAATTGAAAATAGAAATTGATTAATAAAAGAACTTTACATATTTGACCTAGCAAAGAGGTGTGTTATGAAGAGAAAGCTATTCATCGCTGTTTGTATCGGTATTTTTTTGTTTACAATTATAAGTAGTTTTAACTACTTTAATATTTTCCAACCGAATGGACCTGATGCCAAAAATGGTGTATTGGATTTGAGTAATTGGGATTTTGAAAGAGATGGAAATGTATATTTAAATGGTGAATGGAAATTTTATGCAGGTGATTTGATAACGCCTGACAAAAAACCTCATACTTATGAAGAATATACTCAAAATCTGACAACTATTAATGTTCCTGGAAATTGGAATAAACAATATACGGAACAATATGGTACATATAGGTTGCTTATCAAGTTACCAAATAACGAGAAGTACGGATTCAAAATGGATAAAATCCGATCTTCTAGCCGATTGTTTATAAATGGGGTCGAGGCTGGTGCAAAAGGCGACCCTTCAAAAAACATGGAAATAGATCAGTATAGTGATGAGAAGTATGTGGTGTATGGAACTAGTGAAGACCTAGAAATAGAGGTCGTTATTCAAGTAGCCAATCTAGATTACCATGTTGCTGGCATTATTTCTCCACTGAAATTTGGGCCAGCAAAGGACATTGAAATATCAAAAACAGGGGATGTGATGTTAGAAACGTCTCTTTTTGCAGGTTATTTCTTATTATTTATTATGTATTTAGTAACCTACTTGCAACGAAAAAGAAATTTATATGAATTGTACTTTAGCTTATTTTGCTTCTTTCAGGGATTTTATATTACTACGTTAAATGAGCAGTTATTTTTTATTAAAATGTCGAATTTATCTTGGTATGAAAGGTCATATTTCCAATTTACATTTATTCATCTAGCTATTCTATTCTTTCTGTTATTTATATATGAATTTTTTAAACAATATACAAATAAAAAAGTTGTCATATTTTTATGTAGCTTATTAATTGTTGAGGTGTTTATAGAGGGAATACCAAATCCTATATTGTTGTTATTAGCTCCTTCTATTATGGTCGAGAAAATAGTAATGGTTTTCATTTTAGGGTTAAGCTATGGATACATCGTATATATATTACTGAGGGCTTTAATGAAAAAAGAAGAAGGTTCTGAGTATATATTAATGATAGTTACATCATTTGCGTGTTATGGAATTTTAATTGCATTAAACTTTTTATTTGAAATAAAAGTTAAATATGAGCCCGTTTTTCTGTTTTTAACAATGGTAATTGGCTTAGCTTCTTTAATTGGTTTCCGTCACCAGCGTGCTTTTACGGAAGTAGATCGTTTATCTAAGGAATTACTTCGTTATGATGAAGTTAAGGATGATTTTTTAGTGAAAAGCTCTCACGAATTACGGACACCATTACACGGTATTATTAATCTCTCTAAATCATTAATGGAAGGTAATAAAGGGGCACTAAAAAAAGAACAACAAGAAGTCGCTGTTTTAATTCATACAGTTGGTAAACGGTTAGCGAAATTAGTAGAAGATTTATTATATGCTGGAAAAATCAAGCGTGGGGAAGTAAATATTTCACCTACTCCGGTCAATGTTCATATTGTCGAAGAGATTATTGCTGAGGTATTTTATCTAATACCGACTTCGAACAGGTTAAAATTAGTTAATATGTTTCCAGCTAATCTACCATTAATCTATGTAGATGAATACAAGTTAAAACAGATTTTCTTTAATCTTATTTACAATGCTATTAAGTACACGAAATATGGCGAGATTACACTTTCTGCAAAAGTGCAGAATGGAGAAATGTTTATCTCAATTACAGATACAGGCATAGGTATTGAGGAAGATCATATTAATCAAATTTTCGACTCATTATATCAAGTAAAAGGAATTGAATCTGAAGGTCTTGGTTTAGGGTTAAGTATTACTAAGCAACTAGTGGAAGTGTCTGGTGGGCGCATTTGGGTTACTTCAGAAATCGGAAAAGGCTCGTGTTTTACTTTTACGATTCCTTTAGCGAACGAATCACAGCTGAAAGCGGTGGAGAACCCAGCATATTTTCCAACTGAAAAAAATAGTATGCTTCTGGCAATAAAAGATAAAGAGGTTTCAAAAGCATACTTGGATGTACCGGTGAAAATTGAAGGGAAAAAGGGTTATACCATTTTAGTAGTAGATGATGATCATGATAATTTGAGAATATTGGTAAATTCTATACGATCTTTGGACTATACCGTGATTGCAGTTGAAAGCGGTGTAGACGCCCTTGAAATAATGGGGAATGAATCCGTGGATTTAATGTTATTAGATTTAATGATGCCAAATATGTCAGGTTTTGAAGTTTGTAAAATTGTGAGGGAAGAACATGGTTTACTCGAGCTTCCAATTGTCATCTTAACGGCAGCTGGTCAATTATCAGATTTGATAATTTCCTTACAAGGAGGGGCAAATGACTTTTTACAAAAGCCAATTAATCTAGAAGAATTAAAAGTCCGTATAGAATCATTGTTATCAATGAAAGAATCTTCAAGGGAAGCAGTGAAAAATGAATTAGATTTCTTATCTGCACAAATTACACCACATTTTTTATACAATACATTTAATACGATTATTGGATTGAGTTATAAGGATGAAGAGAAAACGCGGGAGGCGCTACAATATTTGTCTACGTATTTCCGTGCAAAATTAGATTTTAATGGTCAAAATTGCTTAATCCCATTAGAAAATGAAATAGAATTAGTGAAAGCTTATCTATCCATTGAAAAAATGCGTTTTGGTAATAGATTAAATATTGAATATGAGATCGACGAAACGATAGAAGCACTTATCCCCTCAATGACCATTCAGCCACTTGTTGAAAATGCAGTTCAGCACGGCATCGCCAAAAAGTCTAATGGCGGGACAGTAAAAGTAACGATAGAGGAAACAACAGTAGGTGTCAAAATAGTGATTGAAGATGATGGCGTAGGAATCCCTATTCAAAAGCAAAATGAGTTAATGAATGAGCGGAGTACACGAATAGGCTTTTTAAACCCATATAGAAAGCTAAAACTTATTGAAAAATCATCATTCTTATTAGAAAGTAAAGAAAGTGAAGGAACGAAAATAACTATAATTGTACCTGGGGGTGAAAATGATGAGAGTTCTATTAATCGATGATGAAGAAATTGCTTTAGAAGTGCTTGAGATTATGACTAGTAATATAGAAGGAATTGAAATTGTCGGGAAATATACAAATCCGGTTCTTGCCTTGCAAGAATTAGCTAACATACAGGTGGATGTTATTTTTATAGATATGGAAATGCCGGGAATGCACGGAATTGAATTTGCTGAGAAAGTAATGGAAAGGTACAGTAATATAGAGGTACTTTTTGTAACGGCGCATCCTCAATTTGCAATAGAGGCATTTGAAGTGAACGCGTCTGATTATTTGTTGAAACCTGTAAGTATGACGCGGTTAAGAAAGGCAATTAAAAAAGTTGAAGAAAGAATTACTTTATATAAATCTAGGAAAGGTCTTTCTGAGCAAACACACAAAGTTTTGTATGCTCGCTTCATGAGTAGCTTTGCACTACAAGATTATCAACAAAATGAAGTAAAATGGCGTACAAGAAAAGTAAAGGAATTATTCATTTTCTTATGGCACAATAGAGAAAATCCGATTCATAAGGCGAATGTTGTTGAGGCGTTATGGCCAGAAATGGACGCTACAAAAGCTGTGACATTATTACATACAACTGTCTACCAATTGAGAAAAGCTATAAAAGATATTGGTGTGGAAAATTCCATTACATTAGTAAATGATCATTATAAACTGTCCGTGCCCCTCACAAGTGATGTCCTTGAACTAATGCAAATTGTACAAACAGAGGACATGCATCCTTTAAAAGCAGAAAGGTTACTCGAACTTTATAGTGGAGATTATTTGGAAGGAGACGTTTACCCATGGTCGATTCAATACCAACAATGGATAAAACAGGCCGTTCTACTATATCTCGAAAAATTTATCACGAGTACAGAAAGTAAAATAGATCAAAACGCATTAGTGGAGAAGTGTCTAGAAAAAATGCTGATTTTAGATATGTATAATGAAACGATTATGCACCAGTTGTTGAAACATTATCAACAATTAAATAATACGCAAAAGATAAAAGCGCTTTACGAAACAATTACGAATAATCTCGTAGATGAATTAGGCATTCAAATACCTAAAGAAATTGTAGATTTATATAATAAATGTTTTTCTCATTAATAGGGGCTGTCTCACAAGTCATTTTTTGACTCGGGGGCAGCTCTTTTAATATTGCGAAGAATTAGTTATGAAGTTTTTTCATTTTCGAATTTGTTAGAATACTATGGATTCGGTGTTAATAACTAAATATATACTTTTTTTCTACTTAGTTAAATATAACTATATATTTTTCATTTATTCAATAATATGTTATATTAAATATTTCTTTGCGAAACTTAAGTCTCATCTAATTCATTTAGTTCAGAATTTGTTCAGAAGAAGCGGTTAAAATGGTATGGAGCATTCCTAAATTAGAAAAATTTTTCGAAATAAATCCCAAAATGAAGTAGTTAATAATAAATAGAAAAGGAGAAATATGAGTTATTTGGATAAAGAATAGTGTGAATAGAAGAAATTGGTGGAAGAGGAATGTTAAACCCGAGCAAAAAGTTGGTTGAAACCTTTAATTATAAGGTGATATCGGGAGAATTGAAATGGTGCAGAAAAATGATGAGGTTAAATAATAGGGAGGTAAGTATGAAAAAGATTGGTTTTATAACAATGATGATTCTATTACTCGTGAATAGTTTTTTAACTCCAATTGCTGCAAATGCAAATAGTAATAACGAGCAATTATTTATTTTAGGAACCCCAGAAATAATCAAAGGTTCGAAAGAAGAATCGGCAGCGACGGTTAAGTATAATTGGCATTTTAATGCTGGTGATAAGAAAGAGGCAGCAATATACGATTTCCAATTACCTGAAGGGGTTAAGGTAGGTACAACTCAAACAAATAAATTACTAATTGATGGGATAGAAATCGGCTCGTACACAGTATCGGGTAGCCAAATTCAAGTGAAAATTTTAAAGGATCAGACAAAAAGCGGTTCTGGTACGATAGAAATCGTTGGGGAACAGGAAATCACTGTTAACCAACCTGAAGCCGATTCAACAGTTACTGGCGATTCTACAGAAGAGGCAGTAGAGAATACAAAAGTTGAAAATGGAAAAAAGGTAGAATTACTTAAAGAAGTTGAGGGAATCACTTCTGAAGAAGATGAAAAACCAACAACAGAAGAAAATGGTACGGATGATTCAAAAGGAGAAGAAGAAAACAATAAAACGCCAAACACAGATATAAAAGAGAATATCTTAACGAGTGCAAAATTGACCTTTGAAAATAAGAAAGGTGAGGAAATTGGAAGTGTCGATCGTGAATCTATTATTACAGTAGATTACGAATATGAACTTCCAAATAATCATGGCTACACAGAGGGTGCGATATTCAAATTTAATTTGCCAAAAGAACTAAATGTTTATGAAGAAGTGAAAAATGCACCACTTAGGTTCGATGGAGAAGACATTGGGGTCTTTTCAGTTGGTATGGACGGGGTAGCTACTGTTACTTTTAATAAATTCATAGAAAACCATTCAGATATTAAAGGGACACTACAAGTTTTATCGAAAATAAGTGAAAAAGTAGTGGTTACTGATGAAAAAATAGTTACAGTAACACCTATTACTGGTAAAGATTCTATTAATATCCCTATTGATTACAAACCAATAGGTTCTACTATTGATAAAAAGGGTACTCCAGATAAAAAATATAATGCAAATACGATTGATTGGACGATCGACTTCAATAAAAGTCTTGATTCTATTAAAAATGCTGTGCTTAGTGATCCTATCCAAAAAGGACAATTATTGCAAGCTGATTCTGTAAGGATATATAAACTAATAACGCATTTAGATGGAAGTGTTGAGCAAGGGGCAGAAGTTACCACTGAATATAACCTTGGAAAAACAGCGGAAGATAAAGATTTCCAAATAAATTTAGGGGACATCAAATCTGCTTATCGTGTAGTATACACAACGAAAATCACAGATTCTGATGGAACGCATTATGAAAACAAAGCAACATTATCAGGTACAGACTTTAATGAGGAATCGGCTAGTGCAACAGTAAGCGTTGGACGAGGGAAAACGTTAGAAAAAAAATCAATAGGGTACGATCCAGCAAAACAAACAATTACGTGGGAAATCAAATACAATTACAATGAAAAAACAATTCCTGCAGAGAAAGCGATTCTAACAGACTTTTTTAACAATACACAGGAGTTTGTAGATGATTCTCTTAAAGTTGAAAAAGTGAAAATTGGTGAGAATGGTAATGAAAATGGATCAGAAGCAGTATCAACTGGTTATACATTCACTCCAAAATCAGCAGAAGGTAAAAATGGGTTTGAATTAAAGTTTGATCAAGAAATAAATTCTGCATATAAAATTGTCTATAAAACAAAAGCGAATAATCGCGTTTATGATGGCGAGGAAATCATAAATGAAGTGACATCTGGTAATGGTGGACAAGGAACAGGAAAAGAGACCATTTACCAACAAATACTAGAAAAATATTATGTAAGTTCAGATTATAAAGACAAAACAGCAACATGGATGATTGCCATAAACCAAGATAGTCATTCAATGAAAAACGTTAAACTTGTAGACTCATTTACAAATAAAGGGCTAACATTACTTCCGGACACACTTAAAATTACAACACCTGGAAATGAACTTGAAAAAGGTGAAGATTACACATTAAAAGAAGATACAGATGGTAATGGCTTCACAATTGAATTTACAAAAGAAATTAATACACCACATGTAATTGAATATAAAACAAAATTTAATTATGAAAATCGTGAAAAAGAATCTTTAAATTATTTAGAAAACAACGTCAGTCTTAAATGGACTGATAAAGATGGTCAAGATAAATCAAAAGAAGCAACGGCAAAATTTACGCCAGATGAATATACGCAATCTAACGGTTTTAAAAACGGCTCGTACAATGCTGTAGATAAAGAAATAACATGGAATATCGGTGTAAATTACAACCTTAAAACACTATCAAATGCCTATGTAGAAGATTTCATTTTAGACAATCAAAAACTTGTTGAGGATTCATTAAAAGTATATAAAATGTCTTTAACGGGTGGAGCAAACGGCACAGAAACAGAAGAGTTAGTAGAAGGTAAAGATTATACAGTTGAGTGGAATCCTGGTGATAAACCAGGTTTTAAAGTGATTTTTAATAAGGAAATTAATGAACCTTATTTAATTTCATATAAAACAAGTTTGAAAGATTCACTTATTAAAAATAAATATAGTAACACTGCGACACTATATAATGACGGGAAAAAAGTAACTGATCTTACTGCAAGTGTATCCGTACAACATGGAGGCGAATATACTAAAAAATCAGGAGTACAGAAAGGTAAGATTATTAATTGGAAAGTTAATATTAACTTCGGGCAATCAAGCGTATCGAATGTAAAATTAACAGATAATCCAAGTGGTAACCAATCTATACTCGAAAACTCCTTCCATCTATACGCTACTACAGTTGATGAAAAAGGGAACGTTACAAAAGGAAAAGAATTAGAACACGACCAATATAAAATTGAATTTAAAAAGGGAGAGGGCGATAAGGATTTCTTTGAGCTTACCTTTAAGAATTCAATTGACACTCCTTATATTCTAGAATATCAGTCACTTATTTTAGATAAAGTGGGAGCTAAGATTAATAACGATATTACATTGACAGGCGACCAAATTTCAGAGGAAACAACTGAATCTAAAGCCGTTGTTGAAGTTAAAAAAACAACAGGTTCAGGAACAGGGGAAGGTAAAGTTGGAAGTCTAGAAGTAAAGAAATTTGCTGCTGATGATAAAACAAAACCTCTTCCAGGAGCTGTATTCTCACTAATCGATGAGGAAAGTGGTGTGGTCATCAAAACGTTGACTACAGGCGAAGATGGTACTGTAAAGTTTGAAAAATTGCTTTACGGAAACTATTTATTAAAAGAGGATCATGCCCCTAAAGGATATGTTGTAGGTATTAATGATACAAAAAAAATAAAGATTAGTGGCGCTAACGAAGAAATTATTTACAATGATAGAATCATTCAAGCTGTAGAGCTAATAAAAGTTGATAAGGAAAATTCCGCTACGACACTGCAAGGCGCGATATTTGAACTTCAACAAAAGCAAGGTACTGAATATAAGACCATTAAAACAGCACTAACAACAGATGAAAATGGCAAAATTATTGTAAATAATCTTGAACCTGGTGAGTATCGATTTGTTGAAACAAAGGCACCTGAACATTATTTGCTAGACGAAGAGCCAGTTGAATTCACGATTGTAAAAGATCAAACTAAAGTAGAAGTAGTGAAAAAAGAAAATGTTAGAGGCAAAGGAAACCTATCAGTCATTAAAGTGGACGCGGCAGATGCTAGTAAAGTTTTAGAAGGTGCAATCTTTGAACTTTACGACAGTAAAAATTCTTTAGTCGATACAAAAACAACAAATGCAAAAGGTAAGATAGTATTTGAAAACTTACCTTATGATAATTACACATTAAAAGAAATCACTGCTCCAAATGGTTACGCAATTGATTCGAAGGATAGTAATGTGGTTGTTACTCTAGACAAATCAGATAAAGAAATAACAATTAAAAACAACAAAATTATCCGAGCATTTAAATTGAAAAAAGTAGATGCAAATAATTCTAAAATCGTATTAAAAGATGCAGAATTCAAATTGATGTATAAAAAGCTAGAGACAGATGAGTATACCGTTGTTAGTGGGAAAGAGAAACTAATAACAGATAAAAATGGTGAAATTTATGAAGAGAATCTTGATGAAGGATTCTATCAACTTATTGAAACAAAAGCTCCAGCTGGTTATATACTAGATAGCAAGCCGATAGAATTTGCTATCCAAAAAGAACAAATTGAAATACTGGACTTAACAAAAACAAATGAATACAAACATCCAGTTGATCCAGGCAAACCAGTTGATCCAGGCAAACCAGTTGATCCAGGCAAACCAGTTGATCCAGGCAAACCAGTTGATCCAGGCAAACCGGTTGATCCAGGCAAACCGGTTGACCCAGGCAAACCGGTTGACCCAGGCAAACCAGTTGACCCAGGCAAACCGGTTGACCCAGGCAAACCAGTTGACCCAGGTAAACCAGGAGAACCAGGAAAACCAGTTGACCCAGGTAAACCAGGAGAACCAGGAAAACCGAGCAATCCGGGTGAACCAAGCAAACCTGGAAATCCAAATAATCCGGGAGGACCAAACAATTCGGGTAATCCTAACACACCAGGAAAACCGAGTGATTCAGGTAAGCCGAATAATCAGGGTAGCGTAAAAGAAAGTAAAATACTTCCACAAACAGGTGTAGAGTATCCAGCAGGTACCCTATTTATAGGAATTTTAGCTATCCTGTTTGGTTTATGGGTTTTATATAACAGAAGAAGTACAAAGGCATAGAAAAAGAGGACTATTTAGTGGGAATTCGCCACTAATAGTCCTCTTTTTATTTTAGGAAACAAATAGATAATAAGGAATTAATATAGGTATTTAGTCTAAAACCTGAACATTCATATTACTATTATAGATACATATATTCACTGCCAAATTACGTCAGATATAGTCAATATAACTAATGTCGGATACTCATTTAGAACTATATTTAATATAATTAGAGAAAAGAAAAGGTTAGGAATGGTATAGATGAAACAGTTAATGAAGGTGATTCTAGGAATTATTTTAATAGCAAGCATCTTTCCTATGCAAACCTTTGCAAGGAGCACTATCTCAACAAAATCTTTGAGTAACGAAGAACAAAAGACATATAATAATATTCTCAAAAGCTTGCAAAATGTAGAAGCAAGTACAGATTTTAATTCTAGCGAAGTAAGGCCTGAAAAAATTGGGTCAATCGTAAATAAGGTAGTTGAGGATCATCCGGAAATTTTTTATTATAATGGAGCAACTACATTCTCAACTGGAACAATCAAATTTAAATATGATGGCAGTAAACAAAGTATTCTTAAAAAGAAGAACAAAATTGATGCTGAAGTAAAGCGTATTATAAATGCAAAAATAAAAAAAAATATGAGTGATATAGAAAAGATAAGGGCTATTCATGATTATCTAGTTTTATCGGTAAAATATGATTACAAAAACCAAGGAAAAGATAAGGTTTCCCGAGATTCTTATGAAGTTTATGGTGCTTTAGTGAATAAAGTTGCCGTTTGTGATGGGTATTCAAAGTCAATGCAACTACTTTTAAATAAAGTAGGAGTGGAAACGATAGTTGTTACGGGAAGTAGTAAAGGCGTGAGCCACTCTTGGAACATGGTGAAGATTAATGGTGAGTACTATCATATCGATACGACTTGGGATGATCCAATTCCAAACAAAACTGGAGTTGTTAACTATCATTATTTTTTACTATGTGATGCACAATTGAAAAAAGATCATAGCTGGAAAGAAAAAGAGTTTCCAAACGCAAATAGTGAAAAATACGGATATTTCCACAATATGGGGAACGTGATTGAAAAAAGTGGAACATATTATTTTTCAAATAATAAAAATGATCAATTATTTAAGATGGATAAAAAAAGTAATAAGCAATTAAAAGTTGTCAACGACAAAGTACCTTTCTTAGCCGTATATGGCCAATGGATTTACTATAGTAATTATTCCGATAGTGGTTATTTATATAAAGTGAAGCTAAATGGTCAAAATAAAACTAAAATAAAATCTACCCATGTCGTAGACTTGTATGTAAAAAGTAAAGTGCTTTATTATAAAGAAAATAAATCAGGGAAAATTCACCAATTAGCTCTTACTGCTAAATGAAAATATTCACTGTAAACTACTGTTAAAAACCCTAACTTCTATAGAAGTTAGGGTTTTTAGTACCTATAATAAAATATTTGGATAAGCTGTTAATTTATAACAATATAAATAATATCAGTTTATGCCAAAATTGACAGTTGCCACAAAATCACCACATTATTTAAGTCTTATGCCTTGTCTAATGGAAATCAATTCTTCTATGATGGTAGTTAGGAAGTCGAGTGGTGACAGGAGGAACTGTGGCGATGTTGAATGAGGCTATTGATTTTATAAAATTGTATTATTCAGAAATAGAGCGATCTGAAGAGGAATTAGTAAGACGCTTAGCTGAAGTAGAGCATGATATCCAAGAGAATGGATTTTATGAACATACAATAGATGAACTGAAATTTGGGGCACAAGTAGGTTGGCGTAATAGCAATAAATGTATTGGACGTTTGTTTTGGCAAACGTTGCAAGTGCTTGATAAGCGGGAACTAACAAGTGAGCAAGATATTTTTCAAGGACTTCTAGAGCATATTGCTTTCGCTACAAACGGTGGTCGTATCCGCCCGACCATTACAATTTTCTCTCAACGTAATGTACGTGTTTGGAATCATCAATTAGTCCGCTATGCTGGGTATGAAAAGCCAGATGGCATTGTGGGAGATCCAGATTCGGTGGAGTTTACGAAGAAATGTGAGCAACTTGGCTGGCAAGGACAAGGTGGTCGATTTGATATTTTGCCACTAGTTATTCAAGTTGGAGAAAGAGAACCGCAATTATTCGATATTCCAGCTGAGTATATATTAGAAGTCCCCATCCGACACCCTGAGTTTGAATGGTTTAAGGACCTTGGTTTGAAATGGTATGCTGTACCGATGATTTCGAATATGAAATTAGAAGTTGGTGGTATTACATATGCAGCAGCTCCTTTTAATGGTTGGTATATGGGTACGGAAATTGGTGCACGTAATTTAGCTGATGACTATCGATATAATATGTTACCGACAATCGCAGAAAAAATGGGTTTAAATACAGCTTCAAATTCTTCCTTATGGAAAGATCGTGCATTAGTTGAATTAAATGCGGCAGTTTTATACTCGTATAAAGAAGATGAAGTGAGCATTGTTGATCACCATACAGCAGCACAACAATTCAAACGCTTCGAATCCAATGAACAAATTGCAGGGCGTGAAGTAACGGGGAATTGGACATGGCTTATTCCACCATTATCACCGGCTACAACGCATATATTCCATAAACCATATGACAATGAACGTAAAACGCCAAATTATTTTTATCAGAAAGCGCCATATTGATTTAGAGAATTGCAGGAAATTTATTGCAATTTTCAATGGATTGGCGTAACATGATTTTAATTACTACTAATTCAATAGGTTTTCTTATCGAGAGAGATGGAGGGACTGGCCCTGTGATATCTCAGCAACCGCTATTAAAGCAAGGTGCTACTTCCAGCAAGTTGATTAAAAACTTGATAGATGAGGAGAGACTTACATACCAAGTCGATTTCTCTATTTCATTTAGAGAAATCGACTTTTTTATTATCATGAAATAAATTTGCAGAGCATATAATGAAAAGTTTCCTAAGAAAAAAATTTATCTCAAATTCAAAGTAAACCGATTTGAATTAAAAGTATAAATTGAAGGAGGAGTATTGAATGAGTGCGATAACGCAAAAACAACTTTTAACTACAATTTATGAAGAAATAGATCAAGGTTTTGGTGAAATTGTTGGGTGGAGGAGATATTTACATGAGCATCCCGAGTTATCTTTTGAAGAATATGAAACTGCAAAATTTATTGCAGAAAAACTTGAGAGCTTCGGTTTAGAGGTGAAAAAAGGGATAGGCGGAAATGGTTTAATTGGTATTTTGAAAGGAGATCAAGCTGGTCAAACAATCGCTTTGAGAGCCGATTTTGATGCATTACCTATTACAGATTTAAAAGAAGTTGCATATAAATCTCAAAAAGATGGTGTCATGCATGCATGTGGTCATGATGGACATACGACCGCATTACTTGCGACAGCGAAAACACTAAGCCATTACAGAGAGCATCTACACGGTAACATCATTTTTATCTTCCAACATGCGGAGGAAAAACCTCCTGGTGGTGCGAAATTTATGATTGCTGAAGATATATTAAAAGATGTCGATTATGTATTTGGTGCGCATTTAGACGCAGGTGCATCAGTTGGAAAGGTATCTGTTGGGGATGGTTTTAAAATGGCTGCAGTTGATAAATTCACGATTAAAATTCAAGGACTAGGTGGCCATGGTGCGAAACCACAACAATCCATTGACTCAATTGTTGTGGGTAGTGAAATCGTTGGAGCGTTGCAGAAAATTGTCAGTCGTCGCTTAAATCCATTTGATGCAGCGGTAGTGACAGTTGGTGTATTCCATGCAGGAAGTGCTTTCAATATTATTGCTGATTCGGCAATTATTGAAGGAACGGTTCGCACAATGACGGATGAAGTTCGCAATAAGGTAAAAGAAGAAATCTACTCAATCGTCAAAGGCATAACGAAATCAGCACATGCCACATATGAAATCGATTATTTACACGGCTATCCAGCTCTATACAATCATCCGGCTGAGACTGCTCTTGTGAAAGGTTTATTTGAAAGGGAATTTGGTGCTGAATCGGTGATTGAATTTGAACCGTCAATGGGTGGAGAGGATTTTGCATATTTTTTAAATGAAAAACCAGGTACTTATTTTAAAGCAGGTTCACGAAATGACGACGAACGCACTCATTTTGCACATCATCATCCGAAATTCGATTTTGATGAAAGAGCGTTATTAACAATAGAGAAAGCATTTGTGAAAATCGTTTCACATTATTTATTTAAATAAGGGGGACTTGAACATGACATTATCTTTTGATCACTTAGTACATTTTGTAGATGAACCAAAAGGAGTAATAAAATCATTACAAAACCAAGGAATCCACGTTGTTGATGGTGGCGTTCATGAAGGGCGCGGAACGTACAATGCACTTAGCTACTTTGATTTAAGTTATATAGAGTACCTTGGTACATACGACAGAGAGCTAGTAGCAGGAGCAAAACATTTACATCACAGCCTTATTGAAACAGTAGTAAATAATAAATTCAAAGAAGGTTTCGTAAGATTTGCAGCTCGCACAACGGATATTGAAGAGGTAGCAAGAAGTTTAAAAAAGCACGGTCTATCAGTAAATGGGCCAGTACCAATGTACAGAAAACGACCAGATGGTAGCGTTATTAGCTGGCAATTACTTTACGCTGGAGAAGAAAATGGCTCTCTTCAATTGCCATTTATTATTCAATGGGATGACAATGATGATAAACGTAGACAGGAGCAAGTTGAAAAAGGAGTCATTGGAAAGCAACCAGAAAAGTTGGACTTTGCAGGAGTTACTTTTGCAGTAATAGATGCTGAAAAAACTGCTGACGAATGGTCTCGATATCTAGGGTTAAAGGTTGCGGAAGCGTATGTCGATCCGGAGTTGAATGCTATTGTACAGGTGCTGACATTAGCTGGCGGTGACTTATACTTTGCTAGTCCTATTGGAGATGGAGTTGTTGCAAAAGTATTAACAGAACGAGGAGAATGTCCATTCCAAGTTAATTTCTCAGGGGCTATAGAACCTGTTACATTTGAATTGTTTAACGGTCGCTATCATTTTGAGAAGTAATTTATAGCAAAGATTGTATTTGTGTGACATAAAGTGGAGGGGGATTAGTAAGCTAGCAAGTATAAAGACAATAAAAATTAAAAGCTATTAAGTATTGGTAAAACTACTTAATAGCTTTTTTCTATGACTTGTTTTGTTGGGAGTGTGAAGTTGGATATGCATAACTTGATTCTCGTAATACAAAAAATACGAGTCATTGTAAGCTTGGATACAACTCTATTTTCCAGGTGTAACATAGCCTTCTTTTGCAGCATGCATACTAACCGTCACTAATAGCAGAACTGTAATGATGAATAGAATGATAGCTGTTGTCCAGCTATTCGTAATATCGTGAACATAGCCAAATAATACAGGACCGATAGCAGCTAATAGATAACCAAGTGATTGAGCAGTACCAGATAATTCTGCCGCTTCATGAGCGGTACGTGTGCGCAGCGAAAAATACATCATAGCTAAACTAAATGATGCACCACCTGCAAGTCCAAGTAAAATCATCCATAACACTGTTAAAGAGGTCCATCCAGCTAAAATACCTCCGAATCCTACTAGATAAAGAACGCCGAAAACAATAACAAGTGGGCGTTGATCTTTTCTACGGCCAGCAATAATGGGAATCATAAATGTTGCAGGTAATTGCGAAAACTGCATAAAGGAGAACATCCAACCAGCAGTATTAGCGCTCATTCCTTGTGACTGCAACATTTCTGGAATCCAAGCTGCAGTTGTATAGAAAATTAGAGATTGGAAGCCCATTGCTAATGTAATTGTCCAAGTTAGGGGTGATTTCCAAAGTGGGGTGTGTTCTTTATTAGTTTCCGAGCCAATATTGGATTCAGACTTTGATTTACGAATTTGTGGAAGCCAAACAATAATAGCGATTATTGCTAAAATAAACCAGATGCCTAATGCAATTCTCCAACCGAGATCTCCGCTAGCAAGCGGATAGCTAATCCCAGCTGCTAAGCTTGCAGATAGATTCATCGAAACAGTGAAAATTCCTGTTAATAACCCAACTTGTAAAGGGAATTTTAATTTAATCAAACTTGGTAACAGTACATTGCCAAAAGCAATTGCTACACCGATTAGAGTAGTACCTAATAACAGTGTGAAGGTCGTACCTAATGATCGAGTGAGAATCCCTACAGCAAGTATTGCTGTTGAGAATAGTAAAGTACGTTCTACCCCAAAGCGCTTTGAAAATTTTGGCGCTAATGGTGAAATAACAGCAAAAGCAAGTAAGGGAAACGTTGTGATAAATCCTGCTAATACATTTGAAATATGAAGACCATCACGAATGAATGAGATAATTGGACCTACAGAAGTTAAAGGAGCACGTAATGTAGAAGCGATGAAAATAATCCCAATTACAAGTAACCAAACATTACGATTCCATTTTAGCTTGTTGCCATTTTGAACAGCTTGATTTGTTGCCAATTGTAACGCCTCCTATTATATATATTTATGAATCTTATAATATTTTAACCCACTAATTGACAAAGGTTAATTATATCAAAGAAAATGGATAATTATATAAGATGGCTCAAAATATAATTACCAATTTAATACGGGGGTATTGATGATGAGAACAGCGCAGCAAATGATGGATTTAATCCTAGATGTAGCGAAAAATGATGAACGCGTACGCGCGGTTTGTATGAATGGTTCAAGAACAAATAATAATGTGAAAAAGGATCCCTTTCAAGATTTTGATATCGTTTATATTGTGACGGATATTAAATCACTTACTAATAATCCTCATTGGGTAGACATTTTTGGAGAGAGAGTCATTATGCAAACGCCAGAAGACATGGTGTTGTTTCCACCTGAACTTGGTGGACGTTATACATACTTGATGCAATTTTCGGATGGGAACCGGATTGATTTGATGCTTATCCCTGTCGAAGAGCAAGAAATATATTGTAAAGAAGATAGTTTAACTACAATCTTGTTAGATAAAAATGGTTCACTTCCTAAACTCCCTCCACCAACGGACGTCAATTACTGGGTGCAATGCCCAACAGAAGAACATTATAAGGATTGTTGTAATGAGTTTTGGTGGGTTGCTACATATATTGCGAAAGGTTTATGGAGAAAAGAAATGCTTTATGCACAAGCACATTTTCATAATACGCGTGAAATGCTGATTCAAATGCTTTCTTGGCAAGTCGGAGTGCAAACAGACTTTTCAAGAAGCGTTGGAAAAAACGGCAAGGACCTAGAGTACTTATTACCAAAAGAGGTGTGGGAGCAGTTACTCTCAACATATAATAATGCTAGCTATGATTCAGCAGGGCAAGTACTATTTATTATGTGTGATTTATTTCAAAGTACAGCAACAAATGTTGCTAGCATGCTTTCATTCCAAAGTTATGAAGAAGGTGTTAAAGTGCTCAATTATTTAAAGCATATTCAAACGCTACCGAGTGATGCAAAAGTTATATTTTGAAGACTTAACAAAAATTAACTTAAATTGCCTTAATATTCAAGAGAACTTACATCTTGAATATCGAAATCTCTTGTATTATAATAGGGGCATATTAAATTAATATATTGCAATGCCTCATCCATTCGATGAGGTAGAGGTCGCGATATTAAAAAGTAAAATGGATGAGGCGAAAAGCGTCAGTGATTCTATTTGAAAGGGAATATCGCCGAAGTGTTTATAAGCTTTTTCTTATAATCATTGGGGCTGTTGCCGAAAGGTGCAGAACTGTCACGTCTTAGTGGGCGTGTTGAGCTATCTTTATCAAGGTTGATGGGCATGTTTAGATACCATCGCATATTCCTTGTGATGGTATTTTTTATGACATCAAGTTAACCTTTTTGCAATGAAAAATGGAAAGAGGGGATTCTTAATGAGTAATAAAAATAACGGCCAAAGCGTAGAAACGCAAGGTCTTAATAGAGGACTGAAAAGTCGTCATGTGACGATGATTTCACTTGGAGGAACAATCGGTACAGGGTTGTTCTTAGCAAGTGGTGCAGCTATCCACGAAGCAGGTCCAGGTGGAGCGTTATTAGCATATTCTTTAATTGGTATTATGGTGTTCTTCTTAATGACAAGCTTAGGGGAAATGGCAGCATTTATGCCTGTATCTGGTTCGTTTAGTACTTACGCATCTAAATTCGTTGACCCAGCACTAGGTTTTGCTCTTGGTTGGAACTACTGGTATAACTGGGCAATTACAATCGCAGCTGAAATTGCAGCTGTATCATTAATTATGAAATTTTGGTTCCCTGATGTATCATCATTCGTCTGGACCGCAGGGTTTTTAGTAATCATCTTCACTTTAAATGTCTTGTCGATTAAAAGCTTTGGTGAAAGTGAATATTGGTTTTCACTTATTAAAGTCGTTACAATTGTCGTCTTTATCATCGTCAGCTTCTTGATGGTATTTGGTTTAATGGGTGGACAAGACCCAGTTGGATTCAAAAACTTCTTCATTGAAGATGGTCCATTCCATGGTGGTTTCTTCGCAATGTTTGGTATTTTCTTAGCAGCAGGTTTCTCATTTCAAGGAACAGAACTACTAGGGATTACTGCTGGAGAAACAGACGATCCAGGAAAAAGTATTCCGAAAGCTGTTCGTCAAGTTTTCTGGCGTATTCTGTTATTCTACATTTTAGCGATTTTAGCAATTGGCTTATTAATTCCATTTACTGATGAACGTTTAGCTAGTAGTGATATTACAGTAAGTCCGTTCACATTAGTATTTGAAAATGCAGGTATCGCGTTTGCAGCTTCAGTTATGAATGCGATCATTTTAACGGCTATTTTATCTTCAGGAAACTCTGGTTTATATGCGTCATCACGTATGCTTTGGGAGCTTGCTAAAGATGGTAAAGCACCTAAAATGTTTACTAAACTAAACAAACGCGGTATTCCGATGGCTGCATTAGTAGCAACTTGTTTAGTTGCTTGTGTATCATTTATCGCATCATTCTTTGGTGATGGTGTTGTCTACATTTGGTTGTTAAATGCATCAGGTATGTGTGGGTTTGTAGCTTGGCTAGGGATTGCAGTAAGTCATTACCGATTCCGTAAAGCCTATATTGTACAAGGTCGCGATTTGAACGAATTACCTTATAAAGCAAAATGGTTCCCATTCGGTCCGATCTTCGCCTTTGTACTTTGTGCAATCGTCGTTGTTGGCCAAAACTATACAGCATTTACAGGCGACCATATCGATTGGTACGGTATCCTTGTTTCATATATCGGGTTACCAATTTTCTTAGCCATTTGGTTCGGCTATAAAATTGTTCATAAAACGAAAATCGTCAAACTAGAAGATTGTGACTTTGATAGTCACCGTTAACCTAAAAAAACTACGTAGCCTCTAAGCTACGTAGTTTTTTGTTTTATTAATTCACACTCATTTACAATATAATTAACAAGCGTGAATGTGTTTATGGGGAGTAAATTAATAAATTATCTGAATGGCATTTAAATCAATATTGGAATAAGGAAAGTTATTTCAAATTCTTAGGTTCAGTGACATAAAGAGTTTCAATGTATCCACAATCACTACAATATTCTGCAGATATAGGTGAGGATTTGCCTCTAATATTGCTTGCTGGTACCATTTGAAGCATTACAGCACCACTGTGAAGTACCCCTTTTTTCATTTCGTTTCCGTCACATTTAGGACATTTGCCCATATCTCATCTCCAACTCCTTGAAATTGTATTTTTTTGTAAAATATCTTAAATGGAATTATAGCATAAGTTATAATTTACTGAGCCGTAATAAATAGAATATTTAAATAAATGGAACTAGTTAAATACCACATAGTTCCTTTTGTTTTAGTGCTTTAAAAACGTGAAAAAGATTGAATAGTCTTTCATTATTTGTAAGGATTGAAATTCAAAATTTGAGTGCTATAATAGGAACATTCTATAACGAAAATCTTAATAGCATTCACTCATATAATAGCGAGAATAAGGCTCGCAAGTTTCTACCGGTTTGCCGTAAACAAACTGACTATGAGAGGCACTGATGTAGAGAGCAAATATCTAATGATATTGTTTTTCTATACCCAAAGAACTTTTAGCTCTAGGGACTTTGCTCCACTCGTAGTAAGAATGGATGCATGGTTTCTGAGTTTTTTTATTATATTCTAGTTGATACAAACGAGTATTAATGATTAATATAGTACAAAATTTAGAAACCGCTAGGAAAAGAAGGGAGCGCCTAAACTTGAAGGCACTGCAGGACAAAATTGTACAAGACGGTAAAGTATTATCAGACACAGTATTAAAAGTTGATTCTTTCTTGAATCATCAAATTGATCCGAAACTTATGCAAGACATCGGTCAAGAGTTTGCGAATCGCTATAAAGATGCAGGTTTAACAAAAATCGTTACAATCGAATCTTCAGGTATTGCACCAGCTACTATGGCCGGTCTTATTTTAGGTATACCCGTAGTTTTTGCTCGTAAACGTAAATCTTTAACTTTAGCAGGAAATTTATATTCTTCAAAAGTTCATTCATTTACAAAGAATGAAACAAATGAAATTTCTGTATCAAAAGATTTCTTGAAATCAGATGATGTTGTACTAATTATTGATGATTTCTTAGCGAATGGAGAAGCTGTGAAAGGCTTACTTGATATCGTTGGACAAGCAGGTGCAACTGCTAGTGGCGTAGGTATTGTCATAGAAAAAGGTTTCCAAGATGGTGGTAAGCTACTTCGTGAAAAAGGTATTCGTATTGATTCTTTAGCAATCATTTCATCTTTGGAAGACGGTAAAGTAACATTTGCCGAAGGAGACTTGGCTCGATGAAAAACCTGAAATTAGTGACACTTGGGATACAGCATTTATTAGCAATGTATGCAGGGGCTATTCTAGTTCCTTTAATCATTGGTAAATCTTTAGGGTTTGATTCAACGCAATTAACGTATTTAGTTTCCATTGATATTATGATGTGCGGTATTGCAACACTATTACAAGTGGTACGTGGTAAGTTTTTTGGTATAGGTTTACCAATCGTTCTAGGCTGTACCTTTACGGCAGTAGCGCCAATTATTGCAATTGGTAAAGGATATGGCTTATCCGCAATTTATGGTTCTGTCATTGCTTCAGGACTAATTGTAGTATTGATTGCAAGTTTTTTTGGAAAGTTAGTACGTTTTTTCCCACCAGTTGTCACTGGTTCAGTTGTAACAATTATAGGAATCACTTTAATACCAGTTGCTATTAACAATATGGGTGGTGGCCAAGGAGCTAAGGATTTCGGTTCTGCTCCTAACATCGCGTTAGCATTTGGAACATTGATTACTATTGTTTTAATTTATCGATTCACAAAGGGATTTGCTCGTGCAATTTCTATTTTAATAGGATTAGTACTCGGAACAATTGCAGCAATCTTCATGGGTAAAGTTGACTTTACTCCAGTGATTGAAGCTGACTTTTTGCAAATGGTTCAGCCATTCTATTTTGGCACACCAACATTCCATTGGGAACCAATCGTTACGATGACACTTGTAGCATTAGTATCTTTAGTAGAGTCGACAGGTTCTTACTTTGCACTTAGTGATATATGTAAGCAACCTGTGACAGAAAAGGATTTAGCTCGTGGTTATCGTTCTGAAGGTTTAGCTTCTATTATTGGTGGTCTTTTCAACTCATTCCCATACACAGCATTTTCTCAAAATGTTGGGTTACTACAAATGACAGGCGTACGTACACGTAATGTTATTTTCGTCACAGGTGGTTTCTTAGTGACATTAGGTTTTTTGCCTAAAGTGGCAGCATTAACGACAATCATTCCAACGCCTGTACTAGGTGGAGCTATGATTGCAATGTTCGGGATGGTTATTGCTCAAGGTATTAAAATGTTAAGTACAACGATCAATCAATCTGAAGGTAATTCAATGATTATCGCTTGTGCAATCGGCATGGGCCTTGGTGTTACAGTTGTTCCAGATATCTTCAAAGTCTTACCTTCTAGCGTTCAAATCCTAACAAGTAACGGTATTGTTGCAGGAAGTGTAACTGCTATCGTATTAAATATTATTTTTAATATGATCCCATGGAGAAGAGAAGAATCAAAGGAAGAATTAGTAGATTAGAAAGTTTACTATTATTTTAAGGTACATCACTTCTTTATAGTGGTGTATCTTTTTTTTTCATATATCACTAAAAAACAGGGATTATAAACTAGAGCATTAATTTTGTATGATAAATTAAAATCTCTAGCATATAATCTAATAAAATTGTAAAGGAGGTAAGTAACATACAGACGATAGAAAAGACCGGGAAATTTGTTGGCGATACTTTCGCCATATGGGTCTTGGTAGTTGCAGGTCTAGCATTATACGCTCCAGAGCAATTTACGTGGATTGGCCCTTATATCTCATTATTATTAGGGATTGTCATGTTTGGTATGGGGATGACATTATCTATAGGAGACTTCAAATTGATATTGAAACAGCCAAAAGGGGTTATAGTCGGTGTTTTATCGCAATTTATAGTCATGCCATCATTAGCATACATACTAGCAAAAGGTTTTAATTTATCTCCAGAAGTCGCAATAGGCGTCATCTTAGTTGGAGCATGCCCAGGGGGGACAGCTTCAAATGTTATGACTTTTTTAGCGAAAGGGAATACAGCGTTATCTGTAACTGTCACATCTATTACGACTCTACTTGCGCCACTTTTGACACCAACTATTGTATTTTTACTAGCTAGTGAGTGGCTAAAAGTATCAGCAAGTGATATGTTCATCTCTGTTGTTAAAATTGTGTTAATCCCAATTATTTTAGGCGTTGTTGTAAAATTAATATTCAAAAATAAAACAGATGCTGCAATTGGTGTTATGCCTTTCATTTCTGTTATTGCGATAGTAATGATTGTAGCTGCTGTTGTAGGTGGTAGTCGTGATAAAATTTTAGAAACAGGGCTATTAATATTCGCTGTTGTTATTTTACACAATGGTTTAGGGTTACTATTTGGATTCTTAATTGCAAAAGCACTGAAATTGAATTATGAAGATCAAAAAGCAATATCTATAGAAGTAGGAATGCAAAATTCCGGTCTAGGAGCAGCATCAGCAGTTGCCCATTTCAGTCCATTAGCTGCAGTTCCGAGTGCGATTTTCAGTGTATGGCACAATATTTCGGGTCCATTACTCGCAACGTATTGGAGCTGGAAGGCTAACAAAAAAACGTTAAAAGTATTAGATGGAAACAAAGAGTAGCAATTTAAGGCTATTCCATAAGTGTTAAACACTTGTGGAATAGCTTTTTAATTTTGCCATCACTAATATTAGTATCAAGCTAGTTGTAAATCATAAAAACCTATAAAAAATTTTGAAATTAGGATAGGCCCTACGTCCATATTATATTAATTATGAAACTATTAATTGCAGAAAATAGCGAATATAGCGACAATAGTATATGATTTACAAAATGAGCGGAATTTGCGTCCAATTCGTTGCTCATTGTAGCAAATTTGGTTTTATTCATATAGGAGGTAGTAAGTAATGCAGAATCTATTGATAAAAAACGCTAAGTTAGAAACAGGTTTTAGCTATATAAATGGTCATATTGTAAGTACACAAACAGAGTTATTTGATGTATTAATTACGAACGGACAAGTAATTGAAATAGGAAAAGATATACAAGCTTCAAATATCGAAATTTTAGATGCACAAGAAGCTTTATTAATGCCTGCATTTAGAGATATGCATATTCATGTGGATAAAACATATTTTAGCGGGCCATGGAAGGCATGCAAGTCAATAACTAAAGGTATATTAACGAGAATTGAAGAGGAGGAAGAACTGCTTCCTGCTCAACTTCCAACTGCACTTCATCGTGCAGAAAATATGATTCAATTACTCATCTCTCAAGGTCATACCCACATAAGGTCACATTGCAATGTTGATCCTCAAATTGGTACAAAGCATATAGAAATTACGAAAGAAGCATTTCAAAAATTTGAAGGACAAGTTACTTATGATATTGTAGCGTTTCCTCAGCATGGATTATTACGTTCGGGAGTTGAACCATTAATACGTGAAGCGATGAAAATGGGTGCCACATTAGTTGGTGGATTGGATCCTTCTGTTATTGACCGTGATATAGATAAATCATTGCAAGTAACTATGGATATAGCAGTGGAAGCAGGAACTGGTATCGATATGCATATTCATGATCCAAATACACTTGGTGCTTTTGAATTCTATCAATTGGCGAAATTAACGAAAGAAGCTAACAAAGTTGGACAAGTGACAATTAGTCATGCAATGGCTTTAGGTGATCTAGAAGGTAAAGAGTTAGAAGCATTAACGGCGACTTTAGCAGATGCTCAAATCGATGTAACTTCAACGGTGCCAATTGGTCGAACAACTATTCCAATTCCATACTTATATGATAATGGGGTGAAAGTGTCGCTTGGACACGATAGTTTAACAGATCACTGGTCACCATTTGGGACAGGGAATACTGTAGAAAAGTTAAATACATTTGCTGAAAGATTTAAATGTATTGATGAATACTCACTTAGTCGTTGCTGGAAATATGCATCAGGTGGAATTACACCACTAAATGATGTAGGTATGAGAGTTTGGCCACAAGTGGGAGATTTAGCGAATATAGTATTACTTGATGCAGAGTGCTCAGCACAGGCTGTAGCAAGAAGAAGACCAATTGCACATGTTATTTCACAAGGTCAACTTATTTTCACAAATGAAGAACTAGTAGGACAGGAGGGGTAATAATGAGTAACGTACAATGGCTTTCAAATGTGAAATTAGAAGTAGGAGAAAGAGTCTTACCAAATGGCACAGTTGAAACTGAAACAGCATTATTCCATATTCAAATAACAGAGGGTAAAATAGCAAAATTAATATCTACTTCTGAGAACATTCCTTTAAATGAAAGTAGTATCGATATGAAAGAAAAACTAGCCGTTCCAACATTTAAAGAGATGCATAATCATCTTGATAAAACATATATGTCTTTAGGATGGAGAGCTTGTACACCTGTGTCCAACTTAAAAGAACGATTAGCACATGAGGCAAGCGAACTACCTTTACTTGCTGATTCTACACAGCAGAGAGCGACAAAAATGATTGAAACAATCTTAGCAAATGGCGCGACACATATTCGTACACACGTTAATATTGATCCTTATATAGGACTAAAAAATTTAGAGGGTGTTATTGCAGCACTTGATACATTTAAAGGTAAAGTAACTGCAGATATTATTGCTTTCCCACAACATGGTTTACTTCGAGATCATGTTCCTGCTTTAATTAGAGAAGCGATGCGAAGTGGAGCAACAATGGTTGGGGGATTAGACCCAGCAGGAATTGATAATGCAATTGAAAAATCTTTATATGAAACTATGAATATAGCTACAGAATTTGATGCAGATGTTGATATTCATCTTCATGATGGCGGACATGTAGGCTATTATACAGTGGATAAATGGGTAGACATTATTGAGGATGCAAATTATTATGGGCGTACAGCATTAAGCCATTCGTTTTGTTTAGGTGATATATCTATTCCTGAACAAGAGAAAATTGCAACACGTTTAGCAGAAAATAATGTTGCTATTATGTCCACCATTCCTATTAACTTAAAGAGAGTTATTCCACCAATCGATTTACTGGATCGATATGGAGTAAAAGTAAATTTTGGTTGTGATGGATTCTTTGATTCTTGGAGTCCTTATGGCTCTGGGGACGTTCTAGAAAAAGTTACACGTTTTTGTGAGTTAACGAGTAAAATTGATGAGAAATCACTTAGAAATGCTTTGAAATGGATTACAGGAGGAATTACAGCTTTAGATCAGAATGGTCAAAAAGTTTGGCCGAATGTGCAGGATGATGCAGACTTTGTTTTCTTTGATGCCGCTTCTTCAGCAGAAGTAGTTGCTCGAAAGCCACTTAAGCGAACTGTTATGGTGAATGGTCAATTTGTATAAATAATGAGAGGATAGCCTGAAAGGAAACGGTGATTGTTTCTTTTCCTAGAGGATATCCTCTTAGCTTTTCATAAAAGATGAAAAATTATAGAAATGTATTTATATGAAAAATCAATTAGTTACGTATTTCATTTTATTTTGTTGTGTTATTGCTTGGGGCAGTAATTTTATTTTTGGTGCAATATTAGTGAATGTATTTGCTCCAAGTGTGATTGCATTTATGAGGAATTTTTATAGTGCTATTTTTATGGAGCATTACTTTTAGAGAAGTAAGAAATTTTAGGCTATCTAAAAAGGGGTTTCTAATATTAGCTATTGCAGGGCTTATTGGTATTACCCTCAATCAATGGAGTTTTTATGCTAGTTTACAATATTCAGAACCGGTAAAAGCTGCTCTTATTTTATCGTTATCCCCTATATTGACGGCCATCTTATCTGTAGCCTTTTTTTAGCGCGAAAGAAAAAAGTATTTTGGTTCGGCTCATTAGCTGCCCTACTTGATGATTGGTTAGTCATAACGAATGGTTCCTTTGTGACAGTCCATTTTGGTAAAGGTGAGCTATTAATAACAGTAATAATGTTATCCTTTTCTATTTCCCTCATTTTTGTTCAACAACTATCAAAATCGATGCCACTTGGCGTCATAACTTTTTATAGTAATATTTTTGGTTTAATTGTACTGAGAACGCCAATTGAATTATTTCAATTATTAGGTGGAATTGTGATTGTGTGTGGAGTTACGATTTCATTGAGAACTAAAAAACTCTCCTCTAAAAACTACTCCCATTCTTTCATCTGTTCTTCTTCTGCAACAACCTGTAGATCATAGGCGTTAATGTTGAGAATCGTGTAATCATGCTTCTCGGCATACAGTTCGGCAAGCTTTTTTATATATTTAGGAGAACCATCGTTTTCTTCATCATAAATAATGAGAATACCGTCTGAATTTTTTATAAGAAATTTATTTTTCTCGATAAATTGCCAAGGGGCTTCATATGATCGCTTAGTTAAACTCGTGACAAAGTTTGCTTTTGCAGCAATCATATCGTATTTTTCTTGTTTTTGTTCATTCCAATTTTTTTGTTGATCCAGAAATGGTGTGATAATTGCATATTTTACATCTGGATATTCAATTTGCAGTTCTTGTACAACTTCTGCTGCCCAAATTTCTACACCAAGTTGACCGCTTAAAATAACCCATTCCAATCCATCGTTAATTAAGGAAATCAATTGATTATGTAATGCCTTCTTTATAATCGGTATACCTGGGTGTTGATCATTAAAAATACCTAGCTCATGTGCCTTGTAGCCAGTAATGACTAAACGTTTTAGCATGAAAGGCCTCCTCTATAGAATTATTATGCTATAAATTATTTTACATGCTTAGTGAAGGAATGGAAAAGTATTTGCAAGTATTAAAGTAGAGATAAATAGAACCTATGTGAAGGTTTCCCTCCCAAATTGGTTCTATAAATATTTTATTGCTTCTAAGGTGACCAACTTATCAATTGTTTAGTTTAAATCTACGGTATTGGTTAATACATTATTTCCAGAATCTAAGTGGAGGCAAAGGGTTTCTGTTGTACTTGAAACAGATGGATTTAGACGAAGGTAAATTGTTTTTATTGCTCATCCGTTTTCATCCACAGTTACATAAAGAAAAAGTCTTCATTATAGAATTGGAAAAGATGTTTTGACTAAAAATTTACATTTCATCAAATATAAAATAAAATATATATCGTACACGATATATATTTATGGAGAGAGTAATGTGAATAAATTATTTAAATTAGACAACCAGCTTTGTTTTGAAGTTTATAAAGCAGCAAATCAATTTACAAAATTATATCGCCAAATTTTAGAGGCTTTTGACTTAACATATCCACAATATTTGGTACTTTTAGCTCTTTGGGAGAAGGATCACTTATTAGTAAAACAGCTTAGTGAAAAGGTGTGTTTAGGCATAGGGACACTAAATCCGATAATTAATAAGTTAGTTGATAAAGGATGGGTGACAAAGGAAATTTCTACTCAAGATAAGCGAGCAATTATTGTGTCGCTTACAGAAAAAGCACAAATACAAGAATCTTTAATAACCGAAGAAATTCTCAATAAAGTATCGGAATGTGAAACATTAATAGTGCAAGACGGGGTATTGAAATCACGGTTAAACGAATTAAACGAGTTATTAACACAATTAAATGAGATGAGGGATCAATGTGAGTATTTAAGAAATTGATGTGAGATTGGATGATGGGACGAAATATAGCTTGGATCGTTATAAAGGAAAGGTTATGTTAATAGTTAATACAGCAACAAAATGCGGATTTAGTCCACAATTCATGTTACTTCTCATTCAAAAGGTTTCTTAGGGAAAAGCATAAAATGGAATTTTACAAAATTTTTAGTGAATCAAAATGGAGAAATTGTTCACCGTTTTGGCTCAAAAGATAAGCCGTATAGTTTTGAAAGGGAAATTCTAAAATATTTATAGAATATAAGATTTACATAATTGAACTATTTAGTAGGCAATAGAATCATTAAATAATGTTAGATATATCGCAGAGTTGGTATGTTGGAACGAGGATGGAAAATATATTCAATCAACTTAGATGGCCTTTTCATAGTTAAATTAAAGTGAAATACATTGAGTAATAATGACATGAATATTCAAATATAAGGGGTTGAATAATATGAATGTGTTGGAGAATCAGGTGACAGACGAACTTGTAGTGAAAGCCATTGAAAATAATTTAGCAATAATACGTTTTGATTTGAATCGAAAAGTGGCATACGTAAATAATCTTTTTGCACAAACATTAGGTTATAGTGTGGAAGAAATGTACGGAAAGAATCATAAAGAATTTTGCTTTCCATCCTTCGTAAACAGTGGATCCTATGAACGATTTTGGAAAAGTCTACTATCTGGGAGAAGCTTTCAAGATAAAATTGAGCGGATGGATGCATCGGGTAATCGAATATGGTTAGAAGCTACGTATATGCCTATATTTGCTGAAAATAGTAATAAAATAGTAGGTGTATCAAAAATAGCTACTAATATAACAGAACGTCAGAACATGATTGTGGAAGTAGCCGACGATTTAAAAGGCATGTCCAAACAGCTTCATAATCGATCCGAAGCCGGAATAATGAGAAGTCATGAATTGCGTGAGACGATTAATCGTATAGCAAGAGAATCAGAGGAAAATACAGTTAATTTAGTGAGTTTACAAAGTCAGGCTGATTCTATTAAAGGAATCGTGAAAACTATTCGTGAAATTGCTTCCCAAACAAATCTATTAGCATTAAATGCGGCAATTGAAGCTGCTAGGGCAGGAGAGCATGGTCGAGGTTTTGATGTTGTTGCAAAGGAAGTAAGAAAACTGTCTGAAAAAGTAGCTCATTCAATTTCCGAAGTGAGAGACAATGTTGAAGGAATTACTTTGGAAATTGAAAAAGTAACAGGAAGTATAAATCGAGTGTCCCAAAGTGTGGAGCAGACGCATGATCAAATCAATGTAGCAATACAAGACTTTACAGAAATATCAACTTCTGCTGAAGCATTGGATGAAAAGGCGCAGAATTTCACGGAAATTATTTGATGGAATATAAAAAAAGAAAAAGTATGACAAAGCAAAACAGCATATGTAATAAATATATGATTGATGCGAAAAGGAAAGCATCGTAGGAATAATATAATTAAATAAAAATTCAATGAAAACGTTTAAACAAGTACAGATACGGTACTTTTGAACGTTTTTTTATTAATGAAAATTAGACGTAAAGTAAGTATTAGAAGGATGTAATAAAATATAAAAAACCAGCCTCCATAAAGGAAACTGGTTAGATAATTTAAAGTTAATAAGCCGCGTATGCCGTAATTTTTTAATATTGAAAGTTTTAAACCACCACTCCTCAAAGTGGGTGTTCGCAGAGGGTTTCATGTTTGTCCGCATTAACAATGGAATGCGGCATGCCAATCCTTCCTCAATTAAAACTCCCTTTTACAGCTTAAAGGTTAAAACTTAATATGATTACGAACAATGCAGCCTGTATTCATATAATACTGCAAAATTGCTGTAACTGCAAGAATGATGATTACATAGTATTTACTTTCTTTTTCGAGTACACTAAGACTGAAAAATGGAATAATAAAGGGAGGTAAATAGATGAATATTGATCATTTAGAAGCCTTTATGTATGTCGTGCATTTGCAGAGTTTTCATAAAGCATCGAAGGCGTTATTCTTATCACAGCCTACAGTTTCAGCACGGATTAAAACATTGGAACGTGAATTGAATACTGAATTATTTGAAAGGCAAGGAAGAGGAGTAATACTAACTCAGCAGGGGAAGGATTTTATTCCATATGCTCAGCAAATAATCCAAACATTTAATGATGGAAAACAGCAGATGAAACATCGGGAGAATCAGCATGAAATTGTAATTGGGGCAAATATTATAACTTCTCAATACTTTATTCCATTTGCTTTGTCCTTTTGGAAAACGCAAAATCCTGAGTTACGCTTTAAATTTGTATCTGCTACAAATGATGTGCTATTAGAAAAGTTGTTGAATAAGCAAATTGATATGGCTTTTATGAAACGGTTAACAAGTGAAGGTATTCAACAAGATAGTATGCTTGATAATTCAGTGAGATTGATCGTTAGTCCTGGCCATGCTTTATTAGGTAAGAAAATAATCACCGCAAAAGTACTTGCAGAGGAACCAATGGTGTTTTTTGAGTGTGGTGCTTTTGATTGGAATTTGATTTATAAATTGTTTGAGGTAGAGCAGGTAGAACCTCTTATTGAATTTAAAGTAGATCACTTAGAAGTAGCAAAATCACTCATAAAAAATAAACATTGTATTGGGTTCTTACCTAATTTATGTGTGAAAGATGAGCTTGCAAGAGGTGAATTAGTAGAAATAGATACTTCTCATTTGTTGTTGATTAAGCAACATGTCTATTTAACATATTTTCAAAGTGAAGCGGTGGAACTACTGCGTAAGGATATAAATCGCTCTATAAATGCATTTCTATAATGAAAAATAGATTGATAGAAATTTTTAATCAATTATTAATTTTTCCTATCATTATTACTCTTGTCAGCCCTATAAGAAAAATGTTAGTATTATCCACAATTAGAAAACGTATAATTCTTATCAGTTAACTTGTAATTAAAAATTATGCGGAATTGAAAATGGGAGGTATTAGTATGGCTGAAAAACGAGAAATCAAATTCGGTGCGATTATTCATGGTGTTGGTGGTAATATTTCAGGATGGCGTCATCCAAAAGTGTTAACAAATTCAAGTATAAATTTGGATTTTTATACGCAACAGGCGCAGAAGGCAGAGAAAGGGAAATTTGATTTAGTATTTATAGCAGATGGTCTATTCATAAATGAGAAATCAATCCCACATTTCTTGAATCGTTTTGAGCCGATAACTATTTTGTCAGCGTTAGCTGCGGTTACTTCAAAAATAGGTCTTGTTGGTACAGTCTCGACTTCTTATAGCGAACCGTTTACTATTGCACGTCAATTTGCTTCACTTGATCATATTAGCAATGGTCGTGCAGGTTGGAATGTCGTAACAACCCCATTAGAGAACACAGCATTAAATTACAATAAAACTGTCGATGAACACCCTGACCATGCAAAACGTTATCGCATTGCGGAAGAGTATTTAGAGGTTACAACAGGTCTTTGGGATTCTTGGGATGATGATGCATTTGTTGGGGATAAAGAAAATGACCAATTTTTTGACCCATCTAAGTTACACCAACTTAATCATCAAGGAGAATTCTTCTCTGTACAAGGACCATTGAATATAGGTCGCACAAAGCAAGGGCAGCCAGTCATTTTCCAAGCAGGTTCTTCGGAAGCAGGAAAACGTTTAGCAGCTAAAGATGCCGATGCGATTTTCACAATGGCTAAAACTTTGCAGGAAGCACAAGGGTTTTACCAGGACGTTAAAGATCAAGTTAAGACTTTTGGTCGTAATCCTGATGAGGTTGTTATTTTGCCAGGTATCTCTCCGATTATTGGTGATACTGAAGAGGAAGCAGAAAGAAAATATGAGGAATTAGCAAATTTAGTGTCTATTGAACGAGCACTAGCATACTTGGGGCGTTACTTTGATCATCACGACTTTTCTCAATATCCACTAGATAAAACATTCCCTGATTTAGGAGATATAGGTGCAAATAGCTTCCGTAGTCATACAGACCGTATAAAAAAAGAAGCAATCGAGCAGAAATTAACTTTACGTCAAATTGCGTTACGAGAAGCAACACCACGTACACAATTTATCGGTACACCAGACAAAATTGCGGATTTAGTACAGCTATGGTTTGAGGAGCGCGGAGCAGATGGCTTTATTATAGCAGCTACATTGCCAGACGCATTGAATGATTTTGTTGATAAAGTTGTACCAATTTTACAACAACGCGGTATTTATCGAGAGGACTATGAAGCTGATACTTTAAGAGGGAATTTAGGATTGCCATTTAAACAAAGCCGCTATATAAAGCAAACTGTTTAAAATTTTTAGATTAATACCTAGTTATTCAATTTGAATAATAATGATTTTTGATTAAAGTATGGAGAGGAGGTATTAGATGATTGATATTAAAGAGTTACGTAAAAGTTTTGGGCATAATGAAGTGCTAAAAGGAATTAATATCAAGGTCGATAAGGGAGAGATTATTTCGATTTTAGGACCGAGTGGATCTGGAAAGACAACACTTTTAAGATGTCTAAATTATTTAGAAAGGCCAGATGGCGGCACTATAACACTCGGTGATATTTCTATTAATTCTGGTAAGGTAAATAAAAAGGAAATTAATACTTTGCGAAAAAAATCTGCGATGGTTTTTCAAAGCTATAACTTATTTCAACATAAAACAGTACTGCAAAATGTAATGGAAGGTTTAATTGTAGTACAAAAAAGAAACGCAAAGGAATCGAAAGAAATCGCATTAGAAGTGCTACAAAAAGTAGGGCTAAAAAATAAAATAGATTCCTATCCTAGTCAATTATCAGGAGGGCAGCAACAACGTGTGGGAATTGCTAGGGCACTTGCTTTAAATCCCGATGTTATTTTATTTGATGAGCCTACATCGGCCTTAGACCCAGAATTAGTCGGAGAGGTATTAGAAGTAATCGCTAAAATTGCTAAAGAAGGAAAAACGATGATTATCGTGACTCATGAAATGAATTTTGCTAGAGAAATATCTGACAGAATTATTTTTATGGATAATGGTGTTGTAGTAGAAGAAGGGACACCAAACAATATATTTGTTGAGCAGAAAGAAGAACGTACAAGACAATTCTTAAAAAGGATGACTCCAGAGTTGGATTATTCCATTTGAGAAAAAAAGAGGAGAGTTGGAACGATGGCGTATAAAATTGGAATTCTTGATCAAAGTCCAGTCATTGAAGGGTCTTCTAATCATGACGTTTTGCAACAGTCAGTAAAACTAGCACAACTTGCAGAAGATTGGGGATATGAGCGATTTTGGGTATCAGAACATCATAATTCAGTTGATGTTGCAGGCTCATCCCCTGAAGTATTGGTATCTTACTTATTAGCTAAAACAAAAAGAATTAGAATTGGTTCTGGAGGTGTGATGCTTCAGCATTATAGTCCATATAAAGTAGTAGAAAACTTTCATGTATTATCTACTCTAGAACCGGGACGTGTAGATTTAGGGATTGGTAAAGCACCAGGTGGGTTACCTTTATCAACGAAAGCTCTACAATATGGCACTGTTAATAATGGTGAAGATTTTGAGGAACGTTTAATATTCTTACAGCAGTTAATAGATAACAAAATTCCCGCGACGCACCCACTAGCAGGAATTCAAGCTACTCCAATACCACCTAATAAACAGGAATTATATTTGTTAGGTGCAAGTTCAAACAGTGCAAAATTAGCTAGGGAATTAGGAATAACATTTGTATTTGCACGCTTTATTAATAGTGACGACAGTATTATTGCTGAGGCATCAAAAGTCTATAAGGAAAATAATACGAATGGAAAATTCATTGTAGCTGTAGCAACAATTGCAGCACCTACTTCACAAGAAGCAAGAATTTTAGCTGAGAACCAAAAGATTGTAAAAGTACATTTAGCTAGTGGACGTAGTTTGACTTTAAATTCGTATGAAGCAGCAGACAAATTCGGCCAAGAGTCTGGTCAGGATTATGAGGTGAAGGAATATGCAGCGAATATCATTGCTGGCACAGCTACTGAAGTAAAGAGTGCGCTAGACCAACTGCATCAGTTATACAGTATAGATGAGTTTATTTTACATACACCTATACCTAAAAGTGAAGAGCGTTTAAAGTCCTTTGAATTATTAAGTCCAAAATCCTTAGCAACAATGGTACGCAAAGAAGTATCGATATAATAGCTATTAAAAAAATATTATATTCCGGGGGAGTTAGCATGTCTGAAACTGAAAATATATCTATTATCATTTGGTCAAAACAAGGCTGTAGCTATTGTGATGATGTAAAAAAATATTTAGTTGAGAAAGAGTTAGCTTATAAAACAGTGGATGTCACTAATAATGATCAATTAAGAGATATTTTAGATGTAAAATATGGTGTACGTCACGTACCTGTTGTAGAAATTGGTCAAGGAAATGTATATCGTGGAGTAACGGAAGTAGGAATAGAGCATTTACAAGAAGCATTAGATGAAGTATTAGTTTTGGATTAAAACCAAGTAAACAAATGGACATTTAGTTATTTAAGTGGGAGGGAAAATTATGAAGAAACTATGGTTATGGGGTCTATTATTTGTAATAGCTTTATTGAGTGCTTGCTCATCAAAGGCAGAGTCAGTGGATGATAATAAAGGAAGTTCAACAAAGGTTCAGAAAATCATTGTTGGTACGGGTACTCAGTTTCCAAATATCTGTTTTATAAATGATAAAGGAAAGTTGACGGGATACGATATCGAAATTGTAAAAGCGATAGATGAAAAGTTACCGGAATATGAATTCGAATTTAAGACGATGGAGTTTTCAAATCTGTTATTAAGCTTAGAAACTAAAAAAATTGACCTTATCGCGCATCAAATGGAAGTGAATAAAGAAAGAGAAGAAAAGTTTTTGTTTAATAAAGAACCATATAATGTTTTTCCGTTAAAGGTAACTATTCATCAAGGCAATAATGATATTAAATCAATTAATGATTTAGCAGGAAAAAAAATTAGTGTTACTCCAACTAGTAATTCAGCCGTTTTCATTGAAGAATACAATAAAAAACATAATTTAGGAGCAAAGATCAATTACGGAACTAACACAACTGATATTATCAATCAACTTAAAACAAAACGTATAGATGCTATTATTTCAACACCATTTGCAGCTGAATTTTATAATGAGCAAGCAGATGCACAGCAAAAAGTAGTTGGGGAAACATTACTAAATTCTAAAGTGTATTTCTTACTCAATAAGGATGAAACAACACTTTCAAATAGAGTGGATGAGGCACTTAGAGAGTTAAAGAAAGAGGGAGTTGTTAGCAAATTGAGCGAGAAATGGCTAGGAGCAGATTATTCTGTTGAGTTTTAAATAATAGTTTGGAAGGAAGCGAGTGGATGGGGAAAGTATTTGATCCGGCATTAATTATTGAATTTATTCCTACATTAATAAAATACTTGGGTATAACTCTAGAAATTTTAATTTATTCTATAATACTTGGCATTTTAATTGGTATAGTTGCGGCGATACCAAAATTGTTTCATATGCCAATATTAAAGCAATTGATTACTTTATATATATCATTTATTAGAGGTACACCTATACTTATTCAGTTATTCCTTGTCTACTATGGGCTACCAGCAGTTTTAATGATATGGAATATAGATATTACAAGAATGGATGCACTCTATTTCGTTATTATTACTTATTCACTAAGCAATGGAGCAATTTTTGCAGAGATATTCCGCAGTGCCATTTCAGCCATCAATTATGGTCAAACGGAAGCAGCCTATTCAATAGGAATGACTCGTTTTCAAAATTTCTATAGAATTATATTTCCACAAGCAATTAGAATCGCATTTCCTAATATTTCAAATTCTATAATAGGTTCTTTAAAGGATACTTCTCTAGCTTTTACAATTGGTGTAATGGATATGATGGGGAGGGGCGAGACGTTAATCGCTTCAACTGCACATGCTTTAGAAGTGTATATTTCGTTAGCAATTGTTTATTACATTGTTGTGGTGATTTTAGAGAAAGTATTTAAAATTTCCGAGAGATATTTAAATCGTTATCAACCACATGAAACAGCTACTATTTGAGAAGGGGTGTAAAGTAATATGACAATTGACTTTCCTTTTATCTGGATTGCATTCAAAGAATTATTAAAAGCTGCCCCGTTAACTCTAATTCTTACATTTACACCTATTATTATTGGGTTTTTTATCGGAATATCTGTTGCAATGATTAGAGCATATAATTTGAGGTTTTTAGGTCGAATAGCTAATGGTTATGTTTCTTTCTTTAGAGGAACTCCTGCAATTATGCACATTATGTTAATTTATTTTGGTGTACCTTTATTACTGGATATATTAATTAAATATTTACATTTACCTATTCAATCTAACTCTATTCCTATTGTCTTGTTTGTCATAACCGCTTTATCTTTAACAGCGGGATCCTACTTATCTGAGATTATTCGATCAGGGATATCTAGTGTATCTCAGGGGCAAATAGAGGCAGCGTATGCAATAGGGATGAATACATTTCAAGTACTGAAAAGAATTATTTTACCTCAGGCATTAGCTCAGTCTATTCCTAATTTTACAAACTTAATAATCGGCTTTTTACATACTACTTCAATTGCTTTTCTAGTATCTCAAAAAGAAATTACAGGTGCTGCAAATATAATCGCTTCCAAAAATCTAAAGTTTTTGGAGGCTTTCATAGCAGCCGGTCTTTTATACTGGATTATTACAGCAATTATAGAATGGGTATCTTATGCTGTGGAGAAAAAGGCGAAATCCTATACTAATAGTGCAATTTAAATGTAACTAGAAAGGGGTCAGGAATGATGGGGAGTATTATCGCGATAGATGTCTTGTTAGAACAAGAAAAGGATGCAACACGTGAAGTTTTAGTGAAAAGCTATGAACAATATAAAGATAGTTATGAAAATGAGGAAGTTTGGAATACGTATATTGGGGAGATTAGAACTTCATTAGACAACCCTAATTTAGACCGCGTTTTAGTAGCGAAAAGCAACGATGAAATTCTAGGAACATTACAAATTTTTTCTTCATCTAAAGAAGCATATGGTTTGCCCGAGTTAGAAATCGATACTCCTATTGTACGTTTGTTGGCAGTGCATCCTTCTGCTAGAGGAAAAGGTGTGGCAAAAGAACTGTTAAAAGTAAGTATAGAGTATGCTAAACAAAAAGGAGCTGAGTCTCTTTATTTGCATACTACAGATAAAATGTCAGATGCAATTAGATTGTATGAATGGCTTGGTTTTCAAAGAGATCAAACCAAAGAGTTTTATAAATTTGATACATTAGTGAAATGTTACAGATTTGATATAACAGAGTAGGAGGGAGGCTCTAAAAATGTCAGGTGATTTTTATTCAGCGATAGAAGAAAGACGATCTATTTATGGCATTACGGATGAAATTGTTATTTCTGACGAACGTATTGAGGAGATTGTCCAATTAGCTGTAGCAAACACTCCAACGGCTTTTAATTCTCAAACAGGTCGACTCGTTGTATTGCTTGGAAATAGCAATAAAGACTTTTGGCAAGTAGTATTTGAATCAATCAAAGAAGGATTAGCGGAAGAACACATAGAAAAAAACGAGAGAAAGTTTAACGCATTTGCAAGTGGCTATGGGACAGTATTGTTTTTTGAGGATTATGAAGTAGTTGCATCAATGCAGAATAAGTTCCCATCATTTCATGAACAATTTACTGAATGGTCGCATCAAGCGTCAGGAATATTGCAATACTTAGTATGGGCTTCATTGGAGTACGAAGGGTTTGGGGCTAGTTTGCAGCACTATACTCCAACGTTTTCATCTGCAATCTGCAAGCAGTGGGGAGTTCAAAAAGGATGGAAACTGATTGCACAATTACCATTTGGAAAGCCAACTGTTGCTCCAAAGGAGAAAGAAATACAATCGCTCGATCAAAGAGTTGTTATTGTAAAATAACTATAAACAAAGAAATTCTACGTCATACTCTTGACCGAACCCTTTCGTTAAAAATAAACATATGATAGAGATATCAAAATAAAAAAGGAATTGAAAAATAGGAGTGAATAATATGTCAGAGCAACAGCAAGCGTTTAGAAAAGCTTTAGGTAACTATCCTACAGGAGTTACAGTGGTGACAACATTCAATGAAAACCATGACCCTCTTGGATTAACGGTCAATTCATTTGCATCGGTTTCTCTAGATCCGTTACTCATTTTATGGTCAATCGATAAAAAATCAAAATCATATAATGAATTTATTAAAACGAAAAAATTTGCCGTCAATATTTTAGCAAGCGATCAACAAGAACTGTGTAACCTATTTTCGAGTAAAATTGAAAATCGTTTTAGTCAATGTAAGTGGCAAGAGTCTGTACAAAAATTACCTATTTTGAATGATACATTATCCGTGCTAGAGTGTGAAACAGTACAGCAAGTTGATGCGGGTGATCATACGATTTTAATCGGGCATGTCATCAATATAAAAAATACAGAGAAAGAGCCATTACTCTATCATCGACGTAATGTAGGGCCAATTCCTGAAGAGTTTTATAAAATAGAAGCAAAGTAAATGGCAAACTGTGAATTCCTAAAGTGTTTTGGGATTTGCAGTTTTTTTATGAAATTAGAGTAAAATAAAAAAGCTCTTCGCCTTTTTATTTCCAAGGCTTAGGCTTTATTGATAATTTCATGGGTTAATTCGTAAATATCGATTTGCGTTTCTTCTGCTATGACATCTGCTAACATAACTTCTTTGAAGTATGCGACACTCGTTGGCAATGGGATACGTAACAACTTTTCTAAAGCAGTTTGATACATATAAACAAATTCTAAATCAGTATTCCCTCTTTTTAGCTCTGCAAATGCTTCGTAGAATTGGTCGAGTTTGTCTGAAAATTCGAGTAAACGGCCTTCTGTAGTGGTATCTTTTCCTTCTTTCATACGGTCAAAGAAGATGGCTTGGAATTCTTCTGGAATTTCTGAGACGATGAATTTTTCCATCATTTTTTCTTCGACATGAGCCAGCATTTGTTTCAACTCGGGAGATGCATGTTTAACTGGTGTCTTGATATCACCAATGAAAACTTCTGCGAAATCATGGTTAATCGTTTTTTCATACAATGATTTCCAGTCGATCGTTGCGCCATTCATTTCCTCTAAGGTACCGAAGAACATCGCGTATTGTGATACTTTCCAAGAGTGAGCTGCTACATTGTGCTCTTCGAATTTGAAGCGTCCGGGACAGCGAATAATTCGCTCTAAGTCATTTAAGCTTGTAAAAAATTTGTGAATACCTATAAAAATCCTCTCCTCTATTTTAAGTATATGCTAAAGTGCAACCTTTTATGCGATGGTTTCACCTATACCTGCATTGTACTACAGAAATTTAATAAACCAGTCTAATTTACGATTTTTTAATAAGTAATTTACATTAGGTTAACATTACTTTAGGTGTATATGATTAAACCGTGGAAATGCTACTTTTTTGCTTATGACTGTTGAAAAAACATCATAAGTTTTTGTTCATAATTCAGACATTGCACTCTATTACCTTTTCAATTATCGTGAATATAGAAGGAATATCGAAAAATAAATTCCATTTAAAGGATTCGATCAAATGATATATTCAATAATCGTTTTTATACATGTAATTAGTGCTATTTTGTCGATTGGACCATTTTTTGTATTGTTACCGATGCTGAAGAAGATGCGTACGACGGAAAATCACTATGCATTGGAGGCATATGTGGGGACATTTTCGACAGCCATTCGTATAGTGAAGCATGCTGGCCATGTTCTCGTCACTACTGGATTACTTGCTATGTGGCTCGGTGGTTGGAATTTACTGACGTCATGGATTGTCATGACATTTGCAATAATGATTAGCTCAATCGTCTTTTTGGCTAGTGCTTTTAAGCCAACTATTCGTACATTTAATACACCAGAGTTCGATCAGCAGCAGTTTATCAATAAATTGGTGAAATCTGTTTGGATTTATATTGTGCTGTTGTTAATTATGCTATGGTTTATGGTTGCAAAGCCGACATTATGGTAATAAAAATATGAAAGCTATTTATTCATCAAATTTGATGAATAGATAGCTTTTTAATTTTTTTAGAATTTCCGTTTAAACGTATTAATATAATAGAAGGAAATGAAGAGGTATTACAATGTATTTATTTTGGCTTTTCAAATGGATTACTATCATAATTATTATTTGCGTTATATTTGTAACAGTATATTAGGTTAAAAAGCCGCCATTTTATCGAGTAGTTGAAATGGCTTTTTTTGTTTTTAAGTTAAAGTGAATCCACATTGCAATCTAATTAATATTCTAATTAATATAAAAATTTTCTCTTTAAAGCGGAAAAGTTGTTAAAAAGAAAAGGTTTAAGAAGGAGGGTGTCGAATTGTATAGTAGTTGGATTATTTTGCAATAAGGGGGATGAATGTGCATGAATAAGGTAGAAAAAATAGCTATTCAAGATGAATATCCGGATGAATTTGCTTGGTGCTACGGTTGTGGAAGATTGAACACGGAAGGTCATCATATTCGCACGGTTTGGGAAGGTGAAGAAACCGTTACTTATTATGAATCAGGAGATAAATTCACTGCTATACCAGGATTCGTATATGGTGGCTTTTTAGCTTCACTTGTTGATTGTCATGGTACTGGATCAGCAGCATTGGCACTCCATAGAAAAAATGGCCATGAGCCAGGTGGTAGTGTGGAACCGCCAAGATTCGTTACTGCATCATTACATGTGGATTACCTGAAACCTACGCCACAAGGGGTACAGCTAAAAGCTGTTGGCAAGGTAGAAGAAATTCACCCAAAGAAATACAAAGTTCACGTGAAATTATATGCTGGGGATGAGCATGTAGTTAATGGAGAAGTAGTAGCGGCTTATATGCCAGCTAGTTTTGTTAAATAACAATTTTATATGTCTATAAATATTAGTCATCAGAGCTAGTTTTCAACACTTAATTTCAATAGTGCAAATACGAAAACGTAATAATAGAAGTAACTCAAGACCCACAAAAGAAAATACATTAAAAGGAGTGAGAAAAATGTTTGACGCGCAAGCTTTTGGAATGAAATTGAAGGAACTACGAGAGTTAAATGATTATTCAATGTTGTCATTAGGCAGAAAAATCGGCACGTCCGCAAGCCGTATTAAAAGTTGGGAGATGGGCGAGAGTGTTCCATCAGCAAGCTGGATTGTGAAGTTAAGTGGGGTACTACAAGTTTCGGCCGATGAATTACTATTGAATGTAATGGATGAATCAGCTGAGCAAAAAGAAGATAAAGACAAATTTAAAAAACGTAAAGTATTACTAAGAGATATTCATTTATTATTGCCTGAACTGAACAAACAGGACTTATTAGAACTTTATACTTTGGCTGAATTAAAGGCGATGCAAAAAGAAGTTACTTCTTAAATAATAAAATGTTTGTGATTTATTATATTCAGATTAAATATACTCAACACCTTCCTAAATGATAATGGAAGGTGTTTTTTTTGTTAAGAAAATATATATTTTAAATGAATTGTTATTTATAAAGTACAAATTGATTGAATATTTTACCTGAAAATAAATCAAAAATAATCCTTATATTGTGTGTTTCTTCTAAAAATAAGTGTGTATTTTTGTAATATTTGAACACTAAAACCTCTATTATTAACCTCGATTTAAGCAAAATCACCTCATTTATCACGAAAATAAAAAGAATGGAGACAATTCCATTGCTTTTTTTGAGTATGAAGCGCTTTAGAAATAATGAATTGGAGTTATATTCCAATGGCTGTTTTAGTAGTCGTGACAACCATCTCGAACGCTTTTTTAAAAAAATTTACAGTAAAATGTATAAAATGACAGAATATTGCTAACTATTGTAACAGGATTGATACCCCCCCTACATCATTTAGAAATATTCATGACATATGGGGATGTTAGAGTTATCCATGTTAGTGAAAAGGAGGTCGTTTTTAACGATGAGAAAACAATTGATTGCACTAGCAGCAGGTTTTTTGATATTAGGATCTGCAACTATGACAGCGCAAGCTGCATCTGTTAGCTATACTGTTGAAGAAGGTGATACACTTTGGGCTATTGCACAGGCCAACAAAATTTCAGTCGAAGAATTGCAAGCATCTAATGAGCTAGATTCTTCTTTAATCTTCCCAGCACAACAACTAGAATTAGAATCTGAATCTGATGAAAAATCAGATGACACATATACTATTAAAAAAGGTGATACACTTACAAAAATCGCCAAAGAAAATGAGGTTACTATAGCAGATTTGATGAGTTGGAATAATTTATCAAGCGATCTAATCTTCGCAGGAGATACACTCGCATTATCCGCGAAGGCAGCTTCAGATATTACAGAAGTTCAACAAACACCTGCTCAAAAACAAGCGCCACAAGCAAAACAAGCCCAATCAACAACGGGACAAACAGCAACATCAGCACCTCAACAAGAAGGTAAAACGATGACTGTCCGTGCAACAGCATATACAGCCTATTGTACAGGCTGTTCAGGTGTGACAGCTACTGGTTATGATTTACGTGCAAATCCAGGAGCAAAAGTTATTGCAGTCGACCCTTCTGTTATTCCGTTAGGTTCAAGAGTATGGGTAGAAGGTTATGGGGAAGCAATCGCTTCTGATACGGGTGGAGCTATTAAAGGGAACCGTATTGATGTATTTATCCCAGATAATAACAAAGTTTATCAGTGGGGCGTACGTAATGTCACAATCAAAATATTAAACTAATTTGCAATATAAAATGTTCCTCTCATGTCGAAAATATTTCGTTGTGGGAGGGATTTTTTATTTACTTTTTTAAAAAGAGAGTGTTTTAGCATTCCTCATACATAATTTTCAACATTTTAGCCATCCTTTTATAAAAGGAGTGGTGTTCAATGAGAGTAAAAAAATCACAATGGATGTTACTAAGCATGACATTATTACTTGGTGCTTGTTCGTCTAATAAAGAAGCTTATAAAGAAGTATCAGCAATTCCAGCTGAATCTGCACATGCAATGTTTATTAATAGTGAAGGTAAATCTATTGGTGAAGCAGTTTTAACTGAAACAGAAGAAGGTGTTAACATCGGACTTGCTTTACAAGGGTTAGAACCTGGCGAAAAAGCGATTCATATTCATGCAGTCGGAAAATGTGAAGCACCTACATTCGAGTCGGCAGGTATGCACTTTAATCCAACAGATAAGCAACATGGATATCTAAATCCAAAGGGGTACCATTTAGGTGATTTGCCAAATTTACAAATCGATAAAGATGGTACAGTTGATTTGGAGTTTTCGACTAAAGCATTTACTTTAAAGCAAGGAGATAGTCGTTCTATTCTAGATGGAGATGGTAGTGCTTTTGTCATACATGAATCATCAGACGATTATAAAACAGATCCATCAGGGAATTCTGGTAAGAGAATAGGGTGCGGAGTTATTAAAAAATAGTCGATTTGTGAAAAAAATAAGAATTTAAGCAACGAATTCAGCATTTTTTGCGTCACAACTGTATAGTAGTAGTATAAGAAGTTGACGTAAATGGGTGGTTGCGAATGAAACTAAACAGATCGACCATTTTTCAATGGCTGAAAATCATTGTGCCGGTACTATTAATGATTTTTGCTATCCAAGAAATAGGTAAGATACTTAGAAATGTTAATGGGCAAGAAATTGTTCGAGAGCTAGAGAATTTAGATGTTCGTACTTTAGTATTAATGGCAGCTGTACCTTTAGTACTTGTATTTCCGATGTTTTTTTATGACTATTTTATTGTGAAAAAACTAAAGCTTAAAAGACCTTTAAGACGTTTGATGAAAGAATCGTTAATTATTAACTCTTTCTCGAATCTAATTGGTTTTGGCGGCTTAATTGGTGTGTTGTTACGAACCCATTATTTTAAGAAAAAAGAAGTAGATAGTGGTGCATTTTTTAAAACAATTGCTTCAGTAACTTTATTTTATTTAGCTGGTCTTTCATTATTTGCTTGGGTGTTACCAATCTTCTATTGGGATTTCCCATTATTTAGTGAAAAGAAAATTTTGGTTATTGCTGTATCGATTATTGGTTTATATGTGCCATTTTTAATTATCAAAGCTATTGTTCAATTAGCTAAAAAAACAACAACACCTCGCCATGTATTAGGTGATGTGGGATTACTATGTGTGTCAGTCTTAGAATGGTTAGGTGCATTTGCATTTATATACTTAATCAGTTATATGCTAGAAGTTCCAATTGGATTTGAAAATTTACTGCCGATTTTCATTGTTGCTTCATGTGCTGGTATTGTAAGTATGATTCCTGGTGGTCTCGGATCTTTTGATTTAGTGTTCATCTGGGGAACTCAAAGTTTAAATGTCCCTGAAGAGTCTGTATTATTAATGCTGTTATTTTACCGAGTTGGTTATTATATTATTCCTTTTTTTGCGGGGATTGCTTTGTTCCTTCGAGAGCTATGGGGTAAATTAAATGCCGGTTTTAATAGTGTTCCTAATATTATTTTAGAACGTGCTAGTCATATCACCGCTACTGTTCTTGTGTTTTTGTCAGGATTGTTGCTTTTGTTATCTTCCGCTGCTCCTGGAGCCATTGAAAGAATTAAGTATGCAAAAGATGTTTTATCTTTGCCGATAGTCAATGTTTCTCATCAGGTAGCTGTAGCGACGGGATTTATATTGCTAGCGTTATCGAACGGTATTTCATACAAAGATCGACGTTCATATCAATTAACATTATTTGTATTATTGTTTGCTGCGGCATTATTTATTTTAAAAGGTATTCAATACGAACAGGCACTATTTATGATTTTTGTAGCTGGGCTACTCTTTGTATCTAGAGACCGCTTCTATCGTAAAAGTTATATTGTTACGTGGGGTCGTTCAATTATAAATATATCTATTATATTGATTATTACAGCATTGTATGTTGGTATTGGCATTTGGGCGAAGCCATCTGCAAGATATCCAATTCCGGAAAGCATGAGACCATACTTTATTACGGATTCAGGTGATCTTTTTCGGAGCGCTTTTATCGCTTTAATTGTTGTTACCATTGTTGTATTAATAGAAGTTTGGTTAAGGAAAGTGACACAATTTAAGAAAATATCTTCATTCCAGCATGAGAAAGAGATATTTTTACATCTCAATAAATATGGTGGTAAAGAGTTATCGCACCTTATTTTTTTACATGATAAATATATTTTTTGGAATAAGAAGAAAACTGTCTTATTCCCTTATCAGGAAAGTGCCGATAAATTAGTTGTCCTTGGGGACTTGGTTGGAGAAAAGGCAGACTTTGCTGAAGCAATTGAAGAGTTTGTTGCGCATGCGGATTATTACGGTTACACGCCAGTCTTTTATGAGGTAAGCGATCAGTTTATTCCTTATCTACATGGCTATGGCTACAGTTTCTTTAAATTAGGAGAAGAGGGCTATATTGATATAGAGAAACTTGTATATTCAAACGATGATGCAAAGTCCGTTAGTAAGTTAACAAATAGTTTAGAGCAGGAAGGATATTCATTTGAAATTATACAACCGCCATTTCAAAAGGATCTGATGAAAGAATTGCGCACCTTATCAGATGAATGGCTGGATAATCGAAAAGAAAAGGGATTCTCACTTGGCTATTTCAATGAAGATTATTTGCAATTTGCACCACTCGCGGTTGTGAAAAATGGTGAAAATCAAGTTGTGGCATTCTCAAATATTATCCCGTTATATGATGAAGAACAGACTATCTCGATTGATTTAATGCGTTCGAAAAAGACGGATCTTCCAACAGGTATAATAGATTATTTATTCCTCAATATTTTCATCTGGGCTAAGAGTGAGAATTTCAAACTTTTAAATGTTGGTATGACACCACTTTCACATATTGGTGTTTCCAAGTATGCTACATTAACAGAGAAAATTGCTGCAGAAATTATATTTAATGGGCAAGAATATTATAATTTCCAAGATGTGCTGCATTTTAAAGAGAAATTCGCAAATACATGGAAGCCTAAATATTTGGCTTATAGAAAACGAGCTTATTTACCTTTTACAATGTTACAAATTATGATATTAATAGGTGACAATAAGTACGCTACTATGAGGGAGCAAGTATCTGAAATTAAAAACTCTCGTAAACGATAAAATAACCATAAAACCTTAGAGTCATTAATACGATTCTAGGGTTTTATTATAATTAAAGAAAAAAGAAAATTCTTATAAAGGAGTGGTTTTGTTGGTAGGTGAACCCATTTTACGATTACAAAATGTTGAGATGTCTTTTGGTAATAAACAAGTCTTAAATGGTATTAATCTAGAAGTAGGTAAGGGACAAATTATTGGTTATATAGGACCGAATGGAGCGGGTAAAAGCACAACGGTAAAATTAATGCTTGGGTTAATTGAAGGCTATTCAGGGAAAATTGAAATTTTCGGTAAGGATATTGCTGATGGAGATTATACATATAAAAAACGGATTGGCTATGTGCCTGAAACGGCAGAGCTATATGATCATTTAACAGCCGCAGAATATTTGACCTTTACCGGAGAAATGTATGGTTTAGGACGTGAAGAAGCTGAGAAAAAAGCGTATCAATTGATGTTTCAGTTTGGGTTAGAAAATGCTTTTCATCAACGCTTAACCTCTTTTTCAAAGGGGATGCGTCAGAAGGTGCTAATCATTTCTAGTGTATTGCATAATCCAGATTTATTATTTTTTGATGAACCTTTAAGTGGGTTAGACGCAAATAGTGTACTCGTTGTGAAGGAAATTTTAGCAAAACTTGCTGATGAGGGGAAGACGGTTTTTTATTCTTCTCATATCATGGAAGTTGTTGAGAAGATTAGTGATCGAATTGTGCTATTAGTTAATGGTTTAGTAGTAGCAGATGGTAGTTTCGAAGAGTTACAACAGCAAGGTAAGGAGGGGACACTAGAGGAAATATTCAATCAGATGACAGGGTTTAATCAACAGGTGGAGATTGCCGAGCGCTTTGTTGAGATTGTGAAAGAAGGTCGAGTACATGAATGATTTTAAATCGTTAAGAGTACTCGATGCGTTTCGGTGGATTTTCGAGAAATTTGATATCGATTATCCAATTATGAGGAAACTTATTCAATTGAAACTAACCATGGATAGTCGTAGAATACCGGCTATTTTCAATGGTCAAAAGCAGAAAAAAGAAGGCAATCAATTTATTAAATCACTCTGGATTTATCTTTTTTACGGACTCATATTGTTAACCCCTATTTTATTTTTGGGAAATCAATATATGTTCGCGTCGAGCATTTTATTTACTGTGCTAATGTTCATTACAATTACGACGATGGTGTCTGATTTCTCAGCCGTATTGTTAGATGTGCGTGACAAAAATATATTACAGCCAAAGCCGGTCAGTAATCGTACACTGAATGCGGCTAAATTAATGCACATTGTAATTTATTTAGCATTGCTGGAAGGTTCATTTGTCATTATTCCACTTGCTGTTGGTATTTATCGATTTGGTATTTTTTACGGACTCATTTTCATCGTTAGTATTGTTTTTATTAGTTGTTTTGTCGTTGTCATTACTGCCTTCACATATTTATTTATTCTACGTTTCTTTAGTGGTGAAAAACTGAAGGATCTTATCAATTATGTGCAAATATTTTTAGCTGTTGCAGTTATGGTTAGCTATCAAGTTATGGCACATTCATTTGAGTTAACTCAAATAAATTTACAGTATACGTTTTCGTGGTGGCACGTTTTTTTACCCCCGCTTTGGTATAGTGCCTTCTTTGAAGTATTGCTAAACCAAGATTATTCGATAAATATACTTATATTAATGGCATGTGGTATTGTTATTCCCTTGCTGATGCTGAGGTTATATATTAAATTGATGCCAGTGTTTGAGCGAAGCTTATCAAAACTGATGAGTGATACGGTACGTACTAAAGGTAAGTCACATTTCTTTGAAGATTGGACTTCGAAAATCTTATGTCGTAATGCTCAGGAGCGTACCTTTTATCGATTTGCTTCACTAATGATTCGGCAGGAACGAGAATTTAAATTAAAGGCATATTCACAAATAGGTTTTGCTCTTGTAATTCCTTTTGTCATGTTTTTTAATGAAGTACGAATCTATTCTTTAAAAGAAGCCATGGCAAATGAAAATGTGTATCCTTTGTATTTTAGTGCGCTAATGATTCCGACTGTTGTTCATTTATTAAAGTTTTCAGGAGCATATAAAGGTAACTGGATTTTGAGAGCAACACCTATTAGCAATTCGAAAATATTTTATAGTAGTACACTCAAAGCAGCAATTGTGAAGTTGTTCTTCCCTACTTTTGCTTTGTTAAGCATTGTGTTTATTGCTATATTCTCGTGGGTAATAATTCCAGATTTACTTATAATTTTATTAGTTGCAGTTATGATGACTTTGCTTTCATATGTACTTTTGAATGGAGAAGTATATCCTTTTTCAAATTCTCATGAATTAACACAAGATAATAATACGTTAAAGATTTTAGTAACAATGTTTGTCATTGGTGCATTTGCTTTAGTCCATTATTTAGTCGCTATGTTTCCATATGGTAAGTTGATATATATGCTGATATTAATAATTGCGGTTGTTATTGGGTGGCATCTTGTATTTGGAGAAAAGAAAAAACACGGTCACTCTTAGAGCGACCGTGTTTTTATTTTGTTTCTTTAAAAGAGATTGGAGTAGGTTCTATATTTAAGTCTGGTTGAATAGGCTTAAACTCTAACAATGCATCTTTGGATAGTGAAGATGATGAACGAACTTGTTCAATTTCTAAACGAAGTTTTTCTGTTTCAGCTATAAAGCTTTGTTGTTTCAGTCTTTCAAGCTCGATTTCATCTTTTAGTATAGAGTGTTTAATTTTCAAGCGATCATTGAAAGCTTTTGATGAAATGGCGACAATTGGAATTAATAATGCGAAAATAGGGATTAAAAAAGGGCTCATTTACAATCTCCTTTAGTTCAATTATATTGTTTTTATTATACTGTAAAATGTTGGGTTTTGTTTTATTTTTATAAAAGACAGAAAATTTAGATTAATTAGGTAATAATACTTGAATTTACATGGGGAAAATTGTAATATTAAAAGCACTAAAATTATTTTATAAGGGGGGAATGCTAATGAAAGCATCAAGATTTGAAACGTACTTAGTAGATCAGGATTTTGAGGTTCAAAAAGAAGAGGAAAAACGTGAGGAGATATGCCATGAGAATAATGGTGAGCAATATCCTGAAGGTTTTTTTACGGAGTTATAGCTATTGAACAGCCTTGTGTAAGGGCTGTTTTTTTATGAAAAGGGATTATTTTCTTCCATAATTCAGTAAATGTTCATCGGAACTTTAATTCGTTTCTTAGTAAAAACATTAACGGGAAATTAAAGTAGGACAAAAAATCTTAGATGGAAAACTATTCATTTTTGCAGTATGATGTGATTCAGATGGGGTGTTTAACATGACAATTGATGAACAAATAGTAAATTGGTTTGATTATTTTCATGCGAATCCTGAAATTAGCTGGAAAGAACATGAAACAACAAAAAAAATTGCGTCTATATTAGATGAGTTAAACATTTCTTATAGACTTCTTGGTGATATACCAGGTTTACTAGCGGAAATCGGTGAAGGGAAAGAGGTAGTAGCAGTACGTGCCGATATAGATGCTTTATGGCAAGAGGTTGATGGTGAATGGCGTGCAAACCATTCTTGTGGTCATGATGCCAATATATCGATGGTATTAGGTGCACTATTACATTTAAAAGGTCAAAAGTTAAATCATCGTGTTCGTTTTATCTTCCAACCTGCTGAAGAAAAAGGAAACGGTGCTGTTGCTGCCTTTGAAAGAGGGGCAGTTGAGGATGTAACCCATCTATTTGGTGTACATTTACGTCCTATTGAGGAACTTAAAATAGGGCAAGTATCTCCAGCTATCCACCATGGAGCAGCAGTATTCTTAGAGGGCAATATCCATGGAACAGATGCCCATGGCGCACGACCACATCAAGGACAAAATGCTATTGATGTTGTAGTAGCTATACAACAAATGGTGAAGAATATTTATATATCTCCATTTGAGCCACATTCAGTGAAGTTAACGAAAATTGTAGCAGATGGCGGGAGTATCAATATTATTCCAGGTGGCGCAAGCTTTACGATGGATGTACGCGCGCAGAAAAACGTTGTATTAAAAGAGATGCAATCAAAAGTTGAAAATGGCTTAAAAGGAATTAAGCAACAATTTAATGTGGACATTACATGGAACTGGGTGGATTTAACACCAGGTGCAGAAGTTTCTTCTGAAGCTGCAAAAATGGCAGAAGAGGCGATTATTGAAGTGTTAGGTAAAGAGCATTTATCGCCAGCAGTTGTAACGCCAGGTAGCGATGATTTCCATTTCTACACCGTATTAAAACCAGAATTAAAGGCGACAATGATCGGTATTGGTGCCAATTTAGCTCCAGGTTTACATCATCCTAAAATGACTTTTGAAAAAGAAGCATTACTAGATGCTGCTAAAGTTTTAGCGAAAGTTCTTTCAAAAACTCTAGTGAAATAATTTAAGAGCCTATGCGAAGGAAAAACTTGCATAGGTTTTTTATTTTTTAGTAATATCAGTCAGGTGGATTTTGCTCGTTTATGCACCATAAATGCTAGCTCTTTCAAAAAAAGGTTTGACTCAAAAAGAAGTGGCTATTACTATTATAATAATAGTTAATATTTATAGACTATTCTAAACTATTTATATTTTCGCAAAGGGGTTGTGAGAAATGAAAAAGGAGATTAGTGCAGGATGGGCTGGTTTAACATTTTTGATTATGATTATCACAATGTTAGTAACAGTAGTGGTATTAGGTCAAAGTCCACATGTGCCATTAATTGTGGGTACAATTGTAGCGGCGATTGTTGCTTGGAAGCATGGTTATAAATGGACAGAGATTGAAGGCATGATGTATAAGGGGATACGTCTTGCGTTACCTGCAATTGTGATAATTATGTTAGTTGGATTAACGATTGGTGCATGGATTGGTGGAGGGGTCGTAGCGACGATGATTTTCTACGGTTTGAAAATTATTTCACCGGCATGGTTTTTAGTAACGATTATGCTTATTTGTTCGATTGTGTCACTAGCTATCGGAAGTTCATGGTCGACAATGGCTACAATTGGTGTAGCTGGAATGGGTATTGGTTTAAGTATGGGTATTCCTGCTGAGATGATTGCAGGGGCGGTTATTTCTGGTTCCTATTTTGGTGACAAGATGTCTCCACTTTCTGATACAACGAACTTAGCTGCGGGTTTAACAGATACAAATTTGTTTGATCATATTAAACATATGTTTTATACGACAGTTCCAGCTTTACTTATTTCGTTAGTTGTATTTGGCATACTCGGTCGTCAGTTTGCGTCATCTACAATGGATACTGGGAAAATTGAAGGAACATTAAGTGTATTACAAGAAAGCTTTGTTATTTCTCCGTGGTTATTATTAGTACCGGTTATTGTAATAGTATTGGTAGCGAAAAAAGTTCCTGCTATCCCTGCTTTAGTTGTTGGGATTTTACTAGGGTTTATCGCTCAAATTTTCGTGCAAGGCGGTGCACCAGCAGATGCAGTAAATGCTTTGCAAGAAGGATTCAAACTAGAAACTGACAATGAAATGGTCTATGAATTGTTTAATCGTGGTGGGCTTGATTCAATGATGTTCACTGTATCAATGACTCTTGTTGCGATGACTTTCGGAGGTGTATTGGAGTATTCTGGTATGCTTCAATCAATGATGAATATTATTGTAAAGGCAGCGAAATCAACGGGTAGCTTAGTGGCTGCAACAATTGCCGCTTGTATTACAACAAATGCAACTTGTTCTGAGCAATACATATCTATTGTTGTACCTTCTCGTATGTTCGTTAAGGTTTATAAAGATAGAGGATTGCATTCTAAAAACTTATCACGTACTTTAGAAGATGGCGGTACATTAACATCAGTATTCTTCCCGTGGAATACTTGTGGTGTATTTATACTAGCGACACTAGGTGTAAGCGCTTTCGAATATGCGCCGTATGCAATCTTGAACTTTACTGTACCAATTCTTTCAATTATTTATGGATACATTGGTTTTTCTATTGTTAAATTAACGCCAGAAGAACAGGCATTAATAAAGAGTAATGAAGCGAAATTAAAAAAGGAAGAAGATATAAACAGTGTTCCTGCACTAGATTAATAGGCAAAAGCCTTCTAGCATAATAGATGTCTAGAAGGCTTTACTAATTGTATGTGGAGAAATTCAGCTCATATAAACTGCGTGGTCTACCTTGCTGATATGTCATTTCTTCTCCAACAATTTTAACGTAGTTATGTTCAACAAGTTTTTTTAGAATACGCTCTGTTGTTCTCCGTGTTACTTGTAAATGCTCGGATAAATCATGAGCTGTAAATTGTAACGACTGTCTCGCTTTACTAAAGGCCATAATTTTAGAAATATTGAGCGGGCTAAGTTTTGTTTCTTTTGCCATAAGGACAATATAAGGGTCTTTAGCTTGTAATGATAATGTTGTGGTGGTATTTGGAAAGGGTCTTTGTAATTCTTTGTTTTCAGTTAAAATATAAATAGCATTAGGTGAAGCGTATTTTAAAGCTTGTTGTGCATTCCTTTGAGCTTCAAGTATAGATTCACCATAACCAAAGACGAGCTTCATCGGCTTTTCTGAATCAGTAAAAAAAGACTCGAGTTTATTTTGGGTTAGTGCATTTTGTAAATGCCCGAATGTTGTGAATAATTCAAAACAGCAAGTGTCTATTTGTTGATATGAAGCATGGATGGTTGTAGCTAATTGTTCAACAATTTGTAATGTATTGTGTGCACCGTCATGAAATTCTATAAGTCCGGCAACGGCTTTTGCAGACTCCAATTTTGTTAATTGTGATAGAGATATAGATTCATTTAGACGCCGGATAATCGAACTTTTTGGATCAAGCATTCGTATAACAGGTATACCCAATGCCGTTAATTCATCATAAATAGCATGAATACTCGTTATGACTAAATCAATTTGCTTTGACTCCCAAAGAGCAATATGATTTGTAAGTAATTGCTTAGTTGGTGTCGATAATTCAATTTCTTGCATGAATGGTAATGGACCTTCATATTGGATATCATATAAGACATTTTGTATAAAAGTTGAGCTCATTACATCAATAGATAGTCGATCAATCGTGACATCGTGATTAGTGATGGCGGAAAGAATGGTCGTTGAGATCATCGTTTCATCTTGTTTTATATATGTCCAAGGTATTGGCCATTGTCTTAATAAGTGCTGGGCATATAAATAAGGCAATGTCCCTGCTAACAGTAGAACATCACAAGGTTTTACTTGTTTCATTACATTTGGTGTTTCTTCTGGTGAATTGTAAATATAAAAATCTAATTGTATATGTGGTACTTCATGTGAGATAATATTGAGACGATTCATAAATGCTTTTGAACAAATGACTGCTATTTTTGTTGACATAGAATATGACTCCCTTGTTATATTTTTTTACTAATTAACGACTATTTAACGACAACTATAACAGTTCGTAAATAAAAAGAAAAGAGTGAGTATAAATGAAAATCACTGAAATTGAAATTTTTGCTATCGAACTACCTTTAATTGAACCATTCATTATTAGCTATGACACATATCCATCAATGCCCTCTATAATCGTGAAAATGACTACGGATGAAGGAGTTATAGGTTACGGTGAGTCTGTCCCTGATGAACATGTAACAGGGGAGAGTTGGGAAAGCACCTATGCTGTATTAAAAAACCAACTTGCACCATTAATGATTGGTCAAGATCCAATGGCATTCGAAAAAATTCATGCATTAATGGATAAGGCAGTTTATCAAGTACCTGCAGCAAAAGCGGCAATTGATATTGCTTGTTTCGATATAGCAGGAAAAAAATTAGATGTACCTGTCTATCAATTAATCGGTGGTCGTTATCATGATAAGTTTCCAATAACACATGTACTAAGCATTGGTACACCTGAAAAAATGGCAAATGAAGCAGAAGAGCGTGTGAGACAAGGCTACCGCTCATTCAAAATGAAAGTCGGAACAGAAGTCATGAAGGACGTAGAACGTATTCAAGCAGTGCGTGAGCGTGTTGGCTTTGATATCGCAATCCGAGTAGATGTCAATCAAGGATGGGGAAATAGTTCCACTACTTTACGCGGTTTACGAGCATTACGAGACGTTGACTTAGATTGGTTAGAGCAACCTGTTGTTGCGGACGACATTGATGCGATGGTAGAAATAAAATCTAAAACAGACATTCCTTTAATGATTGACGAAGGCTTACATGGTGTAAAAGAAATGCGTGAAATTATTGCTAAACGTGCTGCTGATAAGGTCAATATTAAACTGATGAAATGTGGAGGTATTTACCCAGCGATGAAATTAGCAACAATGGCTGAAATGGCAGGAATTGAATGTCAAATCGGATCGATGGTAGAATCATCAATCGGTTCTGCGGCTGGATTCCATGTTGCATTCTCAAAAAAAATTATGACAAGTGTCGAGTTAACAGGACCATTAAAATTCTCAAAAGATGTGGGTAACTTAAAATATGATGTACCATTTATTTGTTTAAATGAGCGTCCAGGATTAGGCATTGATGTAGATGAGGCTATCCTACAAGAACTTTGCCACTACTCGCATGTAGTGAAATAACAATTGGAGGAGTGCTTGAATGAACAGTTTATATAAAGGTCATTTAGGTGAAACACCATTTGATATACGCTCATTAGCAATGGAACATTTACCAATCATACAACAATTACAAACTATTGTTTATAATGCATTACCAGATCAATCCGTGTTACAGCCTCTATCACAAGAGGAATTTGAATATATTCTTCGAGGCAACGGCTTAATGATTGGAGCATTTGTAGGAGAAGATCTTATTGCATTCCGTGCACTTCTTGAGCCTGAAATTGATGATGAGCATCTTGGACGTGATTGTGGAGTAGAAGAATCTCAATTACAACGTGTTTTATACCAAGAAATTTCAAATGTATCGCCTGATTATCGTGGCTTTGGTCTTCAAAAGACATTGGCTAAAGTTATTATGGAGCAGGTAGATGAGGAACGTTTTGATTATATTTGTGCCACAGTAAAGCCGTTCAATATCCCAAGCCTAAAAGATAAATTTTCTCAAGGTATGATGGTTGCAGCTTTAAAATTAAAATATGGTGGTAAGCTTCGTTATGTATTTTTCAAAAAAACAACTGAAGACGTTTTGTCATTCAATGAATCATATAAAGTATTAATGAGTGATACCACTATGCAGCAACGTCTATTAAAAGAAGGCTGGATTGGTGTACAAATATTTCTAGAAAATGACGAATGGATTGTAGAATATAAAAGAATGAAATGAGTATTTGCCACTTCTGATAAGGGAAGTGGCTTTTAAATATAAAAACAAGAATGTACTATGATGATGATACAATCTTCGAAAAGGGTTACAATACTTATTGAAGTAAATATAGAATTAACTGTATTGAGGAGTGAATCTATTGAATAAAATCCCTTTAATATTAGACTGCGATCCTGGTATTGACGATACAATGATGCTAGCACTTGCTTTTGCAAGACCTGAGTTAGATATTCGTTTAGTAACAACTGAAGCTGGAAACGTATCGCAAGATAAAACAACGTATAATGCACTTAGTTTCTTAACGTATATTAAACAAGATGTTGAAGTAGCTAGAGGTCTTGATGCTCCCTTGTTTCATACACTAGAAGTGGCTGAAGAGATTCATGGTGAAGGTGGATTAGGCAATGTAAAATGGGCGGAGCCGACTCTACAAACGAGTGATCGCTCAGCTATAACTGCAATGCGTGAAACGCTTTTAGCTAGTGTTGAGCCTATTATCATTGTAGCGACTGGCCCATTAACAAACGTAGCAGCATTATTATTGGCACACCCAGAAGTAAAGCCAAAAATTAAAATGATTTCATGGATGGGTGGAGCAGCAGTAGGTGGTAATGTGACAACAACTGCTGAATTTAATGCTTATGTTGATCCACATGCGGTAGAATTAGTTTTCCGTTCAGGTTTACCGATTGTGATGAGTGGCTTAGATGTAACGCATAAAGCATATATTACCCTCGATGAAATGGAACGATTAAGCCAGTCAGGAACTCCGTTTGCTGAGAAAGTTGCAGAGATGATGAAATTTTATACATTCACACAATCACAAACACCATTTCATGCTCCAAATTTCGAGAACCAAATTCGTGTACATGATGTGTGTGCAGTTGCTTATCTTGTTGCTCCAGAGTTATTCCAAGGCGGGGACTACTTTGTAGAAGTAGAGTTGGAAGGACGTTTAACAGCAGGTTCAACAATTGTTGATTATGTAGGTAAAACTGGTAAAGCACCAAATGTTAAAGTATTACATACAGTTAATCGTGAAGGGTTTATCGAATTATTCTTTAATGCTGTGAATACGATTGGTAAACAACTAGCTTAAGAAAGAAGTATTTAAAAACTACTTGATATCTATTTAGATATCAAGTAGTTTTTTTGTTTTTAATAGTAGTATTTATTAGCCCTCTTAAATATATTAAGTAAAACAGTGATTGAAAAATAGTAAAAACAAAATCATCAAATGTTGTAACTAGATTGAAAATAGAAAAAGTTTAGACCCCCATATTTAAGAATTTTAATTGATAGCAGGGAAATATCATCTAGAGCAGTCCAAATGCTGTAGGTTCGAATGCTATAAGTGTCCTAAGAATTTTGATTGAGTTTAATGTCACCAAAAACATGTATCCATCATTAGATGCAGTAGGAGAAGACAATGCAATTAATACTGGCTTTCTATATGAAGGAACGACATAAAAGTATCCCCTTACACGACTTGCGTGTGGCTTTATATGTATGGTAATCAGAATTATCGAGGAGTTGACAGCTATGTGAAAACAATACGATTGGTGTATGGAGATGCACTTTTTGAACAGTTTCTTTGAGGGTGAAAAATAGTCGAAGGAGGAAGACGAGATGAAACGTAGCTTTAAAGACGATTTTAATATGTTAGCAATGCTTTTAATTCCAATAGGTGTTGCGGTTAACTTAGTAGGGTTCCAGGTTGCTAATGTATTAAAATTACCTATCTTTTTAGATACCATTGGCACAATTTTAATTGGTGTAGTGGCAGGGCCTTGGGTAGCTCTTTTAGCGGGACTTATTACAAATTTAATTAATGCTATTTTTAATCCTATTTATTTACCGTATGCGTTAACATCTATAGCAATAGGGATTGGTGCAGGTTATTTATCTAAGTTTGGTATGTTCAAACAAATTGGTAAAGTGATTATTTCAGGTATTATTATCACATTTATTGCTGTCATTGTATCTGCACCAATAACCGTTTTAGTTTTTGGTGGCGCTACAGGTAATACATCAGCAATTATTACTGCGACATTTTTAGCAGCAGGCCAAGAGTTATGGACTGCAGTATTCTCTTCTTCTTTTATTACAGAAGTAGCTGATAAAGTAGTCTCAGTATTAATTGTATACTTCATTGTTAAAAGTATGTCAGATCGTTATTTATCCAAAATGAATTATGGGGAACTTTATATGAAGCGTAAACAACGTTAATACTACTAAGCTCTTTCTATTTTCGTTGTTAGTTTATCAATGGAAAGGAAGGGGCTTTTTTCTCTATGATTTAGATTTTAAGACATATTTTTAAGGAGATGCCAATGAAACTAAATCCAATATTAAAATTGCATCCATTGACAAAATTGTATTTTTCTTTATTTGTAACAATCTCAGTAATTATATTACCTAGTTATATATTTGCATTTACATGGTTTCCTATACTACTTGTGATAGCTATTATTGCGGGAGTAGGAAAACAATATTTAGACATTGTTGTGAAAGCATTAGTGTTTTTACTGGGAATCGTATTTTTAATGCAACTTTTTTTCTATCCAGGAGACCAAGTTATAGGTGAATGGTGGATATTTGAGGTAACTAAAGAAGGATTACAGTACGGACTCGTACTAACTTCACGTGTGTTAGCAATGGGTTCAGCTTTCATACTTTTTTTCAGGATTACAGAAATACGTGATTTCGTAAAAGCGCTGGAAGATTTGGGTATGCCACCCATGGGTGCGTATATTGTATTATCAACGCTTCAAATAATTCCTGAAATGAGACGCCAAGCAAATACTATCATGGAAGCGCAAAAGACTCGAGGAGTGGAAACGGAAGGATCACTTTTGATACGTGCAAAGGCATTTATACCAATATTAACGCCTCTAATTTTATCTTCTATTGCCAGTACGGAGGAACGTGCTATCACGCTTGAATCACGTGCATTTTCTGCGCCTACTAAAAAAACGAGCCTACATAAGTTAAAGAAAAGTAGCTCTGATAGGATAATGCCAATTGTATTACTTATTTTGATGATTAGTCTTATTGTTTGGAGGTTTTTCTTATGAAAAATATCATTGAAATAAAAAATATGTCATATCGTTACCCTGTTAGCGATGATTTTTGTTTGAAAAATATTACATTTTCAATTCAAAAAGGAGCATTTACAGCTATTGTTGGAAATAATGGAGCTGGCAAAACAACGCTGTGCAATGCGATACGTGGTTTTGTTCCACATTTTTATAAAGGTGAATTAGCAGGAGAAGTTATTGTAGATGGCAAGCAAATTGTAGATTATCAACTTGGACAACTAGGTGAGAAAATTGGCTATGTATTTCAAAATCCTTTCAGTCAAATTTCTGGTGTAAAAGACTCTGTTTTTGATGAAGTTGCATATGGTTTAGAAAACTTAGGTGTATCAGTTGAAGAAATAATACAAAGAGTTGAAGATGTATTAAAACTAGTGAACATTGAGCATTTAAGAGAAAAAAATCCATTTGAATTATCTGGAGGACAAAGGCAACGTGTTGCGTTAGCCGCCATTATTGTAATGGATCCAGACATTTTGGTAATCGATGAACCGACATCTCAGTTAGATCCCATTGGTACTGAAGACATATTTAATGTTATTCGTCTCATGAAAGAACGAGGTAAAACGGTATTACTTGTAGAGCACAAAATGGATTTAATTGCAGAGTATGCCGATAATATATTAGTACTCCATGAAGGATCACTTGTTATGCAGGGTCCTGTAAGAGAGGTTTTTTCAGATCCCAAGTATTCAACATATAATATTCAATACCCATATGTTACTGAAGTGGCTTTAAATCTTAAAGAGATGGGTGTTCCATTAAAATTTATCCCTATTCAAAATGAAGAACTACCGAAATCTTTAGACATAGAGTGGGAGGAGAATAATGACTAATATAAAAATAAATAATGTAAGTTATTCATATCCAGATGAAACTCTAGCCTTAGAGGATTTTTGTTTGTCTATATTAAGTGGAGAGAGGATTGCTATTATTGGACAAAATGGTGCAGGGAAAACAACAGCTGTTAAATTAATGAATGGATTATTAAAGCCAACTAAAGGAAATGTTTTAGTTGGCGATATGGATACAAATGAATACACAACAGCGCAAATTTCTAGAAAAGTAGGTTATGTTTTTCAAAATCCTGATGATCAAATTTTTCATAATAACATAGAATCAGAAGTACGTTTTGGCCCTAAAAATATGGGCTTTCCTGAAGAGAAAGTAGACAAACTAACAGATTGGGCAATGGATTTATGCGGTGTGAAAAAATTTAATGATGAGAATCCATATAATTTACCTTATTCTGTCCGCAAGTTTGTAACAATTGCATCTGTTTTAGCAATGGATTCTGATGTTATTATTTTAGATGAACCCACTGCTGGCCAAGATAAGGTTGGTTTAGAACGTTTGGTACACATTTTAGAGGTACTTGAAGAAAAGGGAAAAACGGTAATTACAATTACACATGATATGGAGTTTGTAACTGAATATTTTGATAGAATTGTTGTTATGGCGAATCATAAAATAGTTGTAGACGATAATGTAAATCAAATTTTTTATAACCCTGATGTTCTTGAAATGAGTATGTTAAAGCCTCCTGCCGTAACAAAAATGGCTAAATTATTATCCTTATCGGATGATATAACTACGCAGGCCCAGCTCCTAGCTGCCATTTCCGAAAAAGTTAAGCCATAAAGGAGCAAGTTAAATGAAGAATAAAAAAATAATAGTAGCAGGTAGTATTAATATTGACCTTGTATATGAAGTACCTCATATAGTAAAAGAAGGTGAAACAATTCACAGTACGAAACATGATCTGTATTTTGGGGGGAAAGGAGCTAACCAGGCAGTCACTGCAGGGCAGCTAGGTGCAGACGTCCAATTTATCGGAAGTGTTGGAGCTGATGACCACGGCATTCGTGCGAAAGAGAATATGGAGAGAAAAGGTGTTAACACTGAAGCGATTTCTTCTCAAGGCGCAACAGGCCAAGCAATCATTCAGCTTTCTAGTGTTGCTGAAAATTCGATTGTTCTATTCCCAGGAGCCAATTTCCTTGTAACACCTGAACAGATTCAAGAATCAGAAGCTGCTTTTAAAACAAGTGATATATTGCTATTACAGTTGGAGATACCTATTGAAGCAGTAGAAAAGGCTGCAGAGCTTGCATATGCAAATGGGACGAAAATCATCTTAAATCCAGCACCTGCACGAAATATTCCAGATTCACTGTTACAGAAAGTATCAATTTTAACACCTAATGAAACAGAACTTGAATTGTTAACAGGAATATCAGCAGATTCGGAAGAAAACTTGCAAAAGGCATGTTCTATAATGATAGGAAAAGGAGTACAAGCAGTAGTCGTAACGCTTGGAAGTAAAGGTGCGTTTTATATGACTTCCGAAGAAAGTGGATTCATAGCAGCTGAAATGGCAAAAGCAGTGGATACAACAGGAGCAGGAGATTCTTTTAACGGAGCTTTAGCGGTTGCATTATGTCATGGAGATTTGCTTACAGATGCTATTGCATACGCTTCAAAAGTAGCGGCATTTGTAGTAACTGAAATGGGTGCTCAACCAGATATCCCAAGTACATTATGTAGATAATTAGTTATTGAAAATAAAAGCCTTATTTAAAGTATAGATAAATACTTTAAGTAAGGCTTTTTAATACTTTAATAAAATATTCGATCTTACGTTTCAGTATCCTCTTTCGAGCGTGCGTATCTCCGTTTTGTAGAAGAGGTTGATTTTGTTCCATGATGATTGTCTTCTTCCTTCACTTCATCATTCAATTCTTCAACAGGAATGGCGTCAACTGTTTGCATATCTTCATGCAAATCGAACAAGCTAATGGAATCTGTATCGACAACATCAGGATTATCTAGATAGGGCAAATCAGTGAAAATCTTTTTATCAGCTGGAATTTCAGGTCTCTCCATTTAGTCACACTCCCTTGTATATAGAAGTGTGCTCGAACTTGTTTATGATTATGCACCGAATGCCATTTGATAAAGTAAATATAAATTTAAGGAAATTACGATTGCAGCAACTATCCAGCCAATAATTGTAGTAATTTTATAATTTACCAGCTCGCCCATGATTTTTCTATTACTTGTAAAGATGATAAGGGGAACGAGTGCAAATGCGATACCAAATGATAATATGACTTGGCTTAATACCAATGCATAAGTTGCATTAACACCAAATGCAATAATAGCAAGAGGCGGCAACATCGTAATTGCTCGTCGTAAATAAATTGGGATTTTTCTTCGTATAAACCCTTGCATTACGATATCTCCAGCCATCGTACCTACTGAAGAACTCGCTAGACCAGCAATCAATAATCCGAGACCAAAAGAAATACCAGCCATTGGTCCGATATATTGTGTTAAACCATCAAATGCAACGTCTAAATCTTCAACAGCAATACCTTTTTTAAAGAACACGGCAGCTGCAACAATTAACATACTCATATTAATTGCTCCTGCAATTACCATAGCAATGACAATATCGATTAATTCAAAATGGAAAATTCTTCTCTTTTCTTCATTGGTACGGCCAATAACACGACTTTGTGTTAATGAAGAATGTAAATAAATTGCATGAGGCATAACAGTTGCTCCTAAAATACCTGTTGCAAGTAAGATGGAATCTACACCCTCAAATCGTGGTGTGAAAATACCTGAAATGACACCACCGACATCTGGTTGCGCCATAAATGTTTGAAATGCAAATGCTGCAACAACGATTAAAACCATTCCAGATATGCCTGCTTCAAATGCACGATATCCACGACGTTGTAATTCTAATATAGCAAATGAACCAGCTGCTGTAATAAGCGCTGCAGGTAACATTGGAATGCCGAATATTAAGTACATCCCTAGAGCAGCACCAATAAATTCAGCTAAATCGGTTGCCATAATGACTAGTTCAGCTTGTATCCATAAAAATATCGATGTTTTTTTAGAAAAGTTTTCACGAGCAACTTCCGGTAAATTTTTACCTGTAGCAATCCCTAGTTTCGCAGAAAGAGATTGGATTAGGACAGCCATTAAGTTAGAAACTGCGATTACCCATAATAGTAAATAGCCATATTCAGAGCCTGCAGTAATATTCGTTGCAAAATTTCCTGGGTCTATATAAGCGACTGCAGCGATAAAGGCTGGACCTAGAAAGGGTAAAATGCGTCTGAAACCCTTCACATCACCTCTTAATACATCCTCAGCTGTAGGGCCTCGGAAGCGTTTATAGACAGTCTTCTCTCTAGCTTGCGTCATAGTTTCCCTCACTCTCAAAATTGTTGTGTGCACAATAAAGTTTCCTGTAGGAAACTTTTATTATTCACATTATAATCCTCAATTTGGAAATTGTAAAGAAAAATTTATGATTATTTTAATCAAAATAACAATTAATTTTTTGGGTTTTTTAGATAGGAAAGAAAATCCTTATTTTAAAGGGCAGAAGCCACATTGTAACCATCCTGGTACGTCTTTTGAAAAACAACATGTCTTACGAACAGGTATATTGACTAATTTAGATGGATGTTGCCCACCAGTATACTTTGCAAACTGAGATCGCTTTAAAAACTTAGACCATACTTTGTCATCCTCTAAAATGTCTAAATCAATACGTGCCTGATCTTCAGTTCCAGGATTAGAAAGTAGGGTGTGAAAATGCCAAAGCATATATCCGAAAATGTTTTCCCATAGCATTAATGGAGAAACAGATGTAATCTTGCGTAACTGCTGGATGATTTCATGACATTGTGTGAGTAAAATATGTGCAATTACTTCCTCACGTTCTGAATCATCAACAACACGCCAATCATCTTCTTTTATATATGTGCAAAGTGCTGTTCTACCAAATTCTTCACATGCTCCAAAATGGATTGAGGAAACATCGCTATCCCAAACTTCGTCATATGTACTAAGCATGTAAAACTGCATAGCGATGAACATGCCGTAGCGTTTTGTGAAATATGAAATCGCAGTTGTTTCTGACGTTACACCACTTATGGCATAAATAAGATTCATAAAATCAGGAAGAAATGAATCATCTTGTAATTGATTTAGCCGGAAGAGTACTGTTGATGGCTCGTCCGTATATACGCTGTATGCATTTAGTTGCTGTCTTTGATCCATAGATAAATTACCCATTTAATCACCTCTTACAAAATACTATACAATAAAATTTTAAAGAATTATTGGATAAATATTCATACTTTCATAGAAAAAAGAAAGTAATAATTTCCAAAGTATAAAACATAAGTGAATTTTCAATAAAATGCTTGACTATTTATATGATAATGATTATCATTATCATATAAAGAAAAACCTCCTTTACAACATAGCGAGTAGAGAAGGACTTTAATTAGCTACTTTTCTCCAAAATTTAGCTAAACAATACAATGTGTTCTTAAACCCCCCTCAAAAGTTTAAGAATATATCGATAAGACTGGAACGGTAAGCCTTTAGTGGCTTGCCGTTTTTTGTTGTTCTGAACACTATCATTTAGCTAAATAGAATGCATTCAAATTTGTAAAAGGAAATTCCGTTAAGCAAATAAAATATTGGCTAAGTATTTTTTTGAAACTATAAAATGGAAAACGCCTCAGGTGTATTGAAATGGAGTTGTGATGATTTCTGTGAGCGAATATATTCACTATTTCATTATGACAACTGTTTTATTTGAATAAATTATTAATAGCTTTAAATGAAAACAAACGCTCACTGAGTTTCCACAGTGGGCGTTTGTTTTTTCTTCATCAACATTGTGTAATAGCTATGTAAGAACATTCCGATGATGATAACAGCTAAGCCGAATAGGGCGAGTGGCTCTGGTAAAGGAATACCTAAGATAATCATCTCTCCTGCAATAACGAATAGAATTTCAGTCGATTGAGTAGCTTCGACGGCTGCAAGTTTTCCTTGATTATTACGGACTCGATCTGTTGCTATAAAGAAAAGGATCGTCGCAATAACACCAGAGCTAATCCCAACAAAAAGTGAATTAATCACTTGGCTAGCAGAAGGAAACCCCACTGTTATTAGAGCAATAGCAGCTAAAATAATCCAAGCAGGAAGCGAAGCGATGGTCATGCCAAGAACCCTTTGAAAGGTATCTAAGCGACCATCACAAACATCCATCATCTTACGGTTGCCAAGTGGATAAGCAAACGCTGCAACAATAACTGGCAAGATGCCTAGCATTAAGCTTTCTGCAGATACTGTTTTAGCACTAGGGATTTGAATTAATATAATCCCTACTAAAATAATGCACGATATAAGCAGTGACAAAATAGGAATCTTCTGTCGTATAGCTTTTTCACCAAGTCGTATGAAAAAAAGAGGTGCTAATAATACTCCTGCAACAATTGTAAATTGCCATGTACCCGATACGAGCCAACCAGGTCCATAAGCAGCAGCGAATGTTAACGGTGCATAAAATAGGACGAACCCTACAAAGCTCCATAATAGCCAAGCTTTAGGTTGTTTTTTCATTTCCTTTGTCATTGGTTGTACGCCTTTACGGTACATCACAATAACTAGCAAAAAGGGAATCATGAAAAAGTAACGTAATGATGAGCTCCATAGCCAGCTACCACCATCTAACTCCATTATTCGATTGAATATAAAAGTTACAGCAAAAAATAATGACGCTAAAACACCTAAAGCAATTTCCTTCAAAATACCACCTACCTATTAATACACTTTATGCCTGTTGTTCAAATAATTGGACAATTTCTATGATAACTTCAGTAGCTTTAACCATTGTTTCAGCAGAGACATACTCGAATTTACCATGCATATTTTCGCCACCAGCGAAGATATTCGGAGTAGGCATTCCCATATATGAGAGTTGAGATCCATCTGTACCACCACGTACTGGCAAAATTAAAGGTTTGATATCTAGATTTTCCATTGCTTTAAAGGCTACATCAACAATTTCTTTTTGTGGTTCAATTTTTTCGGCCATATTATAGTATTGATCTGCTATTTCAATAGTAATGGCATCTTCACCGAATTCAGCTTTAATTTTAGCTTCAGCTTCTTTAAATAATTGTTTTCTTGATTCAAATTCTTCTCGGTCAAAGTATCGAATGATATAAGAAAGTCTTGCTTCTTCGATATGGGCGTTGAAGTTCATTAGGTGAATGAAACCTTCATGATCAGATGTTTTCTCGGGTACTTCATCTGCAGGCATATAAGATTGGAATTTAATAGCCATTGTAATAGCGTTGACCATTTTATCTTTGGCAGAGCCTGGGTGTACACTCACACCGAAAGTTTTTACTTTTACTCCAGCTGCGTTGAAGCTCTCGTACTGTAATTCACCTAATGGACCACCATCCATTGTATAAGCGAAATCAGCATTAAATGCTTCAACATCAAATTTATGTGGTCCACGGCCGATTTCTTCATCAGGTGTGAAGGCAACTCGGATTTTACCATGTTTAATATCAGGATTAGCAATTAAATATTCCATAGCTGTCATAATTTCAACAATACCCGCTTTATCATCAGCACCAAGTAGTGTAGTACCATCAGTAGTGATCAATGTTTGCCCTACATAATTGGCAAGCTCTGGTGAGTTTTTGGGAGATAGAACTGTGTTTTCATTTAATTGAATATCTCCACCATCGTAATTGTCGTGACGCTGTGGTTTAACATTTGTACCAGTATAATCAGTAGTTGTATCAACGTGTGCTAGGAAACCAATTGTTGGTAATCGTTTGTCTGAATTAGCTGGTAGTGTAGCAAATAGATATCCATTTTCATCAAGAGATATTTCAGTCATACCGATTTCGGCCAATTCTTTCTCAAGTACATGAAGTAGATCCCATTGTTTTTCAGTTGATGGAGTTGTTTCGCTTTCAGCATCAGATTGTGTGTCAATTTGTGCATAACGTACTAGTCTTTCAATCACGGTTTCTTTCATTTTGGAATATCCCCCTTATTGTAAAAGCATTGTCATTATTCTAACACTTTCTTTCGGATGACGGAATAATAAGAAATACTAATAGCAAATAATAGCTGAGCACCGTAATAGCTCACCATAATAAGTGCATGAGAAAAAGGTACATCAGTAATGAACATATTAATCGATAAAATTGAATCTGAGAAAATAAATGATAGTGCTCCAATTGTAGCAAGCTTCGAGTTTGTCTGAATAGCTGTCCATCCCATTGTTAAAATAACAGTGATATATGCGATAACAGCAACACCTAATATGATGTCTCCAGATTTAAAAACAGTCCCAGCAATCCAAATAACCATAAACCCTCCATAAAGTAATAAAAGGGTAGCTGCAGGTTTAGCAATCACTTTTTCTTTAAGTTGTATAAATGCAACGATGTAGCAAATATGGCCAATTAAAAAACTAGTTAAACCTAATAAAAACCATTGGAGTGTTGCGTCGCCAATCATGCAAAAGAATAAACCGAGTAGTAACCAAGTTTTATAACTTGTATTGGGAGATGCTTTTTGAAGAGAAGCTAACCAAATAATGAGAAGCATTGGAATAATTTTAAAGCTTAGTTTCACAATAGTAGGTTCAGCAGGTATAAAGAAAATATAAATGATGCCTAAAATTATGATTAAGCTAATGAGAATCTTTTGTTTCATATTCTCACCTCCTTTCATTAAATAGTATTCTTGCTTAAAATAAATAAAACCTTTCTTTTATTAAATATAACTGAAACTTTCTGAAGATTGTATCGTAAAATAGATATGTGAAAGGATGATCAAAATGATTGCTACATTAATAATGTCGGCGATAGTTGCAGCAGTAGCTGGACTATTAATCGTACCGATAACAAGTAAAACAAAAGATGGAGATTTGAAAGCTAAATTCAAAATCCAATTCTTTATTTTCGTATTCATAGTTGCATTTATAGCGACAGCAACAATTTACTATGTTCTAATAATTGATCAAAATTGGACACTTTTATGGCCAGTGATAATTGTTTTAACAGCGCTTGGAGCTTGGTCTGCAAGTGGTATAGAACGTAATTTGAAAGGTATTCTGTTTTTAGGAAGCTTAGGTTTTGGTGTATATATTTTGGCAGCGCCATTATTTAATGCAAATGAAAAATACACATCAGCTGAAATGACACAAAAAGTGGAACTGAAGGCATTTGATGAAACAAAAACACCTGCAAGCGTACCGCCAAAATTTGCTCGTAATAAAATGAAAAAGGCTTTTAGCCAAGTACCAAATACAAGCTACTATGAATTAGGTAGTTTGCAAATTCAGAAGGTTAACGGCGAATTTGTGTATATTGCGCCTGTTGAATTCTCAGGCTTCTTTAAATGGACGAAGGGGAAAGTAACACCAGGTTATTTTAAAATGAGTGCTACTGATTCTTCAGATAATCCAAAGTTCATCAAATCAGAAATGAAATATACAACTTCTTCATTTTTAAACAATAATGTTGAGCGTCATATTCGTTTAGAAAATCCAACGAAAATTTTCTACGGTGAGCCTCAACTTGAAGTTGATGATAATGGTAAACCATATTATATTCGTTCATATGGGAAATTCATCACAGCGCGTAACGGCTTTGATGCAGAAGGTATTGTTATGGTCGATGCAAAAACAGGTAAATCTCAGACATTTGCTTTAAAAGATGTACCAACATTTATCGACGGTGCAGTTTCACCGGAAGCAGTAAGCCTTCAAAATAGCTATTTTGGTAACTATGTTCACGGTTTCTGGAATAGTAAATTTGGGAAAAAAGATGTGAAATTACCTTCGGATGAAGGAACGGAAGCTAATGTTAGCCCAATCTTTGATGAAAATGGTGATATGTACTACTTCACAGATTTTACAAGTCCTAAAGAAGGTGTCGATTCAATGCTCGGTTATTCATTAACAAATGGCCGAACTGGAGAGGCAACGTATTACACGGGGAACCAAGAGGAAGCGTACATGGATTCTCAAGGAGCATTACAAATAATCGAAAAGAAATTTATCGAGAAAAAGTGGCATGGTCAAATGCCAATCATCTACAACTTCTATGGTGAAGCAAGCTGGTTAACACCAGTGCTCGATTCAAACGGTTTCTTACAAAATTATTTCATCGTCTCAGCTGCTAATCCTGAGCTTTCAGTTTCAGGAGCTACTCCAAATGAGGCATTAAGACAATATAAAGCTATCCTAAGTCGTGGAGGCAGTTCAGTAAACGGTAGCTCTAAGCAAGAGCAAGCTACTATTAAAGGAAAAATTGTCCGCGTTTATAAAGAAAAAAATGGCGACTTTACAACAGTGTCGTTTATGTTAGATAACAAAGATAACTATAGCGTCAGCTCAGAAGTTGTACCACTAGCAATTTATCTACAAGAAGGTGACACAGTCGAAGTGAAATATATCAATTCAGGCGAAGTCTTCCTACCTGTAAAAGAGCTAGTAATTGAAGGTTTAGTAAAAGAATAAAATGCCTGCCTGCCACTAAATAGTGGCAGGTTTTTTAATGGGATTATAAATAGGTGAAAGAATTGAGGTGTAGTAAAACAACTTATAATAGGTTGAACTCAAAAAGAAAAGCTCTAAAACTAGGTATCCCTAATTTCGGAGCTATGTCCCTTACTTCCAAGTGAAGCCTTTTTGTGCTAAAAATTCATTGATATGTGGTCGACGCTGTTCTATTAAGAAATCCGCCATTTGTTTTGTCCAATTGGCCATTTTACGATTCGACCCACGACTTGCATAGTAACCTTCCATTGTTGCATCATACTCATCTAACAATGTGTCATATTGTTCTACATCATAATTGTTTTCATGTAGTACAGCTTGAACTGGTAAACGAGGTTTTGTTTCATTACGTTTCGTAGGTACACCAATCGTCATAGCAAACAATGGGAATACGTATTCAGGAAGACCAAATAATTCACTAATTTCTTTTGGATTATTACGCGCTCCACCAATATAACAAATACCGTAACCTTGGTCTTCAGCAGCAATAACGAAGTTTTGAGCGAAAAGTGCAACATCTGCTACACCCACAAGTACGTTCTCTGCAGTATCAGCAATAATTTCTACACCATTCTTTTGTCCCGCAACCTGCAGTCGTTTAAAATCTACACAAAATAAAAATGAAGCACCCGCTGTTCCGAATTGGAATTCATTATTAGAAAGTTCTCCAAGTTTTTTCTTCTTATCTTCATCTGTAACCCAAATAACGCTATAAGCTTGTACGAAATGCGAGCTCGCTGCCATTTGTGCTGTTTCAATTAAATCTAAAACTACTTCTTTAGAAATAAGTTCGCCTGTATATTTACGTACAGAAGCGTGACTACGTAGTAATTCTCTTGTCATTATCTGAATCCCCTTTGTTAAATAATATATATTTATTTTCTATCTTTAGGCTAACATATTTTAAAGTCTACTTAAATTAAATTCATCTTTCATAAAATCATAGCTATTAAATTTAATGTTCAGAAAAAACAAATAAAAGTATTGACATTAGTTCGAGATATCTTCTATACTTGTCAACAAGATGGAACTGAATCAAATACTCTTATCAAGAGCGGCGGAGGGATAGGCCCTGCGATGCCCAGCAACCGGTGAGTGACGAACTCACAATGGTGCTAATTCCTACAGATTTTTAATCGGATCTGACAGATAAGGGGAGGAAAAATTGCTTATGCAACCCTCTTCTTAGCGAAGAGGGTTTTTATTTTTCCAAAAAATCCTCCTCACACCTCCGATTTGCCATCTCAAAAAAACATTTAGGAGGAATGAATGATGACAAATTTACGTCCAGAAACTTTATTATTACACGGTGGCCAAGTGGCAGATCCAACAACAGGTGCTCGTGCTGTACCAATTTATCGTACAACTGCTTATGCTTTTAATAGTACGGAGCATGCTCAAAAACTATTTGCACTTGAAGAACCCGGTAATATTTATTCTCGTATTATGAACCCAACTGTCGATGTATTTGAAAAACGCGTTGCTCTATTAGAAGGTGGAACAGCGGCAGTAGCACTATCTTCAGGAATGGCTGCTATTTCGTTTTCAATTTTAAATATTGCGCGTGCAGGCGATCATATTGTTGCTTCAGGTAGTTTATATGGCGGTACATATAATTTGTTAGCCAATACTTTACCACGCTATGGCATTACAGCTTCATTTGTAGATGAAAGAGACCCAGAAAATTTCCGTACAGCGATTCAAGAAAATACAAAAGCAATTTATGTGGAAACAATCGGTAATCCGAGTTTAACTGTAGTGGATATTGAAGCTTTGGCAAATATCGCACATGAAAATGAGATTCCATTAATTGTTGATAATACATTTCCATCACCATATGGTTCAAATCCAATAGCGTTCGGTGCTGATATTGTAGTGCACTCTGCAACAAAATGGATTGGTGGCCATGGTACAGTAATCGGTGGTGTTGCTGTCGATGCTGGTAAATTTGATTGGACACAAGGGAAATTCCCTGACTATACAGAGCCAGATGCATCTTACCATGGTATTCGCTACGGTGTTGATACTGCAAGTGCTGCATTCGCAACTCGATTACGCGTACAATTGCTACGTGATTTTGGTCCAACATTAAGTCCTGACAATGCATTCCAGTTAATTCAAGGACTTGAAACATTACATTTACGTGTACCACGACATAATGAGAATGCTCAAAAAGTAGCTGAATACTTGCGTGGTCATGAAAATGTTGAGTGGGTTAGCTTCAATGGATTTGAAGACAGTGCCACTCATGAAAATGCGAAAAAGTATTTAAAAAATGGCTTTGGCTCAGTATTAACATTCGGTATTAAAGGTGGTCGTGAAGCTGGTCGCCAGTTAATTGATAACATTGAGTTATTCTCGCATGTAGCAAATGTTGGTGATGCACGGTCGTTAATTATCCATCCAGCATCTACAACACACCAACAATTAAGTGCAGAAGAATTAGTTCTAGCGGGTGTATCTGAAGAACTTGTCCGTTTATCAATTGGTTTAGAAGCAATTGAGGATATTATTGAAGCACTAGATAATGCTTTTGCAAAAGTAACAGAAGCTGTTGTAACAAAGTAAGTATTTATTAATGAAGAAAAGGCTAAGACAAAGGATGACGAGGGGCATTATGTCGTCCTTTTTTCTTTTTAAATCGTTATTTTAAAACTAGTGACATTTAATCTTAAATTTCAAAATACAGCTAAAGTGTTGTTATTCTCATCTTATATGACCTTCTGAGAAAAACAATTGTCCTTCCAGGAAAGATTTTTCTTGTAATCTGTTCATTTATAGTCTAGAATCATCAATAAGTAAAAAAATTGAAGCACAGTGTATTAGTAATTGATAAAATTGCTAAACGCTATTTGAAAAACTATTCGTAAGGGGATTATGGGTGAGATACGCTGTAAAGGAGATCAATACAGTTGTACAGCAACATAATTAGTAAATAGCGATACGTCTTATTCTCTGAATTAATTGGAAGTCCATATCATATGGTGATGTGCTGAAACACAGACAGAATTGGAACTACAAAATGAGTTTTAACACCTGACTTTGATGTCATCAATGCTAGATAGATTTTAAAAACAATTTGGAAATTGAGTGTACGATTGTAATATTATTTTTGGAGGCGATCATATGGCAGCAGTAAAGGTAGCAATACTAGGATTTGGTACTGTAGGGCAAGGCATTTATCATATCATTAATGAAAAGCGTGAACAGTTTAAGGAAACATTAGGAGTAGATATTGAAATTGCTAAAATTTTAGTGCGTGACGTGACTAAACCACGTTCAAATGCACCACAAGAGTTAATTACAGATAACTTTGAAGAAATTTTAGCTATTCCAGATTTACAAGTTGTATTTGAAGCAATAGTTGGGGAAGAACCAGCATTTAAATATTCATCACTTGCAATTGAAAATGGTTGTAACGTTATTACAGCTAACAAAGTAATGTTCTCTAAACATGGTTTAGTTTTACAAGAAAAAGCGAAGCAATATGGCGTACAAGTGGGCTACGAAGCAACAACTGCTGGTGGTGTTCCTGTCATTAAAACAATGCAAAATATTTTACGTGTAAATGATGTACACCATATCCAAGGCATCTTGAATGGAACATCAAACTACATCCTTACTCAAATGCGTAGTGAAGGGTTAGCATTCGATGATGTATTAAAAGATGCTCAAAACCTTGGTTATGCTGAAGCAGATCCGTATAACGATATTTCTGGTCAAGATGCATTCCGAAAACTTATGATTCTTAGTGCATTAGCATTTGGTAAACAGCCAAGATGGGAAGATGTTGATGTAATTGGGATTACTGAAATCACTTCTGAGCAAGTAGAAGAAGCTTCTGCGAAAGGTTTACGTTACCGTCATGTAGCGGATGTACAGTTAGGTGAAGACGGTGAGTTAATTGCTAAAGTAGGACCTGAACTAGTTGGTCCAGAACATCCACTTTACTCAATCGAAGGCGTTAATAATGCTGTTGCTCTTGATACAAACTACATTGGGACCCTAACTCTTGTAGGACCAGGAGCGGGAATGTTCCCAACTGCAAGTGTAATGGTTGAAGATTATGCAGATATGCTAGCTAAACAAACAGCACCTGTTACAATCTAATTAAATATTGGTTGCGGCATTCAGATGCTAGCTTCTACATATCGTAAACACCAGTGGCTATTGTAAAATGCCATTGGTGTTTTAATTTTCTCTCTATATAATCCAAATCAAAAAGACAGCTCTTGGCTGTCTTTTAGTCTTCATCTTTAATATCAATATCTTCTGGAATGGGCGTGTTCTTCCAAATTTCAATTTCTTCTTTGATACGTTCAAGTTGTTCATGGTAACGCTCAAATTGGTCACTGCTGATTAAAAATTGTTCGCCATCGTGAACGGCATGAATGCGACCTTCTAGGATGTAACGCATCACTTGTGGCTCTGGCATTGAGATATCTTTCGCTGTATCTGCGACGGTTTTGTACATAGATCAATGCCTCCTTTTGCCTTCATTATAATAGAAGAAACTGTTTGCCTCAACTTTCAGAATTTATGGTATATTTATGAAAAAATACATAAGGAGTGAGGTGTTAAGTGAGTAAATTACCGTATGCCTTTGTATTGCTGGCAGCTGTTTTATGGGGAACAGTTGGTACTACACAGACATTTTTAACAGATGATATTAATCCTCTTACTGTTGCCATGATGCGATCAGCAGTTGGTGGTGGCACTTTACTGTGCATAGCTATTTTAATGAGAAAGATAAAATTCCGCCATTGGGCTTGGAAGTATACATTTTTTGCGGCACTATCGATGGCCCTGTTCCAACCATTATTTTTTTCATCGGTACGTTTGACTGGCGTAGCAATTGGAACGGTCGTAACAATTGGGAGTTCTCCAGTATTTGCAGGTTTAATTGATTGGCTTTATTTCAAAAATAGACCGACACTCACATGGGTAATAGCAACATTACTTGCGATAGTTGGTTGTGTATTATTGTTTGTAAATAAAGGAGAGGCAACTGTAAATCCGGTAGGTATTGCCATGGCTCTATGTGCAGGAGCAGCTTTTGCAATCTATACACATGTAAGCAAAGCATCAATGGAAAAAGTAGAAGCATTGCCAGCAGTAGCGATGACATTTACAATCAGTGCGCTATTATTGTGTCCAATCTCATTAGTGTATGGAATTGAATGGGTCGGACAAAGTGCAAACTGGTTACCATTAGCATTCATGGGCGTGTTCGATACGAGTATCGCGTATTTGTTATTTTTAACTGCCTTGCAAAAAATATCATCATCTTCAGCAGTGACACTATCACTCGGAGAACCATTAACCGCTGCTATACTCGGCGTATTTCTAGTAGGTGAGTACTTAAGCGTAACGGCATGGATTGGTGTTGCCATGCTACTCGGTGGTATTTTAGTTATTACATTTGGCGGTCGTGTTAAAAAAGTTAATAAAATTTTAGCTACTTAGTTAAGGCTAAGTAGTTTTTTTGTGGGGAAAATGAAGTATAGATATGAGTAGCGTGAGCTAGTTTCGGAATTATGTAAGCAAATTAGGACGTGAATATTCTGCTAAATAACAAAGTGCGGAGTTAGCGCAACAAACAACTAAGATAGCACAACAAACAGTCGAGTTGATGCAACAAACAAGTTTTTTTCTAACGACCTCGCCGCTGAACGAGCGCCTTCAGCATTTATTATAAACCTTAAGAATTTCTTCATTTTTGTGATAAGGTGGTCTTAAGATTTGATGTGTATTATTAATGTTATAGAACTACGAAATTAATGAATGAGTAAAATATATATTTAAATTTGTTGAGGGATGAGGTGCGAGAGATGGCAGAATATACGGTACTTGTAACGGATGATGACCAGGATATTCGTGATGGAATTGAGATTTATTTAAAAAATGAGGGCTACAACGTATTAAAGGCAGCAGACGGTCTTGAGGCGTTGGAGATACTTTCTGAAAATGAAGTACATTTAATAATTTTGGATATTATGATGCCTAAGATGGACGGGATTACGGCGACATTTAAAATTCGTGAGGAGCGTAACATTCCTATAATAATGTTGAGTGCGAAGGCGGAGGATTCGGACAAAATACATGGTTTGTCCGTCGGAGCCGATGATTATGTGACTAAGCCTTTTCATCCGATGGAGCTTGTGGCGCGTGTGAAATCACAAATGCGCCGTTATGTGAAACTTGGAACATATAATGAGCAACAATCGAAAATTGCTGTGCAAGGATTAGTACTGGATCAGGAATCCAAAGAAGTAACGCTTGATGGGGATTCAGTGAAACTAACACCAATTGAGTTTAAGATAACTGAACTATTGATGGCGAATGCTGGTCGTGTATTTTCGATTCAGGAAATTTACGAGCGCGTTTGGAACGAGCCTGCATACAATGCAGAAAATATAGTGGCAGTGCATATTCGTAAAATAAGAGAAAAAATAGAGGTGGATCCAAAAAATCCGCGTTTTTTAAAGGTGGTGTGGGGCATTGGCTACAAAATCGAGAAACAATAATGCGTTTTTATGGTCAATCCTTGCATTATTTATAGCAGTCATCAGCTTGAGTTATTGTTTATCTTTTATTTTAGATTTAGTAGATTTAAGCTTTGCAAGGACGACTAGAACATTTGCTCAGCTAACAAGATGGATGGGGGGAGAGTAATAATGAAAAACAATTCTAAAAGGCTTTTTAGTTTGTTTCTGCTAACAATTGTTGTGTTCAGTGTGTATTCATTTGTACAGCAAGGTCAGAAATATATAGGGAAGGATTACTTTGATTCTGAAGATTTTCAATCTAAGTTATATGAGTTTACAAACAATATTGGCCCTCTGCTATTAAATCCTATTGATGCTGATGAGGCAAAAAAAGCAGTTACTGTGACAGAGAATGAGATTGAGGAACACCGCACAAGATATGGTAGTTTAAGCGAGCAAATTGAGAATATTAATAGCCAATACGAAGACCGTATTGCTGAAGCAATCGATTCTAAGTCAACAAAAGTGAAAGCGGCTTTGATTAAAGAACGTGATGCTAAAATAGATGATATTACGAAAAATTTTGAAGATGATGAGCATATTAAAGCTAAAATTATTGACAGTAAGAAAAGAGCCATAGATGATTACGTGGCAGATGTAAGTAGTAAAAAAAGGGATTTATTAAATAACTATCGCTTTTTTGCTTTTAAATTAACTGATGTAGATACACAGAAAACAACTACATTTGGTGATGTAGAAAGTCCGGCTGCATTTAGTATTAAATATGGAAAAGGGAGAGAATTACTTGAGTCGAATAGTATTAATACTGATTATTCAAGTGATTCATATAGTGAGGGGAATTCTTGGTATGGAGGTTCAGATAGTATATCGACAAAGCTAGAGCCAAGTGACATCGACCAAGCACTTATTGATAAAACGTACCAGTACGAAGGGCTAATCACAATTCCAAAGAATGCACTACAATATGCAGAATTTGCTACGGACTATAAAGCATTTAAAGCAAACCAAATTTGGTACTCTATTATTTGGGGGTTAGGGTTAGTAAGTTTAGTAATATTATTTGTCAATTGGAAATCAAGTAAGAAAGCCTTTTTAGAGAATAATAATGCTGCAAACTGGATTCGCCAATGGTCGATTGATGTACGAATTATTAGCCTACTTGTTACGATATGGGCTCTGTTTATCAGCTTATTTGTAGTAGAAAATAGGATTGAATATAGTTATTATCATATTAGCGTGTATCAGTTACTCAGAATTGGCTTTGCTTTAGTAATATTATATTTCATTTTATGGATATTCCTTGCACAATTAGTATCTGTTTTTGAAGATCTAAATAGCGAAGAAAAACGTGTAAAAGCATATCAGAATAGTTTAGCAAGAAAAGCTTTTGAGAAGTTACAGGATTTATTCTTAAATCGTAGCATCGGTTTCCAATCAGTTATGCTACTCGGAATTATGTTCTTGGGTGGATTAGGTCTTGCTGGTTCATTTTTAACAGTGCAATTATTCCTTATATACATCCCGCTGTTTCTATTCATCCTACTACCAGCGACGCTACTATTTTTAACCCGAATGAGCTATTTAAATCGTATTATGAAAGAAACAGAACAAATGGCTGCGGGGCGTTTGAGCAATGAAATTAAAATACAAGGTAAATCAGCACTTGCTACACATGCCAAAAATCTAAATGATTTACGTGATGGCGTTCGCACGTCGATTTCTGAGCAGGCGAAAAGTGAACGTCTAAAAACAGAACTAATCACTAATGTAAGCCATGATTTGCGCACACCATTAACATCGATTATTACGTACACAGATTTATTGAAAAAACCAAATGTTACTGAGGAAGAACGCCATTCATATATTGCGATTTTAGATAAAAAATCACAGCGTTTAAAAACGCTTATCGAAGATTTATTTGAAGTTTCGAAAATGGCTTCAGGCAACATTGAGCTTCAAAAACAACGGGTTGATTTGAATCAGTTGCTACAACAAGCTCTTGCTGAACATGAAGAGGATATAACGAAATCTGCGTTAGATTTCCGTGTGAATACACCAGAGGGGCCATTATTTGCAAATGTTGATGGTCAAAAGTGGTGGAGAGTACTGGATAATTTAATCGTCAACACGTTGAAATATGCACTAGAAGGTACACGCGTCTATGTGACACTTCGTCAACACAATGGTGAAGCTGAATTTGTTATAAAAAATGTAACGAAATATGAGATTGGTGAAAATGTTGAGGAGCTTTATGAACGCTTCAAGCGAGCAGATGCTTCTCGTCATACAGATGGATCAGGCCTTGGCTTAGCCATTGCACAATCAATTGTAGATTTACATGCTGCTCGTATGAAAATTGAAGTAGACGGAGACTTGTTTAAAGTAACAGTAAATGTAGTTTCCGTTTATTAATAAGAAAACCCAGATTGCGATGACGCAATCTGGGTTTTTACTGTTATGTGAGGTCTTCCCACTTATTAATATACTTTAATTGATACATAGCTTCAGTTGACCTTTGGAAGTAGGAAGCGGCTTTTTTATATTCATGCTGCTCATAAAGTAAATCGCCTAAAAGAATAGCGTATTTTTGAACGTTTTTAATGTCATTGATTCGTTGGAAATGGTCGATGGCATTGGCTATTAGCTTTTCGTCAAAGGGAATTAACTGATGTTTCATTTTAAAAATTTTAAAGTGATACAAATAGGTAGTTGTATTGTCGGTTAATTCATTTTCCTTTATAAGGTTTAGCCCTTTTTCGCACCATTTTCGCACATAATCTTCTTGTTTTAATTTAGAGTATTCTTTAATGATTGAATGGATAGTTATGAGAATACTAAGAGTTTCTGTTTTAGCTTTATAGCTTTTCTTGTAAAAAGTAATAGCTTTTTTTGCATGCCCTTGGAGAGCAAAGATAAAGCCCATGTTCTGCGACAGTAAACTTTCAAATTGTTGAAGTTGATGTTGATGACAGAAGAGCGAAGTATCTTCTAAAATTTGCTCTGCACTAGCGTAGTGACCATTTTGAATGTATGTTGCTGCAATTAAAGTTTTACAATCAACTGAGCGTGCGAAGTATCCTAGTGATTCGTAAATAGCACTAGATTTCTTTGCATAATTAAGCGCGTTTAAGTTTTGGTTTAAGGAATAATAATTTAAAGCTAATATATAATAATAATCGGCTCTTTCCCAATCTTCTAATTGGATATTAGGTAATAAATTTATAGATGATTCTAAATAGGAAAGTGCTTTTATATAATTGCTTTTTCTAAAATGATAGATATTAGCATTGACGTTATAGATAAAACTTTGACGTGCATCTAAATTTTCTTCCATGGCATAAAAGGCTGTTAAAAAGTGTTCTATTTCATTTAGAGGTTGTTTAGAGACTAAAAAAAGTCTGAACAAATACAGATTATAATAGTAAAAGTTTTTTGGTTCATCAAACTTGATTTCATAGTTCATATAATGGTTAACTTTATCCTTAGCAGCTTGCTCGTTACGAGTTAGTACAATAGATTTGTAATTTTCGTAAAGATTATCCATAACCTGCTCTTCGTTTTCTTGTGAAAAGTAGTTTAAATCAATTTGTAAACGTTCAATTAAGTCGTTCAATACTTCGGGAGAGGGAGATTTGTTGCCATTTTCAATTTTACTTAAATAAGATGTAGAACAAATATTTTCAGCAAGTACTTTTTGTTTCATGTTTTGTTTTATACGTTCGGATTTAATAATTCGCCCAATATTTCGCATATATATACCTTCCATAAATTATACTATTTTGGATATTACACTAATAAAATAATTTTAGAATCGGTAAAAAGAGTGATTTTGTGTGACGAAAATTATAGTTTGTAGAGACTATACTCATAACTATAGGAAAATTTAGATAATTCTTTAAAAATTGTGGTATTAAAACATCATATTATTACTTATTATCACAAAATAGGGATTTATTAAAATGATTTATTGTTTCCAACATCATTTACTTCACTAAATGATGTTGAAACGCGTATACGACTGCTTGAGTACGATCTTGTACTTCAAGTTTAGCTAATATATTACTAACATGTGTTTTGACCGTTTTCAAGGCAATGAAAAGTTCGTTAGCAATATCTTGATTGGCCTTTCCTTGAGCAATTAAAAGGAGGATTTCTTTCTCTCGTTCAGTTAAATCTTCATGAAGAGGACGATCAGTTTGACGTAACCGCTTCATCATTTTACTCGTTACTTCAGGCTCTAAAACAGGGGTACCATTTGCAGTTTGACGGATAGCATCAGCGATTTGCTTTGCATTAGTTGTTTTGAGCAAGTAGCTAATAGCGCCAGCTTCTAAAGCTGGGTAAACTTTATCGTCATCTAAGAAGCTTGTCACCATCATGATTTTGGCTTGTGGCCACTCTTTAATAATTGCAGCTGTAGCTTCAGCACCTGTCATAATGGGCATTACCATATCCATTAAAATAATATCAGGTCGATGTTTTAACGATAGGTCAAACGCTTCTTGCCCATTAGTAGCTTCAGCAACTACCTCCATATCAGGTTGTGCTTGAAGATAGGCTGATACACCAATCCGTACCATTTCATGGTCATCCGCTAATAATATTCGAATCATCTGGTTCATGCTCCTTCTCTACTGGAATCTTTACTTCTATAACTGTTCCTTGATTTGGAACGGAAACAATTTTACAAGTACCACCAATTTCGATGGCACGTTCTTCAATGTTTTTTAAACCATATGAGCCGGCTTTTTCATCATACTCTTGGAAGCCAACCCCATTGTCTTGTACACGGAAAATAGCAAGATTATCACGTTCCACCAGTAAAATGTCAACTTCAGTTGCTTTTGCATGGCGTAAAGTGTTGGATAAGGTTTCTTGGGCAATCCGAAATAAATGGTCTTCCGCACCTTTTTGCAAAGAAACTTCTTCTAAACGATGATGTATGTTGAAGAAAACTTTTTGCTTTAATTCAAACAATAAATCTTCAAGACCTTGAGCCAGCGATTTGTTATGCAAGGCAGCCGGTCGTAAATGTAATAATAAAGCGCGCATTTCCAGTTGCGCTTGTTGTACAATTGTCTCTGTTTGTTTTAATGGTTTTGTGAAATGTAATGGTAAATCTTCAGGTGCTGTTTCATTGACCGTTGATAATAACATAGAAGCTGCAAATAATTGTTGAGATACGGAGTCATGCAATTCGCGAGCAAGGCGCTGTCTTTCTTGAATGATTCGCTCTTGAATTATTTTATCCTCAGCCTCAGCTCGTTCATTTGTAATTCGTTGGAGACTTTTCCGTTGAGTATTGATTAGGTCTTCAACAGACTCAATAGATTTACGAACATTTTCAGATAAATATTTTGTTGAAACGGGTGTATTTCTATCTGTTTGTATTACGGATTGTAGTACATTTGCTAATTCTTTTTCTTTACTTTGTGTTAATGAAATAGACCAAATAGCAATACTAATGCTGAAAATAGCTAATAATGTTGCAATCCACAAACCAAGTGGTAGTTCTAAATAATATAATTTCCAAAGAGGGGACCAAGAATCTAATTCAGGTAGTCCCCATAAAATGAAGAAAACGAATAAAACAATGGCAACTTCGATAAGGAAAATGGTTAGAAATCTTGGGAAAAGTGATTTCATTTACGAATCACCTCAACATCTCCAAATAAAGTTGATACGGTAATAATCAGCTCAACAGTATGTTCAATTTCTTGATTATAGCCATCCTTCATAGAAATTGTTTTATTCCATAAACGTGGTATTTTGTTGCCGAAAAGCTGAACATCACCAACTAGAGTATTAAAATGAATTCGTACTGGAACTTCATAGGGTACGGCAATTCTCACTTTTCCAAAGCCTTGACGAACTGATATAAGGGAAGTACCCTTCGGTAAAAGTGTTTGTGTTGTATCAATTGTTAAATCACCAACAATCCCTTGTACATGAATATCTTGCCATTCGTAAGCGTTTGTAGGAGTCCTTTGAAAAGAGAATGCTTTATTTTGAATAATAGATTGGGCACCGATTTGATTGTGATCAAATTGCTCTGGTAGTGAAATTGAGATAGGAGCCCCTTTTTTTAGTTGCCATAAAATATATAAAAGTGTTACTACGACAAAAATGCGTAAACTCCACATTGAAAATAATGAAATGATACTGATGACAGCACCCATCCAAAATAACCATTTTCGGCGTTTACTAATACTCATATAAATCATTACTATGCCAAGAAGGGCGAAAATAATGCTGCCATTACCGAAAAACGTCACTTCGATAAAGACTAGCAATAGCGAGATGATAAGTAACATCGTCAGTTTATTTGTTGTAATTTGATTCATATTGTCCTCCTTCTTCGCATAATAATATTTATTTAATAGAAAAACTCAAAGGAGAAGGGCATCTGCCTTTCTCCTTTTTAGTATAACTGGCCTTCCAAAGAAGTCTAGTATTAGCTTAATTTTTCTTCGATAATTGTAATTGATTGAGGCTCATTTTTTTCTAACATTGCTAGACGGTGCTCCATAGATGAAATTTCATGCTCTTGATTAATTTTTTGGCCTAGACGCTCAATATAAGCTTCCATAGATTCGAAAGTTTCCAAACGTTTACCGACTTGCCCGTTTGTTTCTGGATTTAAAACACGATCCATCTGATTATGGGCACGTGTGACATTTTCTTTCCCCATTAATTGGAGCTGACGGACTTTCATATCTTTAATTTTATGTTTCATTTCTTCGTATTTGCGTTCCAAGCCAAATAGTTCTTCAGTTGCTTTGTTAATGCTATCTTTTAATACGATTTGTCGGTTTGCATAAGCAGACATTTCTTGTTCTGCAAAGCCGATTAAATCTTCTTCGCCACTTAGCTTAGCAAGTTCGGCTTGCTTTTGGCGCTTATTGAACATTTCGATTGCTACTGCTAGCTCGTTTTCAAGTTCTTTTTTAAGAGATGCTTGACGTTCTAACCATTTACCAGTTTGCTCTGTTTGCTTTTCCGCTTCACGGATATACTGATTTAGCATAGCGATAGGGTTTTTAGCTTCCTTTTTATCAAATACTGAATGTAAGTCGGCCTCAAGTGTATATTTTAGACGTTGTAGTAAGTTTGCCATTTTAAAATTCCCCCTTATTTTGTTAATTCATCCCATTGGTTTTCGAAATTTGTGAATGGATCATCTGTTTTTGCAGTGATAATTGCCGATTTTTCTTTACCGTCCCATTTACGAATAATATACCAAAGTACAACGATTGCGATTAAACCGATAAAGCTAGGGATATTCGCTACAGCTGTTAGTAAACCCGCGATTGCAACAAGAGCCCAGATGATTTTTGAAAATGTTGATTCACTCTTTAAGTAGAAGTGAATACCTGCATATAGAATGGCTCCTGAAATAACCAATCCTGCCATAGCACCAAGTGAACATAAAATTGTGATAGCGGCGATGATGCCGATGATAAATAATCCGACTTTTTTCATAAGTTAGTGCCTCCCTTCGTTTGTACCTTTATATTACGCTAGGATTGTTTTTGGAAAAACGGCCCTGAAATGCATTTTCAACTAAGACCAGAGACGTAGAATTACTAGGTATGCTTCTAACAAGTCGTCATTTACATGAAATGCTATACTAGCAGGAAAAGGAACAGGGAGGAATTTTATGGGGAAAAGAATTGGATTTGGATTAATCGGGTTTCTACTATATAATGCACTAGTTTTCTATTTAGGATGGAATGTCTATACATGGCTCCATGTTGCTTTTTCTTTTGAGGGACAAGTCGTTTTCGGAGTGATTTGGACTATCGTCGCTTATAGCATCCTGATTGAACGCATTCATCATAAGTTACGTTTATTTAAAGTTATTGGGAGCTATTGGATGATTGTTATTCAGTACGGTTTGTTGTTATTCCCACTAGCGAATTTACTTGTATGGCTCTTACCAGACTCACAAATAAAATGGGTTGGTTATGTTGTTGCCGTATTATTACTCATCATTGTAGCTTTCGGTAGCTATATGGCGTACTCACCAGTTGTAAGAAATCTTACTATTAAAATTCAAAAAGCTAATCCTGTACAAAAGTCATTAAGAATGGTCATAGGCTCAGATTTTCACTTAGGTATTTTATCGAATAAAGCTCATTTAGAACGTTTTGTAAAATTGTCTAATGAAGCAAAACCAGATGTTGTCTTTTTAGTTGGAGATTTAGTTGATGATGATCCCATTTGGTATGTGGAATATGGAATGAGTGAAGTGATGAAGCAAATAAAAAGTACATACGGTGTATATGGCGTTTTAGGCAATCATGAATATTATGGACGTAAAATTCCATTATTTGTTCATGAAATGGCTAAATCTGGCGTAAACATTTTACAAGATGAAACCATTCTAGTTGCAGATTCGTTTTATGTTACAGGAAGAGAAGACAAAACTAATGGGGATAGAGCTTCTCTAGAAACATTAGCAACAACCGTTAATCACAAGCTACCTTGGATTGTTATGGACCATACGCCTACGGATATTGAAACGCCAAGCAAACTTGGTGTAGATGTACATTTATCAGGACATACACATTTAGGACAAATGTGGCCAAATCAATACATTACTCGAAAAACATTCGAACATGATTATGGTTATAAACTAAAGGCAGCAACGCATACAATCGTGTCATCAGGGTTCGGGTTTTGGGGACCACCAATTAGGACGAATAGTCGTTCGGAAATGTGGGTTGTAGACGTAGAGTTTTGTAAGTAATTTTTAATATAATGGTAAAAGTTAAACGGTGTATATTGTGGTATGATAGTTTAGCTAGAAATGGCGTGAGGATTCGGCATTTCAATTATTAAAAGAATAAGGAGATACTATGGACTTTATTGAATTATTAAAGGCTCTTATACTGGGCTTAGTAGAAGGAATGACGGAGTTTGCACCCGTGTCATCTACAGGACATATGATCATTGTAGATGATATGTGGTTAAAAACCGAAGAATTTTTAGGAATGTATTCTGCTAATACATTTAAAATTGTCGTACAGTTAGGCTCTATTTTAGCGGTTGTCGTAGTCATGTGGAAACGATTATTAAGTTTAGTAGGCCTTTATAAAATTAAAGGTCAACCAGCAAATCGTAAATTTAACTTATTACATGTTATTGTAGGAATGCTACCTGCAGTGATTTTAGGATTTGCGTTCAAAGATTATATCGATGACTATTTATTTGGAGTAAAACCGGTTATTTTCAGCTTAGTAGCTGGTGCAATTTTAATGATTGTTGCAGATAAATTTGGGCCTAAAAGACCGACAGTTACTACTTTAGATAAAATTTCATACGGTCAAGCATTAAAGATTGGTTTAGTACAGTGTTTATCATTATGGCCAGGGTTTTCACGCTCAGGTGCGACCATTTCAGGTGGGGTGTTACTAGGTTTAGATCATAAAACGGCAGCGGATTTTACATTTATCATGGCAGTGCCAATTATGGCAGGGGCTAGCTTAGTATCTGTTTTGAAAAATTGGCAGTACATGTCGATGGACTATATTGGATTTTACGCAGTAGGGTTCGTAAGTGCTTTTGTTTTTGCGCTATTATCAATTAAATTCTTCCTAATACTTATCGACAAAATAAAATTAACACCATTTGCTATCTATCGAATTATTTTAGCGATTGTATTAGCGATAATCGTATTTTAATGAAAATTGAGTCTACCTTTTAAAATAAAGGTAGGCTCTTTTTATTTGGGAAATTTGTCTATCATATAGTCCTTCTCATGGAATTTTCATAATGACATGATACTATAGAAATAAAAAAACGGTTGGTGAGAATAATGGCTGAGCGCATTTTAATCATAGAAGATGAGGAAAAAATTGCACGTGTATTACAACTGGAATTAGAATTTGAAGGTTATGAAACGGGAATTGCCCATACAGGAACAGATGGACTTATTTTATACCGTGAACAGCAATGGGATCTCCTACTACTGGATATTATGCTTCCAGGTTTGAATGGGCTGGATGTATTGAAGCGAATTCGTGCAACAGAATTTAATACACCTGTTATTATGCTCACTGCAAAAGGTGATGTTGAAGATAAAGTGGCTGGACTGGATCTTGGCGCTAACGATTACATGACAAAACCTTTTGAAATAGATGAATTACTAGCACGAATTCGAGCGGCACTCCGTTTTAATCCTCAGCAAATGGAAGTCACTGTAGAACAAGATGAGTTTTTCCATGAGTATGCAGACTTGTCTATACATGAACAGACGCGTGAAGTAAAAAGAAATGGGAAATCGATTGATTTAACACCAAGGGAATATGAATTACTACTTTATTTAATCAAGAATCCAAAACAAGTTCTTTCACGTGAGCAAATTTTAGATGCTGTATGGGGGTTTGATTATTACGGGGATACGAATGTCGTAGATGTTTATATTCGTTACATTCGTCAGAAGGTGGATAAAGGCAGTAAACAACCACTTATTCAAACAGTCCGTGGTGTCGGTTATGTATTAAAGGAGCAGGTGGATGAAGCTTAAGACTAAAATTCATGTTTTCTCGTCGCTTGTTATGTTGATTATTCTTGTACTTACGATGGTTGGAATTTACTTCTTATTTGAAAAAATGGCCTATGACACAGAGTACAATCAACTATTATCTGAGTCAACAGAGCTTGTAACGTCTATTAGCCAGACAAGTAAAGTAAATGACCCAGCGACTATATTACGCGCATATATCCCTCCAAGGGGGGCAATAAGAGCCGTTGATAAAAATGGGGAAGCACTCGTTACGGTACAATCTACTGAAGGTATTGAGGATTATCATCCCAATATAGATGAGCATAAACGATATTCAGTGGAAAAATACGAAGGTATACCAGTGTTATCCATGAGTATGCCGGCAATTTGGGTTGACGGTTCTGTTGTACACATTCAAATGCTACAATCCATGAAGGACGTAGCGCGAAATTTAGAGTTGTTACGTCTTGTCTTACTTGGTGTAACAATTCTAGCAACAATTCCTATTGTACTCTCAAGTATGACGCTAGGGCGTATCGTTACTAAACCAATTCATCGGCTAATTGCAACGATGCAGGAAAGCCAAAAGTCAGGAACCTTCGAAAAAATAAATGTAGAAAATGAAGGCCGAGATGAAATGGCTGAAATGAGTCGTACATTTAATGAGATGATGTGCCAGTTGGAGCAAAACTTTCGTAAGCAAGAGCATTTCGTTTCGAATGCATCTCATGAACTAAAGACACCTTTAACTGTAGTTGAGAGTTATGCACGTCTATTGAAGAGACGTGGTTTTGATAATAAAGAAGTTGCAAATGAAGCGGTCCAAGCAATTTTAAGTGAATCCATTCGTATGAATGAAATGATTCAACAAATGCTTGAATTAGCCAAAAATAAAGAACAATCACCATTGTCCATTGCATCAGTTGATATTTATAAAGTATTAGAGGATACATTACATCAAATGCATCAAGCTTATGGCAGAGAATTTAACTTACTAGGTAAAGGTCCAGTTACATCGAAAACGGATGAACAAAAAATTAAACAGCTATTCTTTATTTTCTTAGAAAATGCACGCCATTATAGTGAACGTGAAATTAATGTAAGCATAGCAAAAGAGGGATCGCAATTAGTCGTTCGCATTCAAGATTTTGGTCAAGGCATTGCTCAAGAGAATATTCCACATTTATTTGATCGTTTTTATCGTGTTAGTGAGGATCGTAATCGCAAAACCGGTGGTACGGGTTTAGGACTAGCTATTGCACATGAGCTTGCTGAGCGTTTAGCAATTAATATTACTGTATTAAGTACGCTAGGTGAAGGAACTACAATCGTCTTGCGATTTGAAAATAGTAATGAGGGGGAACGATGATATGCGCATTCGCGAAAAACTATCAATACTATTCATTGTGACACTCATTATTATTGCGACGATTCTTAGTATCATGATTTGGAATAAACTGACGAAAGAAACACCTCTTACAACTGATGAAATTTATAATAATATTGAAACGATGTATGGAGGGGAAATTATCTCCTTCCTTACTATAAACGATCAATATCGAGTGCAGCTTCAAAGAAATAACAAGCTTTATCAACTCGAAGTTGATGCTGAATCAGGCAAAATCTTATTGATGAAGCAGAAAAAAACAGCTGTTAAAGAAAAAATAAACTATCTACCAGAAACTGGAATACGAAAAATTATAAAAGAACAATATGACGGGGATATAAAAAAAATCTCACTCAATACAAATAAGGAAGAACCGGTATATCAAATAGAAGTAGTAAATGGTAAAGAGCATATTAACTTATTAATAGATGCAATTAATGGGGAAGTTTTATCAGAAATTCAAGCAGATGCAGAGCAAGATTCTTCACTTTTATCTAAGGAACAAGTGATTACTATTGCTAAGAAAAAACTGAATGGAACTGTAGATGAAATTTCTTTTTACGATACGAGTGATGGCGGATATTATTTAGTGGAGATTGAAGGTAACGACAAAGATGCAGTCTTCCAAATCCATGCTATTTCCGGCAAAGTGTTATCCATTACGTGGGATTAATAATTTCTCATCAAATTCTAATCTTATTCTCCTTATTCTTTCATTTTCATTGTGTAAAGTATAAGTATCAACAAAGAGGAGGAAGATAATTATGAAAAAAATGATTACGGCATTAGCAATTACGGGATCACTTGCAGTCTCTGGAGTAGTTGCGGCAGCGGGTATTCAAACTAACTCAGGTAAAATTTTATCTTCAAAAGAAATTTCGAAAAAGGCACTTAGCTACGTAAAAGGTACAGTATACAAAGTAGAATTGGACAAAGAAAAAGGTGTTCAAGTATATGAAGTTGATGTAAGAGGCAAAAGTAAAGAATACGAATTAACATTAGATGCTAAAACGGGGAATTTACTTGAAAAGAAAACAGAAACAACAAAAGTATCTAATTCAGTTAATAATAAAAAAGTAATTGGTTTAGCAAAAGCGAAAGAAATAGCATTAAAATCGGTTAAAGGTTCTGTGAAAAAAGCAAAATTAGATCGAGAAGATGGTATTTACGAAATTGAAATCATTAGAGCTGGATATGAATACGATTTTGATATCAATGCGTACACAGGGAAAATTGTGAAAAAAGAAAAAGAGAAGATTTCAAAAAAAGTAGTAACTGGCAAAGTGATTGGCTTAGAGAAAGCGAAACAAATAGCATTAAATAATGTTGGTGGTACTGTACAAAAAGCCAAACTAGATAAAAGTGATGGCGTATACGAAATCGAAATTATTAATGGTGCAACAGAATATGATTTTGAAATCGATGCAAAAACAGGAAATGTTATTAAAAAAGAATCAGAAGTAGCTGACGATGTAATCACAAATACTAAACCGGGTATTCCAAGTACTGGAAATACCGAGAAGCCTTCAAAGCCATCAACAAGTAATAAAGTAATAGGTATTGAAAAAGCAAAAGAAATTGCTTTAAAAAGTGTTAATGGTACAGTGAAAAAAGCTGAATATGACCGTGAAGACGGAGTATATGATTTTGAGATTTTAACTACTGATTATGAATATGATATCGAAGTCGATGCAATAACTGGGAAAGTTATGATTACTGATAAAGAAAGAATTACAAAAACACCAAATCCAGTAACACCTTTCATCAGTGAGCAAAAAGCTTCTCAAATTGCTTTAACAAAAGCAAAAGGTACCATTACTAAAATTGAATTGGATGAAGAAGACGGCGTTTATGAAGTTGAAGTAAAAGATGGTATGTATGAATACGAATTAGAAATTGACGCTAAGACTGGTGCCATTCTTGATTTCGAAAAAGAGTATGAAGACGATTAATTGTTACTAAAATAGATATTATGCTACCCAAAATACAATTTTGGGTAGTTTTTTATTATTTTCTTACTTAAAACAATTCTAACCTCCTGTTTTTTAAAATAAAAATAGACATTATAGGAAATAATAAAACATTTTTCGTAGGTCTTTTGCTTTCATTTACTTTAATTTAGCATTTCCACTTGTCTGACAGGAACACAATATGTTAGATTAGATTAATCAGTAAAACACAATATATAGTATGTGAGCGAAAAAAGGTACCATATACGGTTTAAAAGGGAATTCGGTAGAGAAACCGAAGCTGTCCCCGCAACTGTGAATGCGGACGACTGTCAATTAACCACTGAGCAATGCTTGGGAAGGGTGACAGTTGGATGATGCATGAGCCAGTAGACCTGCCTTTTTGCGCATGATGACACTTTCTTCGGGGGTTGAGAAGTGGAAGCGAGAGACTTTACATTGAACAATTTACTTTTGATTTCAAAAGTATTTTTTTGTTGTGATTTCGCCTGTTTCCAATTTTAAAACCTAGAGCGATGGCTCTGCCGAAGAAGGCAGATTCATCGCTTTTTATATTTGTAAAAAAGGAGACGACGATATGGTCCAATTAATGACATATGAAAGAGCAATATTATTATCTCGATTAGAGGAAGAGTTTGGTAGAGAGGAAATTAGTCAGCTTATTAGAAAGTCTGAACGCTGGGAAAATAAGAATCCAGAAGGCACTGATGCTGAATGGACGAAGGCGATGAGCCTAGAAGCGTTAAGCTTTTTAGATGAAGAAGACACATATTGGACATTCGTTGCAGCTCGCTTATTGTTGGCGGGTGTTTATAAAGAAGCATCTACAGTACGTCAATTAGAAGTAGGACAGGTATACACAGCATTTGCTAAACAAGTTAAGAAGCTTGTCGAAAAAGGTTTATATGACCCAGCTTTAACAAGGTCATATACAAAACAGGAACTTGAAGAGATTGGCTTAATGATTGAACCTAAACGTGATGAAATCTTTACATATATCGGATTGAAAACACTGTTGGATCGTTATGTAACTCGAGACTTTGACAAAACACCAATCGAATTACCTCAAGAGCGTTGGATGATTATAGCGATGACTCTAATGCAGAATGAAAAAACAGATCGTCTTGCAAAAATTAAAGAATCTTACTGGGCAATGAGTAATTTATATATGACGACTGCTACTCCTACATTATCAAATGCAGGTAAAACACATGGTCAATTATCAAGTTGCTTTATCGATACAGTTGATGACAGCTTACAAAGTATTTATGATTCAAATACTGATGTTGCGACACTTTCGAAGTTTGGCGGTGGTATCGGCGTTTATATGGGGAAAGTACGTAGCCGTGGATCATCCATTCGTGGTTTTAAAGGGGCATCAAGCGGTGTTGTTCCTTGGATTAAACAATTAAATAATACAGCAGTATCAGTAGATCAATTAGGTCAACGACAAGGCGCGATTGCTATTTATCTTGATATTTGGCATAAAGATATATTCCCATTCCTTGATTTAAAATTAAATAACGGTGATGAACGTATGCGCGCACATGATATTTTCACAGGCGTTAGCTTACCAGATATTTTCATGGAGGCTGTTGAAGCACGTGAAGATTGGCACTTATTTGACCCGCATGAAATTCGCGAAGTAATGGGCTTTAATCTTGAAGATTACTATGACGAAAAACGTGGACAAGGTTCATTCCGTGAAAAGTACGAAGCTTGCTTAGCGAACCCGATATTAACACGTGAAGCTGTACCAGCAATTGATATCATGAAACGCATTATGCGTAGTCAATTAGAAACTGGCGTACCGTTCATGTTCTATCGTGATGAAGTAAACCGTAAAAACCCGAATAAGCATGAAGGTATGATTTACTCAAGTAATCTATGTACAGAAATTTTCCAAAATATGAGCGCCACTAAATTCGAGTCAATTACATTAGAAGATGATGTCATTGTAACGCGTCGCAAACCTGGAGACTTCGTTGTATGTAACTTATCATCTATCAATCTTGGACGAGCTGTCCCTGCTGAAGCTTTAGAAAGATTGATCCCAATTCAAGTGCGTATGTTAGATAATGTTATCGACTTAAATCGTATTCCTGTTCCACAAGCAGAACGTACAAATGCCCGTTATCGTGGTATCGGTCTTGGTACATTCGGTTGGCATCATTTATTGGCACTGAAGAGTATTACATGGGAATCAGAGGAGTCTGTTGAATTTGCGGATAAGCTTTATGAGCAAATTGCTTATTTAACAATTCAAGCATCAATGGAATTAGCAAAAGAAAAAGGCCAATATCCATTATTTGAAGGTTCGGAATGGCAAACAGGAGAATACTTCTCAAAGCGACAATATAAAGATGAAAAGTGGACTGCATTACAACAAGCAGTTGCTGAAAATGGTATGCGTAACGGTTATGTAATGGCTATTGCGCCGAACTCATCAACATCAATTATTGCAGGAAGTACGGCAAGTATTGATCCGATCTTCCAAAAATCTTATTCTGAAGAGAAAAAGGATTATAAGATCCCGGTAACTGTCCCTGATTTGAACCAAGAAACAACTTGGTATTACAAATCTGCTTACTTTATTGATCAAAATTGGACTTTAAAACAAAACGCAGCACGTGCCCGTCATATCGACCAAGGTATTTCGCTAAATTTATATGTACAAAACACTGTCAAGGCTAAAGAACTATTAGAATTGCACTTAAATGCTTGGAAACTGGGCATTAAAACGACATACTACGTCCGCTCAACATCGGTTGAACTATTAGAATGTGAATCATGTGCAAGCTAGGAGGAACTACGATGACAAAACTAGAAAAACGTCAATTAATGGATAAAACAGCTCCAAACCGTTCAACAGGTATTGTAAACGGGAGCTCTTCAAATATATTAAACTGGGATGATGTTCGTTTTAGCTGGGCGTATCCAAAATATAAAAAGATGTTAGGTAACTTTTGGACTCCTTTCGAAATTAATATGGGGAATGATATTAAAGAGTTCCCAACATTAACAGCGAATGAAAAAGAAGCATTTATGAAAACAATCGGTTTACTTGCAATGTTAGACAGTGTTCAAACAGACTATGCAGGAAAAGTGGCAGATTATTTAACAGATTCTAGCTTAAATGCTTTAATGATTATCCTTGCACAGCAGGAAGTAATTCATAACCATTCTTACTCATATATTCTTTCAAGTTTAGTATCAAAAGATGAGCAAGATAAAGTATTTGATTTCTGGCGTACAGAGCCAGTCCTTGAAAAACGAAATGACTTCGTTATTAAAGGATATAAAACATTTTCTGAAGAACCTAATATCGACCATATGTTAAATTCCATCGTCTATGACGTCATTTTAGAAGGTTTATTCTTCTATTCTGGTTTCGCATTCTTCTACCATTTAGCACGCAATCAAAAAATGGTAGCAACGAGTACAATGATTAACTATATAAACCGCGACGAACAGCTTCATGTTGACCTATTCGTTAAAATCTATAAAGAATTGTTAGAAGAGTATCCTGAATACGATACGCCAGAGCGAGCTAAGCAAGTTGAAGATATTTTCCGTGAAGCAGCTGCACTTGAAATCGAATGGGCACATGAAGTCATTGGAGATAAAATTGATGGCTTAGATGTAGATGATGTAGAAGATTATATTTACTTCTATACGAATGTACGCTGTTCACAGTTAGGCTATGAAAGACCTTTTGACGGCTACCGCAAAAATCCTATGAAATGGATCAAAGCCTATGAAGATGTTGATTTAGGGAAAACTGACTTCTTCGAACAACGTTCACGTCAATATGTGAAGGTAAATGTTCAAGATAATGGTTTTGATGAACTATAAAAAATGAAATAATAATATGAAGATGGGCGCTGAAGGGAGCGCTCATTTTTTTTTGTGGTGCGAATAATATTTAGACCTATTTGTGATTGTGCCAGAATAAAAACACTTAATATTTATTGGAATAATCGATATAAAGGTGCGTTATTGGAGCTTTGAACAACAAATCGTTCTTGAAGAATACGATTAATTTTCAAATCAATTGTTGGAAAGACAACAAGAAAAAACGCGTATACATGTAAAAAATGTTATCGCGGGGGTTCGAATCCGTCTTCCTTCTCCATTTTGAAGTTGCTAGAGCTGGGGAACATAGTAAAGGATTTGCTGTAGTGGCTGATGAAGTACGTAAACTTGCAGATCAAACGAAGAAATCTGTCGAACAAATTGCAAGTCTAATCAGTGTATCCAGTGGTGTAACCAGTCAAGTAGTAACAGCTATTCAAGATATACAAATCCTTGTAAATAATGGTGCTGAAGCAAATAACAAATCTATGCAGGAATTTGAGAACATAGGTAAGGTTGTAAATGTAACCATTCAAGATTTCCAAGAGATAGAGCAACGAATGGATATATTATCGAATGTTGTAACAACTATTAGTGAAACTTCAGAACAATTAAAACAAGCTGCTACAGAATTAGAAACAACTGTGAGAAATTTTTAATAGACATGTTAAATTTATCTATTAAGACAGTCTTTATGCATTTTAATCAGAATAATTTGATAATATGATAAACTTTCACTATGTTCTTTAAAGGAGGAAGTTTAGATGAAACCGTTAGTTTGGATTACCAGGAAATTATCAGAGGAGTGCATAGCACCACTCCGAGAAATAGCTAAAGTGAAGATGTGGTCATCAGAGGAACGACCGATGCCTGCTGAAGAATTAAAACAAGCAGCTAGTGAAGCAGATGCAATGTGGGTCATGATTTCTGATCAAATAACTCGTGAAGTTATAGAACAGGCACCAAAGTTAAAAATAATCGCTAACCTAGCAGTTGGCTATAATAATATTGATATTAAAGCTGCAAAGGAAAAAGGGATTATTGTAACGAATACACCAGATGTCTTAACAGGAACTACAGCGGATTTAGCATTTGCTCTAATGCTAGCAACAGCTCGTAGAATCCCAGAAGCAGAGCGTGAAGTACGAGAGGGTAAATGGACAGGCTGGTCTGTTAACCAATTAACAGGGATGGACATTCATGGTGCAACTTTAGGTGTAGTAGGAATGGGACGTATCGGAGAAGCGGTAGCAAGACGAGGAATGGGTTTTGATATGAGAGTTCTATATCACAATCGTACAAGAAAGCCTGAGGCTGAAGAAAAGTATGGTTTTGAGTATGCAGAGTTAGATCTATTACTGAAAGAATCTGATTTTGTTGTGCTATTAACGCCGTTAACATCTGAAACAAAAGGGTTAATCGGTAAACGTGAAATTACATTGATGAAAAACAGCGCAATTCTTATCAATGTTGCACGCGGTGGAGTTATAGATGAGCAAGCTTTATATGAGGCGTTATTAAATAAAGAAATTTGGGCAGCAGGACTTGATGTTTTTGAAACAGAGCCAGTCTCAACTATTCATCCTTTATTAACATTGCCAAATGTTGTAGCACTTCCTCATATAGGTAGTGCTTCAATTCGTACTAGAAATAATATGATGGCAAAAAATGCAGAGTCAATTACAGCCTGTTTACAGGGAAGAGAAGTAAAGAGCCAAGTGAAATAAAACAAAAATGTGCCGGAAGGATCTTGGAGTCCACGGCACATTTTTGTTTGTAAAATATCTAAATAGACTTGGTAAGCTTTCTTTGCATCAGTACTAAGAAGAATAAAATCGGTAAAATAAACACCACAGTAGATGCGATACCACTAGCGATTGTTGTATAAAGTGCTAATAGTCCAATAATAGGCCCCCCAGCAATTTGCCCAATAGCATCGAGTTGTCCGAACATAGACAAAGCAGTTGCACGACCCTGTGCTTCTAATCTTTCATTCGTCATTACGCTGATTAAAGGATAGTTAATATCACGTAGCGCTCCTGCTATCCAGAAAGTTAGAAGAGCCAGCAAAAAGTTTGAACTAAAGGCAAATGCAAGCATTGCAATAATTAATAAACCATTGGCAGTCAAAAGAATTACAGGATAATTTTTATTAAAACGACCCTCTACAAATTTTAAAACAACAATGTTTAATAAAAATGCTACTGCATAAAAAGCTCCAAACCAGTAGATAGATTCATCCTCAGGTAGATGAAAGCCTTCAATAAAATGAGCACCCCATAGTCGATCGAATCCTTCACTCGCCAACCCCAAAAGTATAGTTATAATCGCGATACTCACGAGCATTGTATTTCCTTTAATTTGACGCGCACCATGTCGAATTGTTGTTATTAGATGATGTATGGCGGAAATATCTTTTTTTCGTGAGATTTTGATGAACTTTGTCTCCGGCATTGTGTATAATGCACCAAAAGCTAGTAGTACTAATAAAATTCCAGCAATAATTATTGTTACTTGCACTGAAAATAAAGTAGCAATACATACGCTAAGTAAAATACCGAAAAATCGACCTAAAGATCTAAATTGAGCACTCTTAATAAATACTGAATCTAAATTTCTACCTTCTAATTCATCAGCAATCCAAGCCTCTTCAGCACCGCTAATAAATGTCCAGCCTAATCCCCACAAACCTGACGCGATGGCAATTGACCAAAATGCTGGAAATATTCCTTCCAATAAGTGTGCTATGCCAATTATAAAAGTCCCGATGAAAAGAGAACGTTTTCGTCCAAAATGATCGGCAACTAAGCCAGTAGGCATTTCACAAAAAAATACAGCTACCTCCATAATCGTTCCAATAAGTACTAGTTGTAATGGATTTAATCCTGCATTTATAACGTAATAAATTGCGTTCAGTGTGAATACCATTTGTATAAGCAATGAGCGTGAACTAGTGATTGCATAATAAATATTTTGTGTTTTCAATTTTTTTCCTCCGTATTAGTAAATTAACGGAGGCCAAACTCTCGTTATTAAGACAGCATGCCCTCCGAGTTGTCTTTGAAAGTTATTAAAGTGCTTTTCATATTCGTCCACTCCTTTTTTGTAATTATTGTAAGTTTATCATAAGGGAAAGAGGGAAAGAAGAATTTTTAAATAGAGTAATAGAAGTGAAGAATGACTAATAGATTATTAGGTACAGTATTTATGGAGAGATGTAATAAGGTAAAGAACACTGCGTTAAAGAAAAAACCTACTCTTATCAAAGAGTAGGTTGAGTTATAAGAATTGGATACGAGTAATAAAGATGGACGAGTGCTTAAAGTAAAATGTCGACTCTAGCTGCTGTCCTCCAACGTGTTTCGTAGCTGAACGGGCGCCTTGGTCCAACAGGGTGTTGGTCATGCAACCGCTGTGATAGGATGTTGAGCAATTAGGTTGCCGTCCTTATTTGTTGAAAATATCAAATATGCCGCCGATGCCGCCTTCGCCTACAGATTTGTTACCTGGTACTTGAGGCGCAGCTGCGAATACACGGCTAGCTAAACGACTAAATGGAAGAGATTGGATCCATACTGTTCCAGGTCCTCGTAGAGTAGCGAAGAATAGGCCTTCGCCACCAAATAGTGCAGTTTTTACACCTTTGACCATTTCAATATCGTAATCAACTTCTGCTGTCATAGCTACAAGACAACCTGTATCTACACGTAAAGTCTCACCGACTTGTAGGTTCTTTTGAATGATTGTACCGCCTGCGTGAACGAACGCCATGCCATCACCTTCTAGTTTTTGCATGATGAAACCTTCACCGCCGAAAAATCCTGTTCCTAATTTACGTTGGAATTCGATGCCGATCGAAACCCCCTTAGCAGCTGCTAAGAATGCGTCTTTTTGGCAAATGATTTTTCCGTTATATCGACTTAGATCCATAGGAATGATTTTCCCAGGATAGGGAGAAGCAAAGGAAACATGTTTTTTTCCATAACCTTCATTTGTGAATGTTGTGATGAATAAATTTTCACCTGTTACAAGTCGTTTACCAGCGCCCATTAGTTTACCCATGAAACCGCCACCGCTTGAGGTATCACCAAAAACAGTTTCCATGCGAATGCCGTCTTCCATCATCATTAATGCACCAGCTTCAGCAATGACTGTTTCTTGTGGATCTAATTCAACCTCTACAAACTGCATGTCGTCGCCGTATAATTTGTAATCAATTTCATGATTATTCATCTTTTTCTTCCTCCCAATTGTTTAAGTCTAGTATTTAATATTAATACGATTAGAGGTTTTAAAAGGTTTCGTCAATTTTCAAGAAAAAATAAATTGACTGCAATTTTAATGAAAATGAAGGATATTTAGGCATTTTGTAGAAAATATATAAAGAGAAAGCGTTTTCATTTAAAAGGAGGGATAGCAGTGAAGTTACAAAATTTTATCGGAGGGCAATGGGGAACCTCTGAAGATTTGAAATTCGTACCCGTTATTAATCCTGCAAATGGTGAGGAATTAGCTCAAGTACCTATGTCTTCAACAGGAGCTGTGGAGCAGGCAGTAGCTGTTGCAAAAAAGGCGCAAAAAAGTTGGGCACTTGTACCAGCACCAAAACGCGCAGATTATTTGTATGCAATTGGTTTAAGAATGAAAGAAAAGAAAGAACATTTAGCTCAGGTACTTACGAAAGAGATGGGAAAAGTTATTGAAGAAGGTCGAGGCGAAGTACAAGAGGGCATTGATATGGCATTTTATATGGCTGGAGAAGGGCGACGTTTGTTTGGGGAAACAACTCCGTCAGAGTTAGCCAATAAATTTGCTATGAGTGTTCGTGCTCCAATTGGCGTCGTTGGCTTAATAACACCTTGGAATTTCCCTGTAGCAATCGCAACTTGGAAATCATTCCCTGCAATTGTGGCAGGGAATACATTTATTTGGAAACCTGCTACAGAAACGCCAATGATGGCTTATGAAATGGCGAAAATCTTTGAAGAAGTAGGATTACCAGATGGCGTTGCTAATGTTGTTTTTGGATCAGGTTCAGAAGTAGGAACAGCATTAATCGAGCATCCAGATGTCAAAGTCATTTCGTTCACAGGTTCAACTGCTACAGGTAGCAAGGTGGCAGAGTTGGGCGGCCGTCATTTAAAGAAAGTTTCTTTAGAAATGGGTGGCAAAAATGCAGTAATAGTCATGGATGATGCTGATTTAGAACTAGCTATTGAAGGGATTTTGTGGAGTGCTTTTGGTACAGCGGGTCAACGTTGTACGGCATGTAGTCGAGTGATTGTGCATAAAGATGTAAAAGCAGAGCTGGAAGAACGCCTCCTAACAGCTATGCAACTATTAACAATTGGTGATGGTTTAGATGAGTCGGTAAAAATTGGTCCGGTTATTAATAAAACTGCATTACACAAGATTAATAGCTATGTAGAATTAGGTCGTCAGGAAGGTGCGAAGTTACTTGCAGGGGGCAATATATTAACTGGAACGCCTTTTGATCAAGGTTTTTATTACGCACCAACTTTATTTACTGATGTGAAATGGGATGCTCGTATTGCACAAGAAGAGATTTTCGGCCCCGTTGTCTCATTGATAGAAGTAGAAAGTTTAGAAGAAGCTATTGAAGTCAATAACAGTGTGCAATTTGGACTTTCAAGTTCCATCTTTACACAAGATATTAATCGAGCATTCCAAGCGCAGCGTGATTTAGATACGGGTATTGTATACGTCAATGCTGGTACAACTGGGGCAGAAATTCATCTACCGTTTGGTGGCACAAAAGGAACAGGGAATGGTCATCGTGATTCTGGTGTAGCAGCACTGGATGTCTATACGGAATGGAAGAGTATCTACATCGATTACAGTGGCAAGTTGCAACGGGCACAAATTGATACGGAATAATAACAAAGAAAGGGGACATTCAGATGAAAGTAGCGGTATTAGGTGCAGGTTTAATGGGGAAAGAGGTTGCGCGTGATTTGGTTAAAAGTGATAAAGTTGAAAAAGTGTACTTAGCAGACCTAGATGTCAGTCAAACAACACTATTCGCTGAGTTATTGAAGTCAGATAAATTAGAAGTGCTACATCTAGATGCCAATGATGATGCGGAGTTAAAATGGGTGATGGCAAAAGCAGATGTTGTGGTTAACGCTCTATTTTATACATTTAATGAAAAAGTTGCACGTATGGCAATTGAAGTGGGTGTGCATTCAGTTGATCTTGGTGGTCACATTGGCGGTGCAACAAATGCTGTTTTAGATTTATCTGACGATGCTAAGGAAAAAGGCATTACATTAATTCCTGACTTAGGTGTTGCACCTGGAATGATCAACATTTTAACGGGCTATGGTGCATCAAAATTAGAGAGTGTCAAATCGATAAAAATCTTTGTTGGAGGAATTCCCGTTGAAAAAGAACCACCGCTGGATTATAACATTGTGTTTTCTCTAGAAGGGGTATTCGATCACTATACTGACCGATCTCATGTTATTCGTGGTGGGAAACTGCAGGAAATTGCTTCATTGTCAGAGATTGAAAAAGTTTATTTTGATGGCTTTACTGGGCTAGAGGCTTTTCATACTTCAGGTGGACTATCTACTTTGGCACAGACCTTCCCAAATGTGAATACGTTAGAATATAAAACAATTCGCTACCAAGGTCATGCAGAAAAATTCAAGTTACTTGTAGATTTAGGTTTAACAAATAAGGAGACAACAGTTAATCTAGAGGGTCAAGTCATCAAAGCACGTGATGTTTTACGTGAAGTGCTACAAAGTAAAATGTCTCTTGGTAATAAATCAGATGCGGTATTATTACGGGTGATTGTATCAGGCGAAAAGGGTGAGGAGCTTGTTTCGTACGAATACGAATTGATTATTAAGAAAGACAAAGAAACCAATGAAACAGCAATGGCATTAGCAACTGCAAATACAATTTCAGTAGTTGCTCAGTTAGTAGGCGATGGTACGATTTCAAAACGTGGAGTATATCCACCAGAGAAAGTAGTTCCAGGTGAAAAATACATGGAAGAAATGAAAAAACGCGGAGTATCTATTAAAGAAACTATGCATCGTTCAACAAATATTGTAAAAGGATAGAAGAGGACTATGGGTATGGTCTTTATATCATCAAAAAAGTCTAACGAGTAATCTCGTAAAATATTTTATAAAATTAACGATAAATAGTTTGAATATTTAAAATTGATAGTCAGTAATATGTGTTAAGGGTAAGTTTTGGTGGTAGCCCTAAAATATAAATAGTAAAGTGCTTGAGTTTACAAATATGACTGCCTAATCTGTTAAAAACCAAAACCCGGTTTTTTGTCGCAGATATAAGCCAGTTCAATTTGACTCACAGATATCTATCTGTAGTCTTTTTGAATTGGTTTTTTTTATGCAGTTAAGAGGGGAGGATAACATTCTTTTAGCAAAAACAAGACAAGATTTAGTACATCAAATGTAGTATACGGTTAAACCATCACTTCAATAAAAGATAATAAAAAACAGGGGGAATACAGATGACAACTTTAAATGAATGGGACAAAAAGCATTTTATTCATCCAACCTCATCAATTCAAGAGCAACAAGAGAATGGACCAAAAGCGATTTTCGAAAAGAGTGAAGGGATATATCTAACAAGTAAAGAAGGTACGAAGTATATAGATGCTATGTCATCGCTTTGGAATGTTAACATTGGGCACGGTCGCAAAGAAATAGCAGAAGCGGCAAAAGAACAAATGGAACAATTAGCATACAGCTCATGTTTTTCAAATTTTAGTAACGAGCCGGCTATTCGTCTGGCAAAGAAAATTGCTGATTTAGCGCCACATAGTTTAAATGCAGTGTTCTTTACATCAGGTGGTTCAGAGTCAAATGACTCAGCAATAAAAATTGTTCGTCATTATTGGCGTATTCAAGGTCAACCTGAGCGAAATAAAATCATTGCACTACGACGAGGATATCATGGCGTCTCGGCAGGTGCTACAAGCGCAACAGGTATACCTGAGTTTTGGGACATGGCAGGGAATTTGATGCAAGGATTTGTGCATGCAAAATCTCCATATGAAATTGGTACTGAGTCATCGATTCAATCCATTCGCGAAGTAATTGAAGCTGAAGGACCTGAAAAGATTGCGGCATTCATGGCAGAACCTGTCCAAGGGGCAGGGGGAGTACTGATCCCGCCGAAGGATTATTACAAGGAAGTACGTAAGGTATGCAATGAATATGGCATTTTATATATAGCAGATGAGGTTATTACAGGATTTGGACGTACAGGGAAAATGTTTGGTGTTGAAAATTATGGAGTAGAGCCGGATGTATTATCATTTGCAAAAGGTGTAACAAGTGGCTATTTTCCACTAGGTGGTGTCATTGTTTCCGATCATGTGCATAATGTGCTGAAGGAGAAATCAGAAGGAGTACTATTCCATGGTTTTACCTATAGTGGTCATCCGACAGGTGCGGCAGTAGCTCTAAAAAACCTTGAAATTTTAGAACGCGAAAATCTGGTTGATAACTCCTCTAAAATGGGTGAAGAATTACAAAAAGGATTTAAATCTATTAAAGAGGAATCTACGATTGTAGGTGATATTCGTACGTTAGGTTTACTCGGAGCCATGGAATTTGTACAAGATCCTTTAACGAATAAACGCTTTCCTGCCGAGTTGAAAGTGGCGCCAAGAATTATTGCGGCATTGCATGAACGTGGCGTTATATGTCGTGCAGTTACTTATGACAATACAGATATCGTATGTTTCTCACCACCATTGATTATTACAAAAGCGCAGATAGATGACCTAATTGCTATATTACGTGAAGCTGTACTAAGTGTTCAACAAGAGGTTGAAGAGCAGCTAGCGGCACTTTAAAAACTAATGAAAAATTATTCAAAGCTAGATAGATCGAGAGTAATTCCATTAATAGAGTCCATTGTATTTCAATAGACTCTTATCTGGGGGTGTAAGATGGAAGATCAAAAGCTATTGAAAATTTTAGGGAATAGAGACGTTATGGCACTTGCTTTTGGAGCAATGATTGGTTGGGGTTGGGTAGTAACAGCTGGTTTATGGATTACAGAAGCAGGTTCACTAGGTGCAATCATAGCATTTTTAATAGGTGGATTACTTGTTATTTTTATAGGGTTAACGTACGCAGAATTGTCCTCAGCTATGCCGTTATCTGGTGGAGAACTATTCTTCACATATAGGGCGACTGGACGGCTCACCTCGTTTATAGCAACATGGGCAATGATTCTTGGATATGTTTCAGTTGTAGCCTTTGAAGCTGTAGCTTTACCAACTGTTTTTGAATATGTCATTCCTGGCTATAGCGTCGGTTACATGTATACAATTGCAGGCTGGGATGTAAATTTCACTTGGGTAGCAGTAGGAATTCTTGGGTCGATTATTATTGCGTGGATTAACTATAGGGGTATGAAAATTACAAGTGTTGTGATGTCAATTTTGACATTACTCATATTAATCTCAGGTGTATTGCTGGTTACGGGAAGTTCTATTGCAGGAAACCCTGAGCATATGCAGCCTTTGTTTGAAAAAGGCTGGGGTGGCATTATGGCTGTATTGATTATGACGCCATTCATGTTTGTAGGATTCGATGTGATACCTCAAGCTGCAGAAGAGATTAATCTGCCACGTAAACGAATTGGACAACTTCTAATCATTTCAGTGTTTTTAGCTATTACTTGGTATGTAGCAATTATCTTCGGCGTTTCATACGTGCTGACTCCATCGGAAATTGCCAGTTCATCGCTTGTTACAGCAGATGCGATGGCAAAGGCATTTGGTGGTAGTAAGATGATGGGGAATGTTTTAGTACTTGGTGGAATCGGTGGGATATTAACGAGCTGGATTGGCTTCTATGTTGGTGGTAGTCGTGCCATTTTCGCATTGGCGAGAGCAGGAATGTTACCAAAGGCATTAGGCGAGCTGCATCCTAAATATAGAACGCCCCATAAAGCGATTTTACTCATTGCGGTTTTGACTACTCTAGCACCATTATTTGGTCGACCAGCACTTGTCTGGTTAGTAGATGCAGGTGGGTTTGCTCTTGTTATTGCATGGGTTTTAGTAGCAATTGCCTTTATTATTTTGCGTAAAAGAGAGCCTAATTTAAAAAGACCTTTTATATTGCCAGGAGGTACATTAATTGGTTGGTTAGCTGTCCTAATGTCAATTGGTATATGTATTTTATATCTACCAGGTATGCCTTCCGCATTAGTTTGGCCGTATGAGTGGGTAATCATATTAGCATGGGCTGTTTTTGGGGCAGTGTTGTACAAAATCTCTATGGTTAAATATGGTGCTAAAAATGCCAACAAACTAATGGACCAAGAAATAGAACGTGTGTTATCTGAAGAAGATATTGAAGAAACTTCATCACAAAAAGATGTAAATGGAGTTTTGGAAAGAGTTTAATTTCACATGAACATTTGTAATTTGTACGATAACCAATGAGAAATAAGTGTGTGGCTTGATGAAACAAGAGGTGAAAGTGAAAGAAAATAGAATTTATATTAAATGAATGAAAATGAGATTTGAACATAAAAAGACCTCTTGTTTTTGATGAAATTATCCCAAGCTCGCCAGCAAAAAAGGATAAATACATCATAAACAGGAGGCATATCATGAATTCTAAGAAAACATGGAAATCGCTCAAATCATTTTAAGAAACGGTGCAATTAATGGGTCATCCCACCTACTATATGAATATCCGTTTCATATTTAGCAGATGTGACAGCAGCTATTTTTAGGCCTTTAACAATTGTCTCAAGACTCAAGCTAGCCGCTTCTTTATTAATTGTTTGCTCCGGAATGAAAGGGATATGGATAAAGCCGCCTCGAATGCTTGCTGAAGTTCGGGCGATATAGTCCATTAACCCATAAAAGATATGGTTACATACAAAAGTTCCGGCGGTGTGGGATACCGATGCTGGAATATTGCTCTCTTTAATGTTTTCGACAATTCTCTTGATGGGGAGCGTAGACCAATAGGCTACTGGCCCTTTGTCTACAATCGGTTTATCAATGGGCTGGTTGCCCTGATTGTCTGGAATTTTAGCATCATCAATATTGATTGCAACTCGTTCAGGTGTGATGTGAAGTCGACCTCCAGCTTGTCCTACACAGATAACGATATCAGGATTATGTTGCTGGATAAGATGGTCCAATACCGCAACTGATTTCTCGAATACAGTTGGAATTTGTTCAGCAACTAGAGTTACATCATCAATAACCTCTCCATTTAACTGTTTTACTGCTTCCCAGGAAGGGTTTATTCTTTCTCCGCCAAAGGGCTCAAAGCCGGTTAACAACACTTTTTTCTTCAATCCGATCCCTCCTATATTCCTAATGAAACAAGAAAATACATAATATAAACTAAGTGTTATTGTATATCAAAGTAAGAATTTTAGGAATATTTTTAAAATCCAAGTGACTAATTATGGGGAATTCAAAGTCTTTAATAAGGTGTGGGTATGAAATAAAATTGCGATTCGGAAGTATGTAAGAAAGTGGTATAGGCAGTGAAGGTGGATGATAGGGAACTAAAGGGTATTTAGAATCCCAATATGTATCAAAGGGCATTGATTATTTTGTAAATAGATTTAGCAATGTTTAGTGCTTATTATTTTCTATCAATACGTTGCATTCTCATTGATAATAGGGCATTTCCGCTTATTAAATAACTTTCAAATTAATGATAAGTGTTGTATGATTTTTATATAATTTCTAAATTTTAGATAAATAATATGCTGAGGGAGTTGAACCATTATGAATACAATTTTTATAGCAGGGCATGCGAGACTGCCATCTGGTATGGCAGCACAAAACATTTATGAGACACTAACAATCACTGCGGAAATTGATAAGAAATATGGGGTAATCGTTGCAGCAAGTTGTACGTTAGCAACGCAGCATGGGAAATCTTTTGTTGAGCAATTACTAAGAGGCCATAGTTTGCAAGAGGGTATTACACAACCGGTCGAAGCAGTGAAAATACATTACTTAGGTAAAGCAGGAAACGCATTAATGTCGGCATTGAAAGATTTATATAAACAATATGAATCTTACAAATCGACAAAATAATTCAGAATTTTTAGTTAGTTATAAATTTACAAAAAAAGAATAGTATAGTAAAGTTAAAGATAATAAATCATGCAAAAACGTACAAGACGTTCATTTCGCATGATGAGGTAACAAGGGAAATAGTAAGCCAATACTGTCTAATCTGTTTGAAGCCTTGCCGGGTTTTATGACACAGATAAGAGCCAGTTCAATTTGACACTCAGTATATTCGCTGGAGTCTTTTTGAATTGGCTTTTTTATTGACCTATGAAGAGAGGTGACAGGATGTCTGGTGCTTTAGAAAATATTCGTATAATCGATTTATCTCGAGTACTTGCAGGACCATACTGCACAATGATATTAGGTGATCTAGGGGCTGAGGTCATTAAAGTAGAGGCCCCTGATAGTGGTGATGAGACGCGAAAATGGGGGCCTCCATTCCAAGATGATGTAAGTGCTTATTATTTAACAGCAAATCGTAATAAAAAAGCTATCACACTCAATTTAAAGGAAGAAGAGGGACGCGAAGTTATTAAAAAGTTAGTACAAGATAGCGATGTCATCATTAATAACTTTAAAACAGGTACTATGGAGCGCTTTGGTTTAGGGTACAAAACGTTAGCTGAAATCAACCCAGGTATTGTCTATTGCTCGATTACTGGCTTTGGTGAGACTGGACCAGATCGCTATTTACCGGGATATGATTTTATTATCCAAGGTATGAGTGGCCTGATGAGCATTACAGGGACTGAAGAATCTGGCCCACAAAAATCAGGCGTAGCAATCACTGATGTACTTACTGGAATGTACGCATGTATTGGTATTCAGTCTGCATTATTAGAACGTAGTCGCTCAGGAATCGGTCAAAAAGTCGATATCGCTTTATATGATGCAGCTGTGAGCGCATTAGTCAATGTTGGGAGCAGTTATTTAATGTCAGGCAATATTCCAACTGGACTTGGAAATGCACATGCCAATATCGTACCGTACCAGACATTTAAAACGGCCGATAGTGAGATGGTCATTGCAGTTGGAAACGATCATCAGTTTGCAACACTTTGTGAAGTGCTGAAGGTACCTCAATATGCACAGGATACACGTTTTCGTACTAATCCAGATCGTGTAAAGCAACGTGATGTGCTCATACCTTTATTGCAAACAGCTTTTTTACAAAAGTCTACAGCGCATTGGTATGACGTGTGCAGAAAAAAGAACATACCAGCTGGGCCTATTCAAAATATTCAAGAGGTTGAACAAGATAAGCAGTTACAGGCACGTAATATGTTCATCACATATGATCACCCTACAATAGGTAAAATCAAAATGATCGGGAGCCCATTGAAATTATCAAGAACACCTGTGACAGTAAGACATCATCCACCAAATCCAGGAGAGCACAATGATGAAATTTTACAGCCTTTGTATGAAAAAATGACACATAAGGGAGAGAATTAATATGAATTTTGAATTTACCGAAGAGCAAAAAATGTTGAGAAATACAGTGCGTACCTTTGTTGATAAAGAAATCATGCCCCATATTACTGAATGGGATAGTCAAGGTAAGTTCGATCCGAAAATTTTTTCTAAATTATCAGCTTTAGGTTTAATGGGTGTGTGTATTCCTGAAGCTTACGGTGGTAGTGGAATGGACTATAACTCTTTAGCTATTGTTTGTGAAGAATTAGAGCGTGGTGATACAGCGTTTCGTACAGCTGTATCTGTCCATACGGGACTAAATAGTATGACTCTATTGCAATGGGGCAATGAAGAACAAAAGAAAAAGTACCTCATCCCTCAGGCTAAAGGGGCGAAGATAGGCGCTTTCGGTTTAACTGAACCTGGAGCGGGATCTGATGTAGCCGCTATGTCTACACATGCAGTACTTGATGGTGACCACTATATTTTAAATGGTCAAAAAACATGGATTTCTTTATGTGATGTGGCCGATTATTTCATCGTATTTGCCTACACAGGTAATCGTTCATTAAAACACAAAGGAATTTCAGCCTTCATCGTAGATCGTACGTGGGAAGGGTTCTCTTCGAAAGCGATAAAAGGGAAGTATGGAATCCGTGCTGGTAATACGGGTGAACTTTTCTTTGAAGATGTCAAAGTCCCAAAAGAAAACTTATTAGGTGAAGAAGGCGAAGGCTTTAAAATTGCAATGGCAGCTTTAGATAATGGTCGTTTTACTGTAGCGGCAGGAGCAGTTGGTTTATCGATGGCATGTATTGAAGAAAGCGTAAAATACTGCCATCAACGCTACACCTTTGGCAAACCAATAGGACAGCACCAGCTTGTAAAACAAATGATAGCGAAAATGGAAGCAGGCTATCAGATGAGCCGTTTGTTAGTTTATCGTGTGGGAGAATTAAAAAATCAAGGTATTCGTAATACACGCGAAACATCTTTAGCAAAGTGGCAGGCATGCGATTTTGCCAACAAGGCAGCAGATGATGCGGTGCAAATTCACGGTGCATACGGATATTCAGATGAATACCCAGTAGCCCGTTTCCTTCGTAACTCAAAAGCACCGGTAATTTATGAAGGGACACGTGAGATTCATACATTAATGCAAGCAGATTATGTATTGGGAGAACGTGAAGATAAGCCATTGAATCATATGCTACCTAAATGGCCATTTGAAATTGACCACCAATTATGTTAGACTATTCATAATTATTTGAAACGGAGGTGAGGAAAGAATGAAAAACGTTGTGGATGCATATGTTTATACTTTGGAATTTCTTCCAATTACATGTGCGATTTCTTTCGATTTTGCGGTTAACGGGATAAGTGCGCCCATTTTTCTACAAAATCAAATAATCCACAGCTGATTAACCATTCTTTCCAAGCCAAATTTTAAGGCGTAAAAGATTGTCTGTTAATCAGGTAGTCTTTTTGTTTTGGCAAAAATCGGGTACTTTCAGCTGTGTCATACGGAAGGAAGTAATCAAGCATGATTTGTACAGTTCAACATATAAGTAAAATGCTCGGCGGGAATAGTATTTTTGAAGACTTAGTATTAGATATTAAAACAGGAGATCGTTTAGGAATAGTTGGACGTAATGGTTCTGGGAAGACGACTTTATTCAAGCTTATTGCAGGGGTAGAATCACCAGACCAAGGGGAAATTCATTTTAAAAAAGGAACTAAAATTGGATATTTAGCGCAAATTCCAATATTTTCAGAAAAGATTACAGGTCAGGCTATATTAGCGCAGGCATTTAAGCATTTGCTTGATTTACAAAGCCAAATGCATGAGCTTGAAAAAAGTATGGCCACTGCAACATCTGAGCAACTAGAGAGATATTTAGTTCAATATGGTGATGTGCAAGAACGCTTCACATTAGCAGACGGTTATAGTATGCAGGCTCAAATTGAGATGATCATTAATGGACTACAATTAAATGATTTTGTAGAACAGCCCTTTAACAGTCTTAGTGGTGGAGAAAAGACGAAAATTATGCTCGGTCAATTGCTTCTGACTAAGCCGGATTTACTACTATTAGATGAACCGACGAATCATTTGGATTTGTTTGCTGTAGAATGGTTAGAGCAATATTTAGTCGACTATACGGGAACAGTTGTGATCATATCGCACGATCGCTATTTTTTAGATAAGGTTGTCACGAAAATTGTAGATTTAGAGCAAGGTGAGTTACAAGTTTATCATTGTAGTTATTCAGACTTTTGTGTTGAAAAAGAAGCGCGTCTTATGCGAGAGTTTCAACAATACGAAGAACAACAAAAGAAGATGAAGAAGATGCGTGAGGCAATCAAACGTATGCGACAATGGGCGAATGAAGCCAATCCACCGAATGAGGCAATGCACCGACGTGCTCGTAATATGGAGCGAGCTCTAGAACGTATTGAAAAGCTTCGCAAGCCAATTATTGATCCTAAAAAAATGGATTTATCTTTTGAAGCCGCTCCTCGCAGTGGGAAGGAAGTTGCCATACTAAAAAATGTCACAAAAGCTTTTGGAGATAAGGTATTACTCAGAAATGTAAATTTACAACTTCTATGGCAAGAACATATGGCAATTGTAGGGCGTAATGGTACTGGAAAATCTACTATCTTGAATATGTTACTTAATAAGATAACGATAGATACGGGAACATGTAAGTTAGGTAGCCAAGTTAAAATTGGCTATCTATCACAGCATTTTCAAATTGATAAGCCTAAAGCACGACTCATTGATGTTTTTCGTGATGAAGTCTCTGTCACTGAAGGTGATGCTCGTCATATTTTAGCTAAATTCATGTTTTACGGAGCAGATGTTTTTAAGAGGATTGCAAATTTAAGTGGTGGTGAACGTATGCGACTTAGATTAGCACAGCTCATGCATCAAGACATCAATTTACTAATCTTAGATGAACCGACAAATCATTTAGATATAGAATCAAGGGAAGTACTAGAAGACGCGTTAGAAGACTTTAGAGGTACTATTTTAGCTGTTTCTCATGATCGCTTCTTTTTAAATAAATTATTTACGAGAACAGTGTGGCTTGAGCATCAGCAATTAATAACGTATGAGGGGCCGTACGACTGGGCACGACAAAAATTTAATGAGAAACAAGCTCTTAACTTACCACAGTCAATAAAACAAGAGAAAAAAACATCTTCAAAAGTAAAAGTAATAAAAAATGATACAAATAAAGAACAAGAGATTGTACAGATTGAAGCTACTATAAAGCAACTGAATCAGAAAATTTATCAAGAGCAGGATTGGAACTTATATGAACAACTTATAGCTGAGAAGGAAAGAGTAGAGCAGAAACTTGAAGTATTATTAGAACAATGGATGGAAGAATTAGAGTAAGCATAAAAATAGCCCTTGATTACATAATGTAATCGAGGGCTAATATCATTGGTCTTAGGTTCTACAATTATCTTCTTAACTCAGATATGGTTACAAACTCATAACCTTGCTTTTGTAAGTAAGCTAATACAGAATCTAAACCTTGAGCTGTTGTAGGTTGAATATCATGCATTAAAATAATAGCGCCATCATGACTATACTGTTTGACCATAGTTAAAAGTGTTTTAGGATTACGATTTTTCCAGTCAAGTGTATCAACATCCCATAAGATAACTGGTAGTTTATTTTGTGAACGCACTCTCTCGTTGATTGAACCATAAGGTGGACGGAATAACGTTGGTTTTTCGCCCGTAGCTTTTTGAATTTCTTCATTGGTTCGGTTGATTTCAGCTTTAATCTTCTTATTTGAAAGTGTGATTAAATTTGTATGTGAAAATGTGTGATTGCCAATTTCATGTCCAGCATCAGCAACTTTTTTAGCAAGCTTTTGATTGTACATTGCCTGGCTTCCAAGCATGAAGAATGTTGCCTTCGCATCGTATTTCTTAAGTGTTTTTAAGATTTTCGGCGTTACTTTTGCATTAGGACCATCATCAAATGTTAATGCAATTTGTTTCTTTTTCGTACCATCTGGATTTATTCCTACTATTTGGAACGGTTTCGCCAGTATACTATTTACAGAAGAAAGTGGTATTTTAATCTTTGAGATAACATTACTATTATCAGACAATTTAGCGCCGTCAAAATAAATGTATAAAGAGTTATCAGTTAAAGAGAAATTTTTATAATTTGAATACGTAGGTGTAGTAGCATTTTTTAATTTTGTTGTATTGATATATGATTTAAACTGGTCATCGCTTTTTATTTGTTTTTCGACAAAAGGTATAAGTTTTGCCAGATTATTTTCGTTTTTAATAACGTTGTTTAAAAACAACTGTTTATTATTTTTTTTATCATACATAAAAGTTTGGATAGTTTTTTCTTTACTTCCTGTGCCTTTATATGTATTTTGAGTTAAAACAAACGAGTAGTAATTCTTTTTATGGTGCAAGGTTTTAAATGTTATTGTTAACTTGCCAATTTTATTTGCATCATTTTGGAGGATTTCCTCCATGCTAGCTAAGTAGGTATCGCGCGCCTTATAAACGGCATCCTTTATAGCTTTGTTGAATTCTTTATCTTCAGTTTGAGGATATTCAATTGAATAGGGCATACGTTGATCGTCTGAAATAATAGAGGCAATTTTAATACCGGTATATTTCGAATCCTTTGTCTGATGCTCAGGCGGTGCTGCTAAAGCGACCCCATTTGTTACTGAAGATTCTTTGTCGTTTTTTGGTGTGAAAAAAAAGAAAAGCAAAACAGCAGATAGTACAAAAACACTACAAATTAATATTGTGTCAATCCAAAGCCCTCTTTTTTTAGGGCGTGTTGTGGTCATTTCCCCAAGACCTCCTTTAAAACTATTATGTGTTCTATTCTATACGATTAGACGGCAAAGTGGAGCGAAAAGTTTTGAATTTATGTTAAAAAATCAACTTTTGTTGAAAAATAAGTAAAAATGACGCGAAAGGGGCATTTTGCCATGCGTAATATTACATTTTTTTACTAATAAGTAGTCGTACATAACGTTTTATTTACTAAATTTTGTTTATGAAGGGCAGGGAAAAACAGTGATTGAAATGGAAGAAGAGGAACTCGCAATAGATTGTTTTCTTCTAGCTGGAAGATTACTTATGCAAAGTGGAGCGGAAACGTATCGTGCTGAAGATACGATGTTACGCATGGCAAATTCACAAGGATTAACATCTGCACAGAGTTTTGTGACGCCTACAGGAATAATATTTTCAGCTGGTCATAAAAGACCAACAAGAATTGTTCAAATACCGAGACGCTCGACAGATTTAGAGAAAATTGCGCTTGTAAATGGTGTATCACGTCGATTAACCGCAGAGCAAATTACTTTGTCAGAAGCGTTTGAGGAATTACAACGCATAGATCGTTCAAATTTATATTTCCCAACTTGGCTTCAAATAGTCGCTTCGGCTATTGCAAGTGGATGTTTTTTAATTTTATTTGAAGGTGTTTGGAGTGATGTTCCGGCAGCAATTTTAGCTGGAGGAATTGGTTTTTCACTTTTTGTTTTAATGCATGAGTTAACAAAGGTAAAGTTTTTTGCAGAATTTACAGCTGCATTGTTTGTAGGAATTACAGCGTTTGTAGCAGTAAAATTGGGTATAGGTATCCAAATAGATAAAATCATTATTGCTTCTGTGATGCCGTTAGTACCAGGCTTACTTATTGCAAATGCAGTGCGGGACTTAATGGCAGGACATTTTGTCTCCGGAGTAGCTAAAGGAACGGAAGCTTTTTTAACAGCATTTGCGATCGGTGCGGGTGTTGCACTAGTATTGTCATTTTAGGAGGAATACTATGTTTTGGGTCACCCAAGGAGTTCTTAGTTTTTTAGCAACAGCTGGTTTTGGAATTATTTTTAATGCACCGAAAAAAACTCTATTCCATTGTGGGTTAGTTGGAGCCATCGGATGGCTAATATACTATTCTCTATTGAAGCAAGGTGTGGATGCTGTAATAGCTTCATTTGCAGGTTCGTTTGTTATTTCGATTGTGGCACATATGTTGGCAAGGCGCTTTAAAATGCCGATGATTATCTTTAGTGTTGCTGGGATTATTCCACTCGTACCTGGGGGAATGGCTTACAATGCAATGAGACATGTCGTTGAAAATGAATATCTTGAAAGTATTCAAGATGCAGCGAAGGCATTCATTCTTACGGGTGCCATTGTTATGGGACTTGTCTTTGCAGAGGTGTTTATGCAACTCATTTTCAATATAATCCGCAAACGAAAGGCAAGAGCGTTACAAAATTAAATTTACATAAAAAATGGCCTTCGCTAATTTGAGCGAAGGTCATTTTTTTATTTAAAACATGTATTCATTGGAAAATATACAAAGTGTTATTTTAAAAGTTTTTCAACCTCTTTAGGTGTGATAGGATGGCTAATATGATAACCTTGCGCTGCATCACAGCCGAATGATGTAAGTAATTCTAATTGCTCTGCTGTTTCAACACCCTCAGCTAAAACACGCATATTGATAGATTTTCCAAATTGAATCATACCTTGTATTAATTTTTGCGCTTTCTTCTGATATTGAAGTGTTGAAATAAATGTTTGGTCAATTTTGATTTCTGCTAATGGCAAGAGCTGCATGTAACGGAAAGATGCATATCCTGTACCAAAGTCATCAAGGACGAAGACAATACCGTCAGTTTCTAATTGCTTCATCTGTTGAATTATAGAAGTTTCGGCTTCAGCTTCTAAAGCGAATTTTTCTGTAATTTCAATTTGCAATAGTTTAGCAGGGCAATTTGTTTTCTCTAATACTTTTCTAATATGTTGTACCATGTTTTTATCACGGAATTCTCGTACAGATGAATTAATACTTACTTTTAAATCTAAGCCTTTTTTATGCCAAGCTACTGCTTGTAAGCAAGCTTGTTCAAGCATAAAGGCGCCAATATCATTAATCAAACCAGTTTCTTCGGCGATTGGGATTAAGACATCAGGTGTAACGATACCTATTTCCTCGTCTTCCCAACGTACGAGGGCTTCTACACCAGTAATTTTACCTGTTTCTAAATTTAATTGGGGTTGATAGAGCACTTTTAAGTTCTTTTTATCCAGCGCGATTAGTAGGCGCTTTTCAATAATGGCCTTTGTACTAAGTGCTTTATGATCAGCTTTTGTTAAACTAATAATATTACCACCACCATCAGAACGCACTTTAGAAATTGCCGCATGTGAGGCTTTCACTAAATGTGAGAATGATGATTGATCCTCAGGATATTTTGTAATACCTCCGCTAATTGAAAGTGGTATTGCACGATTGTTTACATAAATAGGGTGTTGTTTTAGATAGGCAAGGAAACCTTGGATAAACCATTCACCAAGTGGAGTTAATACGACAAATTCATCTATACCGACTCTAGCCATTGTGCTATCTTGGAAATATATTTTCATACGGTTTGTGAATTCCTGTAAAAGGACTATTTCTGTTTGTTCATCATAAATTTCCTTCAAAGAGTAAAATTTATCAATGCTTAAGTAAACGAATGTAAAGTGATTCTTTTCTTGAATCATATCAGTGACGATTTGTTCTAGACGATAGCGATTCATTAAACCGGTTTCTTGATCGATATAAGCGATTTTTTCTAAACGGTTTTGTAGCAGTTTTTTTTCTGTAATATCATTTTCGAGCAGTATAAAGTAGGCAGGGTTTTTACATGCCACGAAAATCGGGATTGCCGTTAAATCGACCCAATAGGATAAGCCGTCTTTCGACATTTTCTCAACTTCGCCCTTCCAAGTCTTGCCGTTTTTTAGGGATGTCCAGATGTTATTTGCATCAGCAGTTCCGTTATCTGTTTGAGGGAACATTTGCCAAAATGTTTTGCCTATAATTCGTTTCGGTGTCCATTTGCTCCGTTTTAAGAAATTGTTGTTTGCGAAATTGATTAAACCTTCTTGATCCATCGTTAACATCATAAAGGAGGATTCTAACCCTGATTTCAAGCTAAGTAATTCTTGATAAGGTGATGGATCTTTTTGAATTTCATCTGTCATTTCAAAATGGAAAAATACATAACGCTTGTTCTCGATAGTAAATGCTTTTGCTAAAGCAGATGAAAAGATAGCTTCTTTATTTTTTGCTATGAATGCCATTTTGTCTAAACGGATAGGTTCAGGAGAACGTAATAGCTTTGTCCATCCGTCTTTATGTAGGCCTGATTTCTCTGCTTCTATGAAGGGGGTAAATTTACCAAGAACTTCATCAGCAGAATACCCGAAAGTTTTTTCGGCTTGGCGATTCCATGCCGCTACGATTCCTTCATGATCAATAACCATCATTGGGAATGGCATTTGGTTCAAAACTGAATTGGCTGTACTAAAAATTATTTGAGTTTCATTCATGCATGCGACGACTCCTTGAAGTTACTATATCTATTATTATAGTGAAAAGAATGTCATCCGTCATTAGTAATAGGTAATGTATAAAAAAGAAATTCAGAATTATATATTAATATTGACAATATATAAAGGCTAAAATGGGAAGAAATATGCAAAAAAATATCGAAAATGCAGTAAAATATAATCATAAAAGAGGGGGTTAGGAATGAATCATCAGTCGCATAGGTTAAGAGGGATAATACTGATTATTTCTGGAGCAATGCTTTGGGGTGCTACGGGACCACTTATGGAGTGGGTATTATCTAATAGTGATTTAACTGTAGCGTTTATGCTAACAGTCCGTCTCATTTTGGCGGGTATAATACTATTATCCTTTTTATTGCTAACTAAAAAAGATGTAACAAGTATTTGGAAATATCCTATTTGGTGGAGGAAATTAGTCGTATTTGGTGTTTTAGGAATGCTTGGAGTGCAATTTTCATTTGTAGCAGCTATTGATGCTAGTAATGCGGTTGTGGCAACATTACTACAATTTTTGGCACCTATTTTCATTATCCTTTTTGTTTCAATCTCATATCGCAAATGGCCACCAAGATATCAAGTATTAGGTATTCTAGGGACACTTGTTGGTTTGTTTTTATTACTAACGAATGCTTCCTTTGAGACATTGCTCGTTAGTTCTGAAGCTCTTTTATGGGGAGTCGCGGTTGGTTTAACATTTGCTTTTTATACTTTATATCCTGCAGCCATTATGAAGGAATGGGGTGTCCTTATTGTGGTAGGATGGGGGATGCTAATCGGAGGAATTGTACTAGGTGTAATTTCGCAAGTCTGGAGTTCTGATGAATGGAGCCTATTATTAGACCCGAAAATCGCATTAATGTTAACTGCTATTATATTTTTTGGAACAGCTGCCTTTGTATTGTTTTTAAGTAGTATGAAATATATATCAGCTGTAGAAACAAGTGTGTTGTCAAGTATGGAGCCATTAACGGCTATGATCATTTCTGTTATTTGGCTAGGAAGAACACTAGAGATATGGCAAATTTTAGGTATCATAATCATGCTTGTTTGTGTAACGTGGCTTTCCATTGAAGGGGATAAGCAACAAAAAGCAGACATATAAATTTAGTGAAAAAAATAAATATCACTGTGATTTTGTAAGTGATTATTTTTTTAAGAAACTAAATTAGCGTAAAGAATTGCATGCTCTATTTCAAAATCTATTATTTAAAAATAAATGGTCTCTTTCACTTTTTGAGTGAGGGGGACTTTTTTTATATATACATGAAGAAAAATATTAATAAAATTACCCTTCTAAATATTTTGAGTTTTTATAGCACAAGTTATGGTTATTTTATGGCATAATAAGGAACAATTAAATAAATTTCGAGAGACGAAATGAATATAGGAGGTTATAACATGAAGATAATGTTTTCATACATAAAACCATACAAATGGTTCGCTGTTATTGCTATTTCGCTCATGCTTGTAGAGCTTGCTGTTGAGTTAATCCAGCCACTAATTATCAAGAAAATTATTGACGATGGAATCGTTTTACAAGATTCTGCAACGGTTTGGTTATGGGGCGGAATAATGATGCTAATAGCATTCCTGGGTTTTATCGCAGGCGTTACGAACTCATTTTTTTCAGCACATGCATCACAAAGCTTTGCCTTTGATTTGCGGAATGCATTGTTTAAAAAAGTACAATCATTTACAATGACGACGTTTTTGAGATTTCCAACGGCAGGACTTATTACGCGTTTAACAAGCGATGTATCTCAAGTACAACAAGTTTTATTCATGAGTCTACGAGTCATGTTACGTACGCCCCTTGTTGTGATTGGTAGTTTAATAATGGCGTTTTATGTGAAGCCATCATTAGCTGTTTATCTTGTAATTGGTGCTCCGTTTTTAGCTGTTTTCTTATTTTTAATGGTTCGCAAAGGTATTACATATTTTTCAGCCGTTCAAAAGCGTGTTGACCGAGTCAATCGTGTTATTCAAGAGAATTTACAGGCGATGCGTTTAGTAAAAGCCTATTTGCGTGGTTTGTACGAAGCAAGTAGGTTTGAAAAAGTAGCAATTTCTTTGAAGATAGATACATCTAAAGCGTTACGAACGATGGAGTATATTCAGCCCATATTGCTGTTTGTTATGAATGTTAGCTTGCTTGTGGTTCTTTGGTTTGGAGCGGGGAAAATTGAGCAAGGAGAAACGCAAATCGGTGAACTTGTAGCGATAGTCAACTATGCACTACGTATGACAGGGGCATTTTCAATGTTTTCATTTATTATCGTATTTATTTCACGAGCGAAAGCGTCAGCGGATCGTATGGAGGAAGTATTGTTAATTGAAGAAGGTTTAGAAGAAGATGAGAAGGATAAAGGATCACTGGAAGTTGGGCAACGCGGCACTCTACGTTTTGACAACGTTTCTTTTAAGTACCCACAGACAGATGAATTCGTATTGCGTAATATCTCTTTTGAATGTGGTCAAGGTGAAAAATTAGCTATTATGGGTGCGACTGGCTCTGGTAAATCAACATTGTTACAGCTATTACCCTGTTTTTACTATACGACGTCTGGGGATATTTTTGTGGATGGAGTGAATGTGGAAAACTGGCCTTTAGAAAAGTTGCGTGAGGCTATTGGTTATGTACCACAGCGGGCATTGTTATTCACTGGTTCTATCCACGATAACGTAACCTGGGGAAAAACAGCTGCTTCAATTGAACAAGTGCAAGAGGCGACAATACAGGCACAAATACATGATTCAATTCTGCACTTTCCAAATGACTATGAAACGAGAGTTGGGCAAAAGGGAGTGAACTTATCTGGTGGTCAAAAACAACGATTATCAATTGCAAGGGCATTAATACGTAAGCCGGAATTTTTGATCTTAGATGATAGTACAAGTGCATTAGATGTCAAAACGGAATCTGCATTATGGAGTGCGTTAGAGTGTGAAAAGGCAACAATGCTTGTTGTGACTCAGAAAATTCGTACAGCAAAGGGAGCTGACCGTATTTTGCTACTAGAAGACGGATTCGTGTCGGCATTTGGTACTCATGAAGAATTGATGGAAAGTTCCGTATTATATCAAAAAATTGCGACTTCACAACAAGAGCAGGGGGTGGATGATAATGCTTAAAGCAATAAGAGAACCTTTTGGTTATAAAAATATTTTGACGAAAGAAGATATACAAAAGAAGCGTAATAAGAAGATGGATCGCGCTACAAATTGGGGTTCAACGCTAGGGCATATCTGGCGAATTGTGGATGAACAACGCGTGCTATTAATTGTAGTTCTACTCATGGTAGTAGCGAGCTCGGTATTTTCATTATTAGGTCCTTATTTAATTGGGAAAATTATTGATAACCACATTATGAAAGCTCAGTTTGCAGGCTTGTCTAAGCTAATATTTGGTTTGATCGCCATTTATATAGGTTTGTCATTATCATTGTTTCTCCAAAACTATTGGATGATTGGTATTGCACAACAAACGATTTATCGCATGCGTACAGGTCTATTCACTAAGTTACAGAAGTTACCAATTTCCTTTTTTGATAAGCGTCAACATGGCGAGTTAATGAGCCGTATGACAAATGATATTGAGAATGTTAGTTCGACCTTGAATAGTACATTTATTCAAGTATTCTCAAGTGTTTTAACGTTAATTGGGACGTTGGTTGTTATGTTGTCAATGAGCCCTCTATTAACATTTTTGACGATGATCATCATCCCAGTAATGTTCGTTGCTACAAGATGGATTACACGCCGTACAAGTAAGTTATTTAAAGAACAGCAGCAAGCATTAGGAGCATTAAATGGGATGATTGAGGAGTCGATTTCAGGACAACGAATTGTTAAAGCTTTTTCTCAGGAGCAGCGTATGATTGAAGAATTTGCAGAGAAAAGTACTAAGTTACGCAACGTTGGCTTTTGGTCTAATGTTTACTCAGGTGGTATTCCAAAGGTCATGAACCTTTTAAATAATGCAAGCTTTGCCATTGTTGCGGGCGTCGGTGGTTTATTAGCATTGAAGGGCCAAGTTACAATTGGGACGATTGTGATATTTTCAGAATATGCGCGTCAGTTTACACGTCCACTAAACGATTTAGCAAATCAGTTTAATAATGTTTTGTCAGCGATTGCAGGAGCAGAACGTGTTTTTGGAATTATGCACGAAGAGGAAGAGGTGGATTTAGCTTCAGACAAAGTAATCCAACAACTACAAGGTGACGTAAAGTTCAATGATGTCTCGTTCAAATATGAACAAACAGATGAAGCACATACGATAAAAAATGTTAGTTTTCATGTAGAGGCAGGTCAAACAGCTGCTTTAGTAGGAGCTACTGGGGCTGGTAAAACAACTATCTTACAGTTACTCGCACGTTTCTATGAAGTAAATAAAGGTGAAATTACTATTGATGGTACACCCATTCAAGAAATGTCACGTCAAAATTTGCGCAGTCAAATGGCATTTGTTTTACAAGATCCGTTTTTATTTGAAGAAACGGTTAGGGAAAACATTCGGTATGGTCAGCTAAATGCAACAGATGAAGAAGTAGAAGAAGCTGCACGTAAAGCTAATGCTCATGACTTCATTATGAAGTTGCAGAATGGTTATGATACATTTCTGTCTGCTGATGGTGCTGAAATTAGCCAAGGTCAAAAACAGTTATTATCTATAGCAAGAGCACTTGTCGCAGACCCTGTAATTCTATTGTTAGACGAAGCAACAAGTAGCATTGATACTGTAACAGAGTTGAAAATTCAAGAAGCTCTAGAACGTTTAATGAAAGGACGTACAAGCTTTGTAATTGCCCATCGATTAAATACGGTACGACAAGCTGATATTGTCTTTGTCATGCAACAAGGTGAACTTGTTGAAGCAGGCAACCAGCAGGAGTTAGTTGAAAAACAAGGAATTTATTATAAAATGTTAGAAGAATCAAATGCATAACTCTTTGGTAAATAGAAGAGGCATTCACCCATTTTATATGGATAAATGCCTTTTTGTTTATGTGGTAAATAGTTTGCTTTTAAAGAGAATCGGGCGTTTAGCACGAATATCTCCGATGAAGAATAATCCATATGGGATGAATTTTTTAATAACTAAAGAGCCTATGATAGATATACCCAGACATAAAACAGTATAACCAATGAGATCGTAGTCAAAGAAATTATTCATCTGTTTATCTACCGAAATATGCATATACATAATAGTGATTGACTGCATTTCGATAAACTTCAACGCTTTCAATGGTGTGAAGCGAGTAATAAATTGGAATATACCGAAAATGGTAATGATAAAGATGAAAGGGATGACAAGGTCCAATAGGGCATGATTGTAACGAATAAACTTCAAGCTTAAGTGATAATCAAATTGATCTATCCATGCCAGATACATTGCTAAGAGCGAACTAACTGTACAAATTGTCCATAAGGGCAAACGAATGTGTAAAAATAAATCTTTTGCATAATAGCCAATGGCGAAGTAGACCAAAGTTATGAGTGTAACATCTAAATTCCATAGTATAGGTATTGTTTGTGAAGCTTCAGCAGACGAGCCGCCAATAACATCTATTACATAATAGCTTTGGACATGCGCGATAATGTAGCAAATTGCAAGTACAAAAAATTGATAGAAGCGGTTTAAATATTTTGTTAGTAATAAGAATAATAAATAAGTAAAGAATAAGGCCGTTGTAAACCAGAATACACCGTAAGATCCACGTGCATAACGTCCACCAATAATGAGCGTACTTAAATCCTCCATATACCATGAAATATCGGTATTTCCATAAGCGAATGCCAATATATAACGAATGCATGTAATAATCAATAGGAAGAAGAAATAGGGAACCATCAATTGCATAAATCGTTTTTTTACGGCTTTACGTATAGGCTCGTCCTTTGATAGCGGTTTGAAGAATAATCCACTCAGTACGAAGAATGCGGGCATATGGAACCAATAGATATATTGTAAAAGAGGGTAATCCAAGTCGCCAGGAAAATGACCTACTACTACTAATATCATTAAAAATCCCTTTGTCACATCAACCCAAGTTAATCGTTGTTTTATCATTGTAAAACCTCCATCTCGATATTCTATACCCCTAAAAAGCTAAATGATAGTCGCTTAATTTGATAATTTGTTATCATTTAGATGACAAAACAATTACAACAAGGTGGTTCCAATTTGAATATTTTTATAATGAAAGCAACATATCCTATTGATGGTGAGACTTATCAAGAGATTTTACAATTATTGAGAAAAGCTGAACTTGAAGATAAACTAAATTACAAAGTGGTGATGAACGAAAGTAGCTGGTGCAACCCAGAGGTATATGGCTTTCTAGTGCTGGCTTATGATGAGGATAAGGACGAACTTGTTGGTGTAGCTAGTGCAGTTGATACGATGGGGTTCAATACATTTGAATGGTCCGCAGTTGTAGCTCCTATGTATCGTGGGATGGGTATTGGTAAACTACTAGTTGGGAGCATCGCAACTGGATTTAATGAACGTATTGCTGTTGGAGAATTAGCTCTTACATTAAACGGTGACGAAGGCCGTAAATTCATAGAAGATCAAGGCTATGAATATAGTTTTTCAGAAGCAACACTACAGGCAGATGCTGAATTTACAGACGTTCTTAGCGACTTAACAATTCGCTTATATAATGGAGAACGCGATGCACTTGTTACTATTTTTGAGTTTGCATTTGATGATACTCCAGAAGATACAGATCATCTAATCTCTACGAATACGTCAACAGATGGACGTGTATTATGGCTTGCTGAAAAAGATGGCGTAGTTGTAGGCACTGTGACTTCAGTTGAAGAGAATGATGTCCAATGGGTAACTGCATTAGCAGTACATCCTGATTTCCAACGTCAAGGTATAGGAGCAGCACTTTTAGCATGGGTTAAAAATATTGCTGCCAAAAAAGAACAATCGACAGTATTACTTGATGTTGAGATTGAAAATGAACAAGCGCTATCTGTCTACGAACGAGCTGGATTTTCGAAAATGCAGCAAGTAGATTATTTCGCGAAAAAATAATATCTAGAAAAGAAAAATAGCAGAAGGGGATGATTAGATGAAAATCATATGTTTTGGAGATAGTATTACAGCACGAAAAGAAAACTATCCAAAACCGGTTTTAACATCCATGCTAAAGTTTAAAATGAAACAGCATCAATTTATTAATGCAGGAGTATCTGGAAATACAACGGAGCAAGCTAGAGTTCGTTTTAAGAAGGATGTACTTTCAAAAAATCCTGATGTCGTAACAGTATTATTTGGAGGAAACGATTCTGCAAAGCACAAATTAATACCGATAGGCACCTTTAAATCTAATATTCGTTACTTTGTTCAGCAAATTGGAGCTGATCGAACAATTCTTATTACATCTCCTCCGGTCGATGAAGTACTACAACCAAATCGAAAAAATCAGAGGTTGAAAAAATACGGCCAAGCAGTCAAAGATGTCGCAGAAGAAACAGGATGTCATATCATTGATTTTTTTGAAATTCTCTATAGTAAGCCAAATTACAAAGAGCTTTTAGTGGGCATCAAAAACGATGGATTACACTTCGGAGAAGCCGGTTACGACCTGTTATCAGATGCGGTAGTAGTAGAAATAAATAAAATGGATGATGTAAGTAAAAAGAGTTTGTTCAAAAGAATGTGGAGTATATTTAAATAATCCGAAGAATACCAAGCAAATTGCAGTTTGCTTGGTATTTTTAATTTACTAAATGATTATTAAAGGTATTTGAAATCATTAGTCATTTAAGGACAGTTGTCTTGTAATAGAGAGCTATATTTAACGAAACATTGATTTTTTGAAATTCTAACTGAAAATTTAAAATTAATAATAATTTTTACTAAAAATATACATATTCTGTCGATAATATTCATAAACTAATGGTAATGTTAAGAGAGTACTAAAACCATCGCAAAGGGGAGATCTACAATGAGATTACCTGCACTAGGAAAAGTCGATGAAAAAAATGAAAAGCAGTTAGTAAAAGAGAAAAAGGGTATCCGCAGAAAGATAATGAATATCTTCTCTAAAAAACAAAATTATTATCCTCTCTCTGCGAGGAAATAAAAAGAGGATTCCAAAAGTCGTCTTGCAAACGACTTTTGGAATGCCTCTTTATTTTTATTCTGCTAATAAAAACGCACTGCGTGAAGAGCCTACAAGATGTAGCTCATGCATTGCACGGGTGACAGCTACATATAAAAGCTTACGGTCCAGTGCTGTATCACGGAAAGGCTTTTCGATGGCTGTTACAATAACTGCGTCAAATTCAAGCCCCTTCGCTAAATGACTTGGTATGACGAGAAGTGCACCTTGATCAATCTCGGATGATTCAGATAAAGTTTGTGCCAATACACCAGCATTTTGTAATATTTTCGTATAGTTCATTGCTTCATCAGAAGTTTTACAAATGAGTGCAATGGAACGGTGCCCTTTTGCTCTAATTTGTTGATGAATATCTTCAATCGCTACGGGGTCAATTATTTTCATCTCATAGAAGGTTGGTTCATCTCCATGACGGACAACTGGCTCTACAAGTGGTAAATCTTCGCCCATTTTCGATAAGATTTCATTTGCAACAGCCATAATTTCTATTGTAGTACGATAGCTTTTTTGTAAAGTTTTATAAGTAGCGCGAGGGAATAACTCGCGTACGGGCGTCCAGTCCGTTAAGGAGCGGTAACTATGTATTCCTTGGGCCAAGTCGCCTACCATAGTGAACATATCAGTTTCTAGACCTTCTTTTAAAGCAGCTAACTGGAATAAGCTATAATCTTGCACCTCATCGATGAAAACAACGCGCATTTTCCATTCTTCGTTGACCCCTTTGAATTTGGCATGCAAATAAAAGATTGCTGCCAAATCTTCTAAGGCCCAAGTTTCTTTTATATGTGCGTTGAAAAATTGCTCATGTTCTCCTTCAGACCATTCGGGAGACAACTCTCTTTGTAAATCATAATTCGTCAAAAAGTCACGATACAAGGCTTTTATTTTATGCTTTTTAAAACGCTTCATATAACTTGAACAGGTAGATTTAGCCATCTTTTCAACAGCTGGAATACGAACATCACGTTCATCAATCCATTTTGTCACTGTCTGTTTACGTTTAGCTGCATCTTGAATACCAAACAACGCCTTATCCAAAATTTCATCATATCTTTTATTTAAAGAAAGTAGTATTTGCTTTTTCTTTTGTCGTACATAATTTTGTAGCACAGCTCTAATTCGTTCAATTCGCTTTTCAATGGGCATATAGGCAAAATCATTTAAGAAGAGTTTTCTTAAATGGGAACCTGTTAAAATGCGATACTTTTCGATATAAACGTCTTCGAACTGATCAGCTATTTGTGATTCAATCTTTTTTAAATAGCGATCCATAACATCTCGGTATTCAAGTGAACCTTTCATTCTGGTTAGCCAAAGCACGGTTTCATCGATAACGTCTTCGCTCACGAGTTTTTCAAGATGTTCATTTGGATTTTGGATTTTCAGCTTAATATCAGTTGCTTGTTGTACATAATCTGAGTAGGTTGTTTGACAAATTTGATCCACACCAAGCTCAGGTAAAACGTCGCCAATATAGTCTATAAACAGCTGATTTGGTGCTAAAATCATCAATTCTTTTGCGTTGAAATGCTCACCCATCGTATATAGGAAATAAGATATCCTATGGAGTGCAATAGTTGTCTTTCCTGATCCAGCTGCACCTTGAACGAGTATTGGTTGCTTTAAATGAGCACGAATAACATCGTTTTGTTCAGCTTGAATCGTTGAAACGATTTCGGTAAGGCGTACATCAGCTTTACCTGCCAGTGCATCTTGTAATAGTTCATCATTTGTTGTCAGGTCAATATCTTGGACGTCTAATAGTTTGCCTTCTTCAATTTTATATTGCCGTTTTGAAAAGAGGTGCCCATTGTATTCTTCGTCATGTACTTTATAAGTAAGATCACCAAGTCGCCCGTCGTAGTATACGTTCGCCACGGGAGAGCGCCAGTCGACGATGATGGGTTCTTGTGTTTCACGGTCAAAGAGAGAGGTCTTACCAATATATAATTTTTCTGCTGGTTCGCCTTCTTTTTGAAAATGTATACGGGCAAAATAAGGTTTTTGCTGAACTGCTTCAAGACCTTCTTTTTGATCACGTGCCATTTCAAAAAATCGAGCATTCGTTAAAATGTTGAGGTAGCTTAAACTTGAATCTAGGTACTCTAAATCAGCCATCGATTTTCGAATACTGTCCTGTGCTGATTGAACGTCACGTTTGGATTCTTCTAAGAGTTTTCGCATATAATGTTTTGTGTAAGCCAGGCGCTGAGCTTCTTGTTCAAAATCGGGATGCTTCTGTGTCATTTACAGTCCTCCAATTTGGCAATTTTGCGTCCTGTTGAAGATGTTGGGGTTTTGATAGCAATGATAAATATTACTACATGAATTCAGAGAGTACAAGTAAAAGTTTTTCAATTGTCTGGAAATTTTATAAAGTATAGCATAAAGTTAACAATAAATTTTTGGAGGAAATAATTAATGAAAATATTTGCACATCGTGGAGCTTCAGGTGATTTCCCTGAAAATACAATATGCTCTTTCCGTGAAGCTGCAAGATTACCGATTTATGGTGTTGAATTAGATGTCCAACGTACAAAAGATGGCGTTCTCGTAATCAATCATGATGAACGTATTAATCGTACTTCAAACGGAGAAGGCTATATCCGTGATATGACCTTTGAAGAATTACGTTCATATGATTTTGGGTCATGGAAAGGGGAGCAATTTGCTGGTGAGAAGATTCCAACGCTACAAGAAGTATTGGATATTTTCAGAACGACTCATCATATGATTAATATTGAATTGAAAACGGATGTCTTTGTGTATCAGGGGATAGAAGATGAAGTAATAACAATGCTCAAAGAAAATGACATGTTGGATCGAGTTGTCTTTTCATCATTCGATCATGAAATGGTGGAGCGAGTATTAAAAAAGGCACCTCAGAACGAAGTAGGGGCATTATTCATGAAGATATTAGTAAATCTACATGAGTACGGTGTAATGATAGGTACAGATGCATTACATGTTTCACTAGTAGCGGCTAAACGAGAAGCTGTTAAAACAGCGATTGAACGAGGTAATATCGTACGTGTCTATACAGTGAATACAAAAGAAGATTATGATTCGATGAAAAAACTTGGAGTCGAAGCCGTTTTTACAGATTTTCCGGAGAAACTCTATTTGCATGGAAGGGTTGGTTAAGGGATATTCGGAGCGAGATTATTGCTGCTCGGGATGGGATTATCGCTACTCGAGAAGGGACTATCACTACTCGAAGAGACCAGTGCTACTCAAAAAAATCTATTCTCCCCAACGACCACATTTTTAACAAGCCCCAAGATAAAAGGACAGCCTCTCAATCAAATCAGAGGCTGTCCTTTTTACCATTTAGCTAAATGTTCTTCGGCAGTGCCGAGTAATTGTTGGATAGGTAAGTAACAACCACTGTCTAATCGAACGCGACCGTTGAAATAGCCAACCATTTGATGCACTTCGGATTTGATAACTTTGGCGTTTGTTGTAGCGATACGTTCAAAGAAAGGTGTGAATGTAAGTTGAACATCATCCGTGAATTTAGATTTAATATGCCAAGGTTGCATAAAATCTTTTACATTGTATTCGAAAATGACATCTTCATGGATTTTAGTCATTTTGCCATCTAGGAATATTGCATTTTCCGTCATGCCGGTGCCATCTGTCCATTGGCCACCTAAGTTTAGACCGATTCGGTGCCCTCTACATTTTTGGGAAGCCATAGCCCAGTTCCAAGTTGCTTCACGTGGCCAAATGCCACGACCGTAATCAAGTACGGCGTAGCACTCTTCTTCTTGAAAATTATAACGTTTTTCTCCTATTTTAACGTAACCGTTAGTTGGTAATGAATGATGTTTCCCAGTAAATTGGAATGTTTGGCGATTCCAAGGGATGACCACATTGAGAGAGTCGTCGTTTACAGGGTGTTTGATTGTTAAGTCAGCATGCAGTAAATCACCATCAAAATCAGGGATAGTGACAGTCATTTGTGTTTCATTTTGCGCGTATAGCAGTTGGATTTTCATATCATCGTGATTAAAATTTACAGTTTCTAATACGTTTGTAGGCATTTTTACTTTATTGCCTAAGGGGATGGTGATTGTCTTTTCAAAGTAACGTTGAGTTTCGTAATCTAAGAAGTAGACGAAACAAACAGCAGCATAATCTAAATGGCTAATAGTTGCAGAGAACATAATTTCATCTCCGAAAACACACCAATAATTCCATTTCTTTTTACGCATGAAATGGCCTTTCAAATTACTATTGATAATCGGTTTTCGAGCGAATCCTATGGCAGCGGGATTTAGATTACCCTTCTTGTCACATAATAATGTCGACTCAACAATTTCTTTTTCTGCGTGCTGTGTCAATTTCGAACACCCTTTCAAACGTAAAATAGGAGAAACAAATTAGTTGTTTTCATTGTACCAAATTTTTGACTTATATTGGGCGATTCAAATAAGGAATATTGAAATTGTTGTATAAATGTAAAGGCACTGACAAATATCATAGAAATGTAATAAAGTGAGTAATAATTTGAGGTTCTTAATTAATAGATAAATTTCTGAAATACGACTTAAAATGACAAAACGACTATAAATGCAATATTTTGAAATAACAGAAATAATCAACAATAGCAGTGCATATAAATGAGTAAGGAGGTGTGATGGAGCGGTTTACAATCGACAAGCAGCTGTCGCTTACGCCGATAAATGGTGGGACAGCTACAATCCAGCATTTCCGCGATTTGATGTGGATTGTACGAATTATATATCGCAATGTCTTTTTGCAGGCGGTGGACCGATGTGGGGATCGCCAAACCGATCGGAGGGCTGGTGGCTAAAAGGAGGTAATTGGAGTTTTAGTTGGAGTACATCGCATTCATTGCGATGGTATTTAGAAACTTCAAAGAAGGGACTGAGGGGAAAGCGAGTTGCAACTGCCTATGACTTAGAGCTAGGAGATCTTATTTTTTTCGATTTCCAAGGTGATGGAAGAATAGATCATTCTGTCATCGTTACAAGTTTTGAAGATGGTGAACCTCTAGTGAATGCCCACACAACCAATAGCTTTCATCGACCATGGGAATATAAAGACTCAACTGCTTATACGCCGAATATGAAATACTACTTTTTTCACATAGAAGATGTTATATTACCAATATAATAAAGTACCCGACCTATTCAATGGATAATAGGTCGGGTTTGCTGTGTTTTCATAAAAACGGAATATTAAAATGTTGATTTTTTTATTATTTTTTCGATTTCCAAGCTTTTTCTTGATAGGACTCGATAATGTCAAAGCGATGTTTGTAAACTATGATTAGAATAATAAGAACGATTGGCCACGCAACTGGTAAACATCCGCTGTAAATAATCGATCCAATATAACATACATAACCCAAAAGCATACTTAGTGTTGCGCTTTTTAGGAAAGGAATTGGAATTAAAAATCCAACAACAAAAGCTAAAAATAATAGAGGATTAAAAGCAAGTGTAACTCCGACAAAAGTTGCAATACCTTTACCACCTTTTCCTTTTAACCAAAAAGGAAATAAATGCCCGATAATGACAAGGGCACCAGCAACTGCAATTGATAATTCTGTCTCGTTCAGTAAGTAGCCAAGTAGAACAATGAGTAACCCTTTGCTACCATCACCAATTGAAGTGAGTAAAAATGCGGATTTACCAATAACTGCACCAGCATTTCTAGCACCTAAATTCCCACTACGATGCTCACGTAAATCGATATTTCGCCATTTGCCAACCCACCATGCAGTCAGGAATGTACCGGCGAAGTAACTCACTAGCCAATAACAAATCGTCAAATAAGACATACAAAATCCTCCAGACTCTTTTATACAGTATGTAGGAAAAATAACTATGAAAACAACCCTTTTTTAACCGATTATCAAATTTTTGGAGGAGTACAATTGAGAAAGATAAGTGCATTACTACTATTTGTATTCATCCTCAGTGGCTGTACATTAGTCAATTTTGAAACTAATGCCCAAATCAAACACGGCTTATTAGTACTCAATCATACAGATATAGCAGAGAGTTCTGTCATTCCATTACGAGGCGAATGGTTATTTTTTACTCATGAACTACTATCTAATAGAGAAATTGAGAAGAGGATGAAAACATCAAATGTTGATAAAGAATATTTATCAAGCACTTGGAATGACCCTTTAAGGAATATAAAAGACTATGCAACATTTGCTCTCTATGTGAAAATTCCTAAAGAGCAGATTGGTCATACTTTTGCTATTTCTACTCGTTTTCAATCAAGCGCCTATACTTTGTTTGTCGATGGTATACCCATCTCATCAAGTGGTTCTGTTGGTACTTCGAAAGATACATCAGCTCCTTCAATGACACCTAGAATTGGCTATTTTGTTCCTAACTCTGAAAAGGTTTTAGTCGTTTTGCAGGTATCTAATTTTGAAGACAGTGTTGGTGGACCAAGTGAAGAGATTTTATTTGGGCAAGCAGATGCTATAGTCAATTATCATTCAGATAGACAAGCAGCTCTGTTATTTATGAATGGCAGTATAATTATTATAGGGATATACCATATAATTGTATTTTTATATAGGAAAGCCGAACGATCTGTCCTTTACTTTGGCTTGTTGAGTCTATTCATAGCGGTGCGTTCACTTTTCGTAGGGCCAATGCTTTTACAAATGCAGTTCTCACATTTGTCTTGGTTTTTACTAAAGCGAATTGAACACACTTTAATCTACGGTTCGGTCCTTATATATATAGCCTTTATTTCGCAACTATTTCCAAGAGAAGCGGGGAAGAAGACCGTTTATATAGTTATGGCAATAATCATGCCACTATTAATACTAACTTGGGTGACGCCACCGAGCTTTTTTAAACCCCTATTCTTTGATGTTTTTTTCCTTGCTTTTATACTTATGATTTTCATAATAATAATATTAGTGAAAGCTTTTGTTAACAAAAGACCTACTGCTCTAATGAACTTAGTAGCGAATTTATTGTTTTTTATAACGGTGGTAAACGATTATTTGTTTGCAAAGGGTTTAATAGATACACTCATGCTTTCAACTTACGGATTTTTCTTCTATGTCATTTTGCAGGCATTTAATTTAAGTCGCAACTATGCAAGGAATTTCCATGAAACTGAATTACTTGGCAAGGAATTAATGACGTTAAATACATCACTTGATAAAAAGATTCACGAAAGAACATATGAACTACAGGTGAAAAATGAGCAATTGAAGCAACTGACTGAATTAGATGGCTTAACAGGCATTAATAATCGGCGCTATTTTGAAGACCGACTACCAATGCGTTTCCAAGAAAGTTACAAAGATAAGTGGCCGCTAACATTACTTATGATTGATATTGATGAATTCAAAAAATATAACGATACATATGGACATCTAAAAGGTGACGATCTTATTTGCCAGACGGTGAATATAATAAAAGATGTCATGGCTGACCAAGGCGTAATTTCTCGTTATGGTGGAGAAGAATTCGCAATTGTTATTCGAGAAATGGGTGAAGTGGAGGCAAGGGTACTTGCTGAGAAAATACGCAGTTCAGTTGAAAATGCTAAATTTGAACATAATGGTAGAAGTGATCTACGATTTGTAACCATTAGCATCGGTGGCACTACGACATTTATGCATTCATTTGAAACAGTAAGTGATTTTATCGAAGCAGCAGACCAAGCACTTTATCAGTCAAAAAATAACGGACGCAATCAAACGAATTTTTTATAATAAAAATGATAGGGATTTCTTTCATCATTTTTTGTTTTTTTTTATGAGTATGGTATGGTGGATAGTGATGCATACATAACTCGTATGATGAAACTTACTGCAAAATTGTAAAGATTTGCAGAGTAGGAGTGATAGAAATGAAGGAACAATCATTAACAGTAATAGAGGCAATTACACAACGTCGTTCCATTAAAATGTTCAATGGTCAGCCAATTGATCGCGAAGATTTAATGTCGATAATTGACGATGCAGTATGGGCGCCTAATCACGGTAACCGTCAACCTTGGCGATTAGTAGTGGCATGTGGTCCTGAGTTAGAACCATTAAAAGACCTTATTCGTGAATTTGCCGTACCAAATTGGAAAGATCTTTCTGAAGGTGAGCTTCAAAGTAAGATGAGTAAATTCTCATTACCGGGTGCTTATGCATTTGTAGTCGTTCCTGAAGATGCACGACAAAAAGAACGTTTAGAAGACTATGCTGCGGCAAGTAGCTTCATACAAAATATGCAACTACTTGCATGGGATAAAGGAATCGGTGCATGCTGGAAAACTCCTGCATGGCTAGATAATCCTAAATTCCGTGAACCAATGGGTGCAAAACCAGGTGAACGCATTATTAGCATGTTACAATTCGGCTACTACGACCTTGTACCAAAAGAAAAGCCACGTAAATCAGCAAGTGAAATTGTAACGATTTTTGGCGAATAGAATTTAATATTAACTAGAGCATTAGAAATCCCGCATGCGTTAACTAAACGTATGCGGGATTTCTTTGATAGGGGTTTAGTGAATAGGTTAAAAGAGAGCATGAGTGAATCAAAAGAGTAGGTGAGTAGGTTAAATAGATGCCTGAGTAGTGCAAAAGAAGAGATGAGTAGGTTAAATGTGAGCTCAAGCAATGCAAAATAGAAGTTCGAGTAGTATCAATTAAGCACTAAATCCTAGTTTAAATCAGTTTTGTACATAAAAAAACGCTCCTTTAAAAGGAGCGGATTAATATATTTTTTTACTTATAGGGTATCCTTATCAATTGCTGCTACTTCGTAGTAGTAGTCACTGATAACACGGAGTCCTTTGTCGTAGTTTTCTAGATGGAAGTGTTCGTTTGGTGCATGGAAGTTTTCGCTTGAAAGTCCGAAACCCATTAAGATTACTGGAGTTCCTAGAATCTCATCAAAAGCTGCGACGATGGGAATTGAACCGCCACCACGAATATATGCTGTTGGTGTGTTATATGTTTTTTCGTAAGAACGTCCAGCAGCTTGGATTAGTGGATGATTCATTGGTGTAATGAATGGTTTACCTTTATCAAAGTCAGTAACTGTAATTTCAACACCAGTTGGCTTGTGCGCTGCGATATGTGCTCGTAGCTTTTCTACAATTTCTTCAGGATCTTGATTAGGAACAAGGCGACAAGTTATTTTTGCACCGGCTTCTGCCGGTAAAACTGTTTTAATACCTTCGCCAGAGAAACCACCGAAAACTCCGTTTACTTCTAGTGTTGGACGCGCCCATGTATGTTCAAGATAAGTGTAGCCCTTTTCACCGAATAATTCTTTCACACCAATTTCCTCTTTGATACCTTCTTCGTCAAAATCTAAAGCGCGAAATGCTGCACGTTCTTCGTCCGTTAGAGGAAGAACATTGTCATAAAAGCCATCTACTGTAATAGTGCCATGTTCGTCATGGAAGGATGCCAAAATATCAGCTAAGGAATGTATTGGATTTTGTACACCGCCTCCATAAAGTCCTGAATGAAGGTCGCCTTTAGCTCCGCGAATATCTATTTGTACTCCTGTTAAACCACGTAAAGCATAGCAAACAGCAGGTTTCCCAGGCGCGTAAAGACCTGTGTCTGAAATTAAAACTAAATCTGCAGCTAGGTAGTCTTTATGTTCCTCGACGAATGCAGGTAAGTTTTTACTACCAATTTCTTCTTCACCTTCGATTAAAAATTTCACGTTCACGGGTAGCTCACCTTTTATTTGCATTAAAGCTTCGATGACTTTAATATGCATGAACACTTGACCTTTATCGTCACTTGAACCACGTGCATATAAAATATTGTCGCGAATCTCAGGCTTAAACGGCTCGCTATCCCATAAGTTTAAAGGATCAACAGGTTGTACATCATAGTGACCATATACTAAAATGGTTGGTTTGCCTTCAGCGTGTAACCAATCTGCAGTGACAGCGGGATGGCCCCCAGTTTCATTAATAGTGATGTTTTCTAATCCGACTTTTTTCATAGCATCGCCTAAAAAAGCAGCGGCCGTCTTCATATCTTCTTTATGTTCAGATAAAGAACTGATACTTGGAATAGATAAAAACTGCTTTAATTCTTCCAAATGAACCTCACGTTTAGTAGTGAAATATTGGTCTATACTATTCATAATTATCCCTCATTTCAAAATATCTGATAATAGAGTAATTATAGCATATCCCTTAAATTAATTAGGAAGGTACACATGAAAAGAGGTCGATTATCAATAATATGGTATATTATCTATATGAAAATGTACTGAATTCATTTATTAACAGGAGGAAGTTTAGTTGGAGTTTATAGGTTTAATCATATGTTTGGTGGCGTCATTTTTCTTTTCAGGCAGTGAAACAGCGTTAACGGCTATTAATAGGATGAAGGTCCAGTTGCGTGCTGAACAAGGAGATCGCATGTCTGAAAAACTGTTTTTGCTCATTTCGCATCCGGACCGCATGATTACAACAATTTTAATCGGGAATAATATAGCGAACATACTACTGCCAACATTCTTAACTATCATCGCACTTCGACATGGTTGGCAACTTTCGGTAGCTACTACAATTTTGACAGTTATTATCATTATATTTGGAGAAGTTCTTCCGAAAACAATAGCTGTAACATTTGCGGATAAAATTGCTTACATGGTCGCTCCAATAATTGCATTGCTAGTGCAAATTTTGCGCCCAATTACATGGATTATCCAAAGTTTTACCAATATATTTATCCAAATCATTTCGAATGGAGCAGTGAAAGAGGCCATACTAACTAAAGAAGAGCTTCGAACGATGGTAGACATTGCTTCTACAGAAGGTACATTTGCTTTTGACGAATCAGAGCGACTTAAAGGTGTAATGGATTTTCCAGATAAAGATGTATCTGATGTACTCGGTACACACAGAACAGAGGTTATTGGGCTTTCTATCCATTCAACATTTGAAGAAGTGCGCGATACAATTTTGGAATATTCGTTCACTCGTTATCCGGTTTACGATGAAAGCATGGATGATGTTGTTGGCATGTTCTATTCGAAGAAATTTATTGAATGGACATTAGATCCGTCTAAAACGCTTGATGATTTTATAGATCGTGAACCATTATTTGTAGTTTCGAATATCAATGTAGAGAAAGTATTTAAATTAATGCTGGCTAAGAAAAAGCATTTAGCTATAGTTCTTGATGAATATGGTGGGACACTTGGGATTATTTCGCATGAAGATATAATAGAAGAAATGATTGGACAAGAAATCGAGGATGAATCAGATGAGGAAGAGGAGTCACTCATTTATGAAGTGACAGAAGCTAAACTTGTTTGTCATGGTCGTCTTGAAATTGTCGAGGCAAATCGAGTTTTTGAAGTAGATATTCCACAACTTCACGATACATTAGGTGGTTTTGTTCTGGAACAATGCGTTCATGTTCCAGAAGAAAATGAATCATTCGATTATGAAAATTTGCATGTAGTTGTAAATGAAATGGACGATAATCGAATCGTAAAATTAACAATCACAAAGAAGACAATCGAACATGATAAAAAGGAAGAATAATTGAAAATGAATAAAATCCTATCCAGGAAATTGGGTAGGATTTTTCTTTTGTAATGTAAAATACCATTTTAGAGTATTGATAAATCAATGTTTTAAAGACTAGATTACAAGACTTAACTGCTAACCTTACATGAATGTAATAAAATTGAAAGAGAATCCGATAGAGTGAAAGGTTTGTTTTTGCGACAATAGGTTTAACAAAGCAAGACGCGAATCGGAGGTAATGAAAATGAATACAAAAACAAATACAAATACAACACTTGAAACAGTTTATGAGGAATATAATCGTTATATATATCATTTATGTCTAAAACTAACTCGCAATAAAGCAGAGGCAGAGGACTTAATGCAAGAAGTATGGGTAAAAGTTGTACGTTATGAATCTTATGTAGCTGACGTAGATCATGTCAAAGCTTGGTTAACTACAATTTGTATGAACACTTTCCGCGACCGTTATCGCAAAAGTGTTCGTCGTAGTAAATACATGATGAACCAACCTGATACTTTAGACGTTCCTGTACTAGATTTGGTTCCCAATAATGAACTATCCACTGAGGAAGTTATTGAGCAAGATGCAATCGCTCAAATTGTCCAAGATAAAATTGGTAAATTAGATACTATATATCGTACGACATTAGTATATTTCTATGTAAATCAATACTCACTTGTTGAGATTGCAGAATTAATGAATGTTTCAATCGGTACAGTTAAATCTCGCTTATTCCGTGCGAAACAACGTCTAAAAGATATGATGATGGCTGATCAATCTTCAGTTGAGGCAATCATGCCTGCTTAATCTATAGTTGTCCGTTAATCAAAAGTCGGGCAATCTATACAGAGATCGCCGCCTTGAAAAACGGTAAATATATAAGAAAATAGCTACCCAAATGTGGTAGCTATTTTGGTATGGTAGGAAGTATGATATGCCAACTATAGGATATGACCATTATTTTACTCAAAATAAAACCGCTAACACAATAATTTCATGTTAGCGGTTGTTATGAACCAAATAAGCATTTAGAGAAAATCTTACTGAGCGTATGAATTTCTTCTTCGCTGAGCATGCCAAACATTTTTTCGATAATTTCATTTACATGGCGATGTGCCTTTGACAGGAGTTCTCTACCAGTATCTGTAATTTCAAGTTGCGATGCACGACGATCTGTTTCATTTTGGGTCTTTTTAACAAGGCCAGTTTTTATTAGTTTGCTAGTTAGAACAGTTACTCCACCTGTTGTCACTTGAAGTTTTTCAGCGATAGCCGAAGGACGTTTTGGACCTTCGTTATTTAGAAGATCTAGTATTAAAATATGCGTTTTAGAAAAGCCTAGACTGTTCTGGCTATTCCATTCATTTGCCCATTTGCGCTCTAAAGTAGCAACTACTTCAAATAGTGAAGAAATGCTTTCTCTTCTAGCGTCATTCATATTACTCATCTCCAAAATGTTTCATTCAGCCTTCTTGTGAAAGGCGTTGCATTTCATAAAGCTCATAAGCACGCACCTTGCGTGGGATGAAACGACGAATATCCATATCATTATAGCCAACTTGTAGGCGTTTTTCATCGACCAAAATTGGGCTACGTAGCATTTTTGGATGATCCTTTACAATATCATATAGTTCTTGAATAGAAAGGTGATTAATATCGCAATTTAAGTTTTTGAAGTCTTTAGAGTTTGTAGAAATAATTTCGTCTGTACCATCTTCAGTCATGCTTAAAATCAATTTGAATTCAGGCAATGTTAACTGATCAGAGGTAATTCTTTTTTCAGTGAAAGAAATGTTGTTTTCCTTTAGCCACTGTAAAGCCTTTTTTGATGATGTACAGCTCGTTTGAGTGAAAATTGTAACAGCCATCTATTTATCCCGCTTTCTCTACTGATTATTATACTTATATCTTACAAGTAAGATATAAATAAGTCAATGGTTTTTGAATAAAAAAAAGTTAAATTAACGTCTAAAGCAGAAAATTTGAATTTTCGACAAAAATAGTAGCTACTAAATAAAAAAAATCCACTGTACTAATTATGCCCAGTGGATTTTGAAAGTATGAGTTATTTAGTGAACATCTTTTTTCTTAAAGTTTCCGCCTTGAATTTCAGTCATATTACTGAAAGCAAGAAATGCTGATGGATCAACGTCTTCTACAATATTTTTTAATTTAGCTTCTTCTAAACGGCTGATAACACAGAAAATCACTTGTTTATCATCTTTTGAATAGCCACCTTGTCCATTTAAGTACGTAATACCGCGACCTAAACGAGCCATAATTTGATCTCCAATTTCATCCGCTTCATCACTAATAATCCAAATAGACTTCGTTTGATTCAAGCCTTCGGAAACAAGGTCAATTGTTTTGAATGCAATGAAATATGAAATAAGCGAATACATAGCACGATCAAAACCGAATACTAATCCTGCACTACCTAAAATAAATAAGTTCATGAATAAAATAATTTGTCCTACAGAGAAGGGTAACTTTTTATTAAATAAGATGGCTAATGTTTCACTGCCATCTAAGCAACCGCCAGCTCTAATTGCAATCCCAACACCGATACCTAGTAATATACCACCCAGAACCGTAGCTAATAGAGTATCATTTGTGAATGCTGATGAATTATGCATAAATGAAGTAGCTATTGATAAAACGACAATACCATAAGCGACAGAAAAGGCAAATGTACGGCCAATTTGTTTATAGCCTAAATATAGAAATGGTAAGTTAAAGAGGAATAGGAATAACCCTAGTGAAAGATTTGTAAGGTGAGAGGCCATAATGGCAATACCCGTGACGCCACCATCAATCAAGTTGTTTGGGATAAGTACCATTTCCAGCCCAACAGCCATGATAAGTGCTCCTATTGTTAAAAAGAAAAGTTTGATTGCATATTTCTTAAGTTTATTTTTTTTCCTCTGTACTATTTTAGCTTTCTTGTCTGAATCCATAAAAAACCACCTTCCTCATAATAATTTTTACACGATATGTTGCTGATTTCAAGGGATATCTACGAAACCATGGCAAATGTATAGGATTTGAAAAAACTCCGCAAAAGCGGAGTTTTAGTTTTTAGAGAAATATTAAACTTCAGGCGTTAGACTTTCAAATCGTTTCAGTCTCGGCACAAGACAAAAAGCGTCTTGTGTTCGAGCCCTCCAACGCCTGTCGAGTCTGAATGAGCGCCAACAGCTTTAGATAGATATCCAGCTTCAGCGGCCAGCCCCTCGAGGTCACTTCCATTTTCTCGGTCGAAAATTGAAAAGATATTTTCGATTCGAAAGTTCCAGTGCTTGTCGGGGCTGAGCGGGCCGCAACAGCATTTAGTTATTGATGTCCAGTTGAGAACCATTCTGCTACGTCCCATATTTTTGTTACTAGACCTTCGTAAAATTCAGGTTCGTGGCTGACTAGGATGATTGTGCCTTTGTATTCTTTCATAGCACGTTTTAGTTCTTCTTTTGCATGAACGTCTAAGTGGTTTGTCGGTTCATCGAATAGCATCCAGTTACTTTCATCCATCATTAATTTACAAATACGAACTTTTGCTTGTTCTCCACCACTAAGTTGGTTTAATGGACGTGAAATGTGCTCGTTTTTCAAACCAGTAGATGCTAGAATGGCACGTATTTGGCTTTGCTCTAAACTTGGATACGCATTCCAAACGTCTTCAATAGGTGTAATGTTCCCCGCTTTAACTTCTTGTTCAAAATAAGAAGGGAAGAGGAAGTCACCACGTGTTACTTTACCACCAAGAGGTTGGACTTTGCCAAGCATTGTTTTTAATAGTGTTGACTTACCAACACCATTCATACCAACAAGGGCAATTTTTTCACCACGTTCGATTTCGAAAGTAAGTGGTGGTAATAATGGCTTGTCCTTGTCGTAGCCAATTAATAGATTTTCAGCTTCTACGACGTAACGACCTGAGCTACGTGATTCTTTAAAGTTGAATTTTGGTTTTGCAGCTGTTTCTGGACGGTCAATACGTTCCATGCGATCCAATTGTTTTTGGCGTGATTTAGCTCGTCCAGTTGTAGAATATCGTGCTTTATTTTTTGCGATAAAACCTTCTTGTTTTTTAATAAACTCTTGTTGTTTTTCATAAGCATCAATATGTTGACGCTTGTTAATTTCAGCTAGTTCTAAGAACTTTTCGTAAGTGGCAGTGTAGCGAGTTAGTTTTGAAAATTCTAATTGGAAAATAACATCGACAACGCCATTCATAAATTCTGTATCATGTGAAATTAAGAAGAATGCATGTGGGTATCCTTTTAAATAATTTGAAAGCCAAGTAACATGCTCTTCATCCAAGTAGTTTGTAGGCTCATCAAGTAATAAAACTTTTGGCTTTTCTAATAGAAGCTTCGCAAGTAATAATTTTGTACGTTGACCACCAGAAAGAGCTGTTACATCACGCTCAAGGCCAATTGCATCTAGACCAAGTCCACGCGCAACTTCTTCAATTTTCATATCTAATGTATAAAAATCTCCAGCATCTAAAGCGTCTTGAATTTCAGCCATTTGTTCTAATAATTCTTCTAGCTCTTCTGGTGTTGCTTCAGCCATTTTACCTGTGATTTCGTTCATCTCAGCTTCTTTTTGGTAAAGCGGTAAAAAGGCATCGCGTAAAGTTTCGCGCATCGTTTTACCTGGTGTTAACACAGTATGCTGATCCAAATAACCGTAATGTGTGTTCGGTAACCATTCAACTTTGCCTTGGTCATGGATTAGTTGTCCCGTGATGATACTCATTAATGTAGATTTTCCTACACCATTGGCTCCAACAAGACCAACATGTTCGCCTTCTACGATGCGGAACGATACATCTTTAAAAAGTGTACGGTCGCCGAATGTATGGGCAAGATTTTCAACTGTTAAAATGCTCATTATTTTGTCCTCCATATAAAATACGACAGCTGCGCTTTGTAAGTAAATATTCGTTTTCCAACATATAATTGTAAACGTGGCGAGTCGTATTTCTTGTTATAGTTAGTAGTTTGATTTTGGGTCAATAGAATTTTGATCATGCAAAAGTTGCGACAGGACGTCGCGAACTTGGCCAGCCTCTTAAGGTCACTTCCAATTTCTCGGTCGAAAATTAAAAGATATTTCGTTTTGAAAGTTCGAGTGCTTGTCCGGTAACAGGATGTTGGTCAGGTAGCCGTTGCCACAGGACGTGGCGAACTTAGGCTATCTTCCACTGAACGAGCGCCATTAGCATTTACAATAAAAAAACCCGCAGTTATGACAACGCTGCGAGTTGTTTGTTCAATTCGGCTAGTTGTTGTTCCATGTCTTTTAGGCGTTGTTCGGCCTGCTCGACAGCTGATCCGTTCCCGATTGAATCGAGTTTTTCGATGTCACCTTGATGACGGATGTAGTCGCTTTTTAGTTCTAATATTTGGTATTCTATTTCGGCTTTAGTAGGCATGAAAATACTCCTTTAAATAGATTTCGACTATTACCATGTCGAATTCTGGAACTGAGCCAAATTTCAACACAGCTTTTTTATTATTGTATCATACGTGGCGTTTTCTTGGTGTGATCTTGTACTAAAAAAGCCTGTGCTTTTGGTGTTCTGTGCGCAAAATTAATGAGCATGGAATAGATATAATGGTTGTTACTTTGTAGATCGAGCTTTTTTTGGTTTCTAATGGCGCGGTCGCGACGTGCTTCATGCAAAAGAAGTTCCATAACAGCATTTTGCAAGTGAGATTGTTTTAATTTGCGACCACTTCCAAGTTGAATAAAACCATTTTGATCACGAGGGAATGCATGCATAATTTCTGTTTCGTTTTGAGAGATGACGATACAAGGGATACCTACAACTGCAACTTTATAAGGGGTATAACTTGCTGAACAAATGACAATTTGTGCTTGAGAAAGTAGGGTTTCCAGCATATCAGCAGCTTGTATAACAGTAATATTCCTGCGACTTAAAGCCATCATCTTCAATTCATCTATATCATTTGCGTACGAAGGATCTACTAATACAGAGATACGTACAGGAATTTGTAGCTGCATTAAGTGGCGCATAGTCCGATATGTTAAATTTTCCGGATCACTACCTTCATATACAACGACAATATGAGGTCTTTCTCCTTCATCTTCAGTAGAAGTAATGGCTGCGATTTTTTCAGGTACAACAAATGAAGATGGACCAGTTAAGTAATGAGGATCTACTTTTTCACGGATTTCTCTATAAAGTGTATGCAACACGCAATCGGCTGCTTTACCACCTTCACCAAAATCATCAAAATGAACGAGAGTAGGGACAATTTCTTTTATTTTCTCCGTATCTTCGAGTTCTGTATTTATGCCATCACGTACAAGTAAATCAGGCTTTAATTTAGATATATATTGAAGCAACTGTTTTTGATCGCGGTAAGAAATAGGCTCTATTCCTGTCGCTGCTAGCTTTTTCAACGCTAACTCAGAAGGTTGCTTAATGAAAATGAGAATTTTTTCATCACTGAACATCTTAACAAGTGTCGCGATTCTTTCAACGGGGTATAGGTCATTATGTGATGAAACTTCAACTGCAAATGCAATCGTTTTTTTAGAATGATTTTCTGTTTGGTTATTAGTCATTTAAATCCCATCCTTTCAACTTATCTATCTACTTTATGGTGGGAAATTAATGATTATGTCTGTAAAATCACTAGAATATTAGATACACAGGCTAAACTATACGTATTTTTGGACGGTATATAGATTAGGAAAGGACGTGAACAGTTATGTTGATGCGTTCAGCAATTGTTGTTGGAGCAACTGGTTTGACAGGACAGGAGCTTGTCCAAGTCCTTTGCGAGAGTGAAGAGTACGCGGAGATTACGGTAATTGCTCGCCGTGCATTGAATTTTAAACATCCAAAACTTGTTGTGAAAATTCGTCAGTTCGATCAATTGGAAGAAACAGATTTCAAATTTGCACATGAACTTTATTGCTGCCTAGGTACTACACGTAAAAAGGCGGGTTCAAAGGCTATGTTTGAAAAAGTTGATCTTGAATATCCAGTAAATATAGCATCGATAGCAAAAAAATGTGGTATTCCGCATGTACTTGTTATTTCAGCTATGGGTGCAAATGAAACTTCTAAATTCTATTACAATCAAGTAAAAGGAAAAATGGAACATAATTTAATTGCACTGGAATTACCTCAATTATCGGTTTTTAGACCATCGTTATTGTTGGGGAATCGTGAGGAAGTACGTCCAGCAGAGAAAATTAGTGGAGCTTTGATGAATATCTTGAATCCTATATTCATTGGTCCTCTTAATAAATACCGTGCTATTTCTGCCAATACATTAGCAAAAGCTATGTATAATGTAGCTATAAAAAATACAAATCAAAAGGTAAGGGTATTTGAATCTGCAGAAATTTCAATGATTGGAAAAACAGATATATTAGTTGATGATCATGAAGAAATAATCGACGAAGAACTTATCTTTAATTGGGAGAAACGTCAAGATATTTTCATCGAAAAGGAAATACTAGAAGAGGAAAAAATAGATAAACCGTTAAATGATAGACCATAAAATATAAAAACAGTTGATGAGAGTTTATATTTTTGTCTAAAAATAATTTTCATAGTAAACCATCTTGCTAAAGTATTGTGGTTTACTATGTTTGGGGAAAAATGTAGTTTTCTGTTCCGTCTAAAGACTGAAATTGTGTCGAAATGGTGCTTGTCACCTTATATAACGAATCTGCATTTGTTACAATAACGGTAGGAATTTTGAATTGGAGGTAACATCTATGAAGATTTTACTTGTAGACGGAACAATTATCGGCAGAAAAACAGGTGCAATTTTAAAACAAATAGAGACATATATTAAAGAATTTGATGGTAGCCTAGAGCTAGAGTTATTACATCTAGCGGACTTCGAACATCAATTTGTCGATGGACGTCCATTTGATCAATATAATGATGATATGAAAACACTTGTGAAAAAATTCGAGGAAGCAGATGGTTATATTTTAGCTACACCTATTTTCCAAGGATCAATTCCAGGTGTATTAAAAAATGCGTTTGATTTTCTACATCCTAAAGCTTTGCGCTACAAACCGGTTTCAATTGTAGCTAATGGAGGTACACAACAACATCACCTAGTTGTTGAAAACCAACTAAAACCAATCCTCGACTACTTCCGTGCACTCGTAACTCCAAACTACGTCTACACACATGCTAGTCACTTTGATAAAGACAACAACATTATCGATGAAAATGTTCTTGAACGATTACAAGAATTAGTACGAGTGTTCGGGAAATATTGCGAACTAAGTAATGATCTTCCTAAAGAACCGATCGACCAACATTAAAAGGAGTGGCTTTTGCCACTCCTTTTTAGTTTGTATAAATTTTAATGATGTACCAAATGCATACACATTTTTCGTTGTATTTTTAATAAACTCAGATGTATACAGAACACCTATGACGGCATCTGATCCTTTTCTTTTGCCTCCTCAATCATTTGATTCTTTGCAGTTTCAAGTGCTGTTTTTATCATTTCAGTATACGATTTAATTTCCCCAACCATAGTGCCTTTTAAATTCTCCTTCGCATAAAAACAATACGACTGTGTTGAAAATTTAATACAAGTGTATTGAAAAGGTCGTATGTGTTATGATTGGATTATGGACAAGATAAATAAATTTGAAGTACAAAGAGAAAGAATTGCTCGAGCAACTTGGGCAGTTATTCGAAGAGAGGGACTGGGAAATGCGAGTGTGCGCAACGTTGCACAAGAAGCAAATCTTTCTGTCGGCTCTTTAAGGCACTATTTTTCAACACAAAGTGATCTACTTATTTATTCGATGGAACTAATTCGAAAAAAATTGGATGAACGAATTGAAGCGATGCGTTTATTTGGTAACGGTCCTTCAATAGAAGATATACTAGAAGTCTTACGTCAGTTTTTACCGTTAGATTTAGAAAGGAAATTAGAAATGGAGGTTTGGCTAGCATTTTCATCTAAAGCATTAGTAGATGAAGCCATTCGGGCAAAATGTCAGGAGCTTTTAGAAAACTCCTATCAATTATTGAGAACGATAGTTGAATTACTAATATTCTTAAAAGAGGCAAGAAAAGATTTGGATATTGATGTAGAAGTCATTCGATTATATGCCCTCCTTGAAGGGATGTCCTATCATTGTATCATGCTGCCTGATAAATTTACGCCCGAAATTATTAATCATGTATTACATGAACATTTACAAACGTTAAAATAAGGAGATAAGAATTTATATGGGAAAAAGCTTAGTTTTAGCAGAAAAACCATCTGTAGCACGCGATATAGCACGTGTTTTAGGGTGTACAAAAAAAGGTAATGGCTTTCTAGAGGGGCCTCAATATATTGTTACTTGGGCACTTGGCCATTTAGTTACTCATGCTGATCCAGAACAGTACGATCAGAAGTTTAAAGAGTGGAAGATGGAAGATTTACCGATATTACCGAATCCTTTCAAACTAGTACCTATTCGTCAAACGACAAAACAATACAATGCAGTAAAAGCACAATTAATGCGTCAAGACGTCAATCAGATTATTATAGCAACAGATGCAGGACGTGAAGGGGAGCTAGTAGCTCGTTGGATATTAGAAAAAGCGAAATGCCGTAAACCAGTTAAACGTTTATGGATTTCATCGGTGACGGATAAAGCTATTAAAGATGGCTTCAAAAACTTAAAAGATGGCCGTTCTTATGAACATTTATATGAGGCAGCTGTAGCACGTGCAGAAGCTGATTGGGTTGTTGGCATTAATGCCACACGTGCTTTGACAGTTAAATATAATGCGCAATTATCAACTGGCCGTGTACAAACACCTACTCTTTCAATGATTGCAGAACGTGAACAACAAATAAAAAACTTTAAACCAAAAACGTATTATGGCTTACAAGCACATTCAAACGAAACAAAATTCACTTGGTTTGACCGTCAAAATAATCAATCTCAGTCTTTCCAAAAGGAAAAAATTGAACAGTTATTAAAAATATTAGACGCTGAAACTGAAGGGGTTATTCAAGATATTCAAACGTCCCCAAAACGTCAATCTGCCCCAGCATTATTTGATTTGACTGAGCTACAAAAAGAGGCACATAAGCGCTGGAGCTGGTCTGCAAAAGAAACACTTTCAACGCTTCAAAATCTTTATGAGCGTCATAAAGTAGTTACTTATCCGCGTACAGATTCAAAGCATTTAACGGATGATATGAAGAGCACGTTAAAGGAACGTATTAAAGCATCAGCTGTTGGGGATAATCGAGCTGCAGCGAACCTTTTAATTCGTAATAATTCAGTACAACCACAAAAGGGTGTTATTGATAATGCAAAAGTATCTGACCACCATGCCATTATTCCAACTGAAGAAGTGGCTATTTTACAAGATTTGTCTGATAAAGAACGTCGCTTATACGATTTAATTGTCAAACGTTTTTTAGCTGTTTTCTTTGGCCCGTTCCAATATGATCAAACAACGGTTACGTTAGCTGTGGGTAATGAAGTATTTAAAGTAAAAGGCCGTACAATTCGTGATGAGGGCTGGAAACGTGTATATCAACAAGATGATGATGACGACACAGATGAGCGTTCACTACCAAGCTACAATAGAGGTGATAAAATCGCTATCCGCGCCATTGCAATGACACAAGGTGATACAAAGCCACCAGCCTATTTCAACGAAGGAACATTACTAGCTGCGATGGAAAATCCAGCACAATTTATGAGTGGTGAATCGAAGGACTTAATTAAAACGTTAAGTGAAACAGGTGGTATTGGCACTGTAGCAACACGTGCAGATATTATTGAGAAGCTATTTAATTCATTTTTAATTGAGAAAAAAGGTAAGGACCTACATGCTACTTCTAAAGGTCGTCAGCTATTAGAATTAGTACCGTCGGATTTAAAATCACCTGCTTTAACTGCAGAGTGGGAACAACAATTAACGAAAATTGCAAAAGGTTCAGCAAAAAAATCGGATTTCATTAACAATATGGTTAATTTCTCTAAAAAAGCTGTTAGTGATATTAAGAAGAGCGATCAAAAATTCAAGCATGATAATGTTACAGGGAAAAGATGTCCGGATTGTGGGAAATTATTGCTTGAGGTAAATGGCAAACGTGGTAAAATGCTTGTCTGCCAAGACCGAGCTTGTGGTCACAAGAAAAAAGTATCAATGGTGACGAATGCACGTTGTCCAGTTTGTCATAAGAAATTGGAACTTCGTGGTGAAGGAGAAGGACGCATTTTCGTTTGCTCATGTGGCCATCGTGAAAAATTATCTGTATTTGAGAAACGTAAGAAGGAAACTGGCAATACAAAAGTTTCTAAAAAAGAAGTTCAAAAGTACATGAAAAAACAAGATGATCAACCACAAAACAATGCAATGGCAGAGGCACTGAAGAAGCTACTAGGAACAAAAGATGAATAAATGGGTATTTTTTACTACTATAATATTGTAAATATTTGAGAACAACGACCTTTTGAATTTTCAGATAACGGTGTTAAAATAGATTTTAACTATAATGGTATTTGAAAAGAGGTGATTTGCATGAAATTAGCTGCTCAATTAAACAATCAGTATACAGACATTGAAAATCGTAAACGAGCTCTTAGGCAAAAGAATGCAGGTGATGCTTATCGTAAAACAGCTCAGTATTTTCAACCAAACTCGAATCCAGCTTTGGAAGAGCTAATGGACTTGCTAACGGGTAAAAAGGAGAAACAACATCAGCCGCAAGTCCAAGCTGCTATTCGTGAGCTTCAACAAAAGGACCAGGAATTCCGTGCTAAAGCAAAAGATAACATGGAACAGACATCGCCATTAGTTGAGACCTCAGCTGCAGTTAGTCAGGTTTACGAGGAAAAGAGTTCTTCTATTGGTGCTCTACTCGAGAAAACATTTGAAGTATTAGAGAGAGTTCACCATTCAGCATTAGAACCAAAGAGACAAGATGTATGTGTTACTGAAGGCGAAAATGAGATAATCCAGCAAACTCGTGATCAAATCACCAAAGTAAAACTACAAGTTACAACAGAAGATTCTACTAATCAATTTGGGCAAGTAACAAACGCAACACAAACATTAGAGCAAAAGCTTAAACAGCGTCTATTTGATCAAGCAATTTCCTGCTATTCATATCATGTACAGATGGCGAAATCAGGATTTAGAGTGACGCAGCCTAGTTTTTATCGTGTTGCTTAGGAGAAGTGAATGTTTTGGCTAAAAATGCAAAAGTACAAAAAACAAATGCAGTACGCTTATTGGACCAAAAAAAAATCCCATACTCTCTGACAGAATATGAAATCACAGACGGTCAAGTCGACGGTATTTCAGTTGCAGGTAAAATTGGTCAACCTGTTGAGAGTGTGTATAAAACGCTCATGTCTACAGCTGGCAAAGAAAAGTATTACGTTTTCGTCATTCCAGTAGCAGCAGAGCTTAATCTAAAGGCTGCTGCAAAGGCAGTTGGGGAAAAGAAGATAGAGATGCTACCTGTCAAAGATTTATTGCCAACTACAGGTTATATTAGAGGCGGCTGTTCGCCTATTGGTATGAAAAAGTTATTTCCAACCTTCATAGATGAATCAGCAAAAACGTTTGACCATATCTTTGTTAGTGCAGGGAAAATAGGCATGCAAATATGTATCCAACCGACTGATTTAGCGAAAATCATAAATGCGAAATTTGTAGCTATTATATAAATCTAGGATAGTTTTATTTTAAATAGGAACGAATTTTGTTATAATAGTTTAGTTATCATTGAAAAGCCACTTTATGCTTCTTGCGTAGAGGGCTTTTCATTTTTCTGTAGAAAGAAGGATTCTTGTGAATAAAATAAATAGTTGGCGCTGGGGATTTTTTATGATGGGACTTATCGTCATTGCACTCGGTGTTTCGTTAACAATTAAAGGACAAACCTTCGGGGTGGGTTCATGGGATGTACTGCATATAGGTCTATTCAAAAACTTCGGTTTTTCCATTGGTAGTTGGTCAATCATTACTGGGCTTATTATTATTGGTATTACAGCAATTGGCACTCGTCAATTTCCGAAGATAGGAACTTTTATCAATATGCTAAGTATCGGTATATTCATCGATTTCTTCAATTGGTTATTACCTGATGTTGATCATTTAGCCCTACAATTTTTTAGCTTCATTATCGGTATAATTTTAATAGGTTTAGGTGGCGGAATGTACATTTCAGCCAATCTTGGAGCTGGTCCTCGTGATAGTTTGATGCTTTTAGCTGTAGACAAGTTGGGATTAAGTATTATTAAAGCCCGTACAATTATGGAAATAGCTGTTGCTGTAGCAGGGTGGTTACTTGGTGGTCCTGTTGGTCTTGGTACTGTTCTTATGGCATTTGGTCTTGGCCCAATTGTTCAATTTTCGCTTGCGTATAGCCGTAAATTATTGTTGAAATGTATCGGTGAAGAACAAGTAACATTTTCAGAGTTAACGAAATAAGTAAAAAGTGAGTAGACTATTGTCTACTCACTTTTTTAGTACTCTAGAATAAGATGGATGAGTTATAACGAGGGAATTTTAATGGAAATCTATTTTTATAAAAACGCGACTGATGTGTGGAGAAGAAGTTATGATTGATGATATTACTTAATAGATCACTATTTTCGCCAAGATAATCTAGAAAATTAAGTATTCTAATTTTTCTGAGTGTACAACTGTTCTTCTTGTAAGGACAGTGTATGTAGTAATTTCAATGAATTTCATCTTATTGTTTGTGATGGTACTTTTCAGATGTACAAATAATGGTGAAAGTATGCTACAATATTTTTATCCAAAATTGAAAGGATGATTTTCTTGTCAAACGTACTGAACACATTCGTAGACGACAACTTGCAACAACTGCGCGACCAGGGCTTATACAACGAAATAGATCCAGTAGAAGGCCCGAACGGTTCAGTTATTCAAGTGCGTGGCAAAAATTTGGTCAACCTATCTTCAAATAACTACCTGGGCTTAGCAACAAATGATAAATTAAAGAAAATTGCTCAAGAAGCAATCGGAAAATATGGCGTAGGTGCTGGCGCAGTCCGCACGATCAATGGGACACTCGATCTTCACGTTAAATTAGAAGAGAAACTAGCAGAATTTAAAGGTACTGAAGCAGCCATTTCATATCAATCAGGATTCAACTGTAATATGGCAGCTATTTCTGCTGTTATGGATAAAAATGATGCAATCCTATCTGATCAATTAAATCATGCATCTATCATCGATGGTTGTCGCTTATCTAAAGCGAAAATTATTGCTTTTAATCACTCTGATATGGATGATTTACGTACTAAAGCAAAAGCAGCAACTGAATCAGGCTTATACAATAAAGTAATGGTCATCACTGACGGTGTGTTTTCAATGGATGGAGACATCGCAAAACTTCCTGAAATCGTAGAAATTGCGAAAGAATTTGATCTAATTACATATGTGGATGATGCTCATGGATCAGGTGTAACAGGTAAAGGGAAAGGTACTGTGAAGCATTTCGGTTTAGAAAAAGAAATCGACTTCCAAATTGGTACACTATCTAAAGCGATTGGTGTAGTAGGTGGTTACGTAGCTGGTAAGAAGAATTTAATCGATTGGTTAAAAGTACGTTCTCGTCCATTTTTATTCTCAACAGCTTTACCACCAGGTGATGTTGCTGCAATCACTGCAGCTGTTCAAATGTTAATTGATTCAACAGAACTTTGCGATCAACTGTGGGAAAATGGCGATTATTTAAAAGCGGGTCTGAAAAAACTTGGATTTAACATCGGTGCATCTGAAACTCCGATTACACCGTGTATCATCGGTGACGAAAAACTAACTCAAGCCTTTTCTGCTCGTCTTTTTGAAGAAGGCGTCTACGCTAAATCGATTGTCTTCCCAACTGTACCTAAAGGCACTGGGCGCGTACGTAACATGCCAATTGCCGCACATACAAAAGAAATGCTAGACGAAGCTTTAGCGACTTATGAAAAAGTAGGTAAAGAGCTAGGCGTAATTTCATAATATTAAAATGCTCAGCGCTATGTGCTGGGCATTTTTATTAGGTGATTTTTTTGTTAATTCTATAAAGTGTATCTTTTCCACAGACAAATATAGAATACTTTTATTAAGAGAAGTAATTTTTTCTTTTATACTGAAATTGTGGGCCATGTGAAACAAAGATAAGAAGCGATTTAGAATAAATTAAAGCTGTAGTTAAGGTAATTGAATGGTTAGAGTTTGGAGAATTTAATATTACTATTTAAGACGGATTGTACAGATAAATCGTCTAAAAAAGCAGAGATTTCCTTGAATGAAAGCGAAATAAGCACCTATGTTAGCTAATAACAAAATAAGAGGCCGCATAATCAGAGTCAAAGAGTAAGTATTCTTTGATTGTGATTATGTGGCTGTTTTATTGCTATTTTTAAACTTATGCCATTGGTAATCCAACTTATGGAATGAGTTGGATTTTCAATGTATATACATTAAAATAAATTTAGTTTGGAAATACGCGTTATTGCTTCATGAAGCCTGTCCTCATCAACAAGCAAGCCAACACGTACATACCCTTCTCCGTATTCACCAAAACCATTACCCGCAGCAACTGCTACATCAGCCTGTTCTAGCAATAAATCAGCAAATACTTTACTTGTATAACCTTCTGGTACAGGAAGCCATGCAAAGAATGATCCTTTTGGTGCTGTCACAGCCCAGCCAATACGATCGCAAGCGGTTTTTAATGCGTTCCGGCGGCTTTCATACATATCCACTAACTCAGTTACACATTCTTGTGAACTAGTAAGTGCTGCAATACCAGCCTCTTGTACAGCAGGGAAAAGGCTGACAAATAAATGGTCTTGTACTAAATTTAATGCTTCAATTAGCTTTGTGTTACCAACTGCAAAGCCGACCCGCCAACCGGCCATATTATACGTTTTCGATAAAGTATACAACTCAACCCCGACATCTTTAGCACCTTTAGCTTGTAAAAAGCTCACTGGTTTTTTACCATCAAATCCAATTGCTCCATATGCAAAGTCATGCATTACTGCAATATCGTGATCTTTCGCAAACTGCACAGTTTTATCGAAAAATGATAAATTAGCAACAGCACCAGTTGGGTTATTTGGATAATTTAAATACATTAATTTCGCACGAGCTTTTACCTCATCTGACACAGTTGTGTAATCAGGTAGGAAGTCGTTTTCCGCTAGTAATGGAAGTGTATCGAACTTGACATCTGCTAGTGCTACGCCTGACCAATAGTCCGGATAACCAGGGTCTGGGAGTAGCATTGAATCACTAGGATTCATAATAGCTAAAGGTAATTCAACTACACCAATTTTTGTGCCAAAAAGTATGGCTACTTCCGTATTTGCATCGATTTCAACCCCGTATTCTCGTGCATAAAATTCTGCAATTGCTTCCTTGAATTCGGGCAAGCCGCGGAATGGAGAGTATTTATGAGTTTGCGGATTAATAACAGCTTCCTGCATAGCTTTTATAATATGAGTAGGTGTTGGTTGGTCTGGATTTCCTTGGCCTAAATTGATGACATCCCTACCTTCCGCGACTGCGGCACCTACTTTTTGTACTAAAGTTGCGAAAAACTGCTTCGGCAACTGTTGTAATCTCGTTGAAAATTCCATTTTCGAACAAACCCCCTTGAATTATTTTCTTTAATAACTTGTTATCCACAAAATCTTTCTTCTAAATACTCTATACACAACAACTACTTTGTGGATAAAATAGACGTATGTATAAAAATAGTCGCAATAATAAGAGAAATATTATAACCTTTTTAAGAAAATGTCTACAGGTGGTGGAGTTATGAAAATTGCATGTATACAATTAAATGTTGCCTTCGGGGACATCGAAAAAAATTTTATCAACGTTGAAAAGTTTATCAGGGAGGCTGCTGATAAGGGGGCGGAACTCGCAATTCTTCCGGAAATGTGGAATTCCAGCTATGCTCTAGAGAAATTAGAAGACCTGGCAGATCCGAACGGGGAACGTACAAAGAATTTCCTGCAACAGCTTTCAGAAGAATTGCAAATTCATATTGTTGGTGGCTCGGTATCAACAAAAAAAGATGGGGAATTCTACAATACGATGTACGTATATAACAATAAAGGGGAGCTTGTCAGCGAATATGACAAAGCGCATCTTTTCCGTCTAATGGACGAGCATTTGTATTTATCAGCTGGCGATAAGCAGAATAACTTTGAACTGGGTGATATTCCAGCGGCTGGTGTTATTTGCTACGATATTCGTTTTCCTGAGTGGTTACGTCTTCATGCATTGAACGGAGCGAAAGTAATTTTCGTTTCTGCACAGTGGCCAACACCACGTATTGATCATTGGAAAACGTTATTACAAGCACGAGCAATTGAAAGTCAGTGTTTTGTTATTGCAGTAAATCGAATTAGCCATAAAAAACAAAATTTTAACGGTCAATCGATGGTTATTGAACCTTGGGGTGAAGTGTTATGGACTGGTGGAGAAGATGAAGAAATGTCGATTATCGATGTCGATTTCTCTATAGTGGATGAAATTCGCCAACGAATCCCGGTATATGAGGATCGTCGCTCTGAATTATATAAAGATATTTTGGAATAGTACAAAGTTTCAAAAAAGTATTTGACATCTACATTTTTTCACAGTAATATTTAGTTCATAACTTACAAATGAATATTGAACTTTATCTAGAGAGACCGAGGGATAGGCCCTATGACGTCCGGCAACCCCCTGAAAAAGGGAAGGTGCCAATTCCTACAGAATGAGTACGTTCTGGAAGATAAATCGCCAATTTACACTTACGATGCTTCTTTCAGATAACCGAAAGAAGCATTTTTTAATACAGTGAATTCCAAGTATTTCTATAGAAGTTGCATAATTCAAACAGATTTGAGGGGATACAATATGCTTGAGATTCAGAATATTACAAAAGTATATAAAACCAAAAAGGGTTCGGTAACGGGCGTAGACAACGTATCGTTGACAATCGATAAAGGTGAAGTCTTCGGTATTGTTGGCTATTCTGGCGCAGGAAAAAGCTCGCTGCTACGTTGTATCAATTTATTGGAGCGACCAACAAGTGGCAGTATAGTCGTAAATGGTCAAGATTTAACAAAATTAAAAGGCGAACAACTTCGTAAAGCGCGTTTGAAAATCGGTATGATCTTCCAGCACTTTTACCTAATCAGTCAAAAAACGGTTGGCGAAAATATCGAATTTGCTTTAAAAGCAGCGGCTATACCACCGAAGCAGATTAAAGCTCGTGTAAAAGAATTGCTTGAAATGGTCGGTTTATCTGAGAAAATCGATGTTTACCCAGCGCAGTTAAGTGGTGGTCAAAAGCAACGTGTCGGTATTGCTCGTGCGCTTGCAAACAATCCATCCGTACTACTTTGTGATGAAGCAACATCAGCACTTGATCCAAAAACAACGATTTCCATTTTACGCTTATTAAAAAAGATTAATCGCGAGCTGAATATTACAATCATCCTTATCACGCATGAAATGGATGTTGTGAAAGAAATTTGTGATCGTATGGTTATTATGCAAGATGGAAGGGTCATTGAAGAAGGAGCGGTTTACGACGTTTTTGCAAATCCGGTTGAGCCATTAACACAAGAATTTATTAGCAGCGTTGTTTCATTTGAAATACCGCCAACGATTCTTAAAGGTGTGACAGGGGAAATTGTGAAAGTATTATTCAAAGGAGATGTAGCTGGTGAGGGCGTCATTTCAGATATGATTCAAAACTTTGAAATACGTGGTAATTTCTTGCATGGCACAATTGAATATATTCAAGAAAAACCGCTTGGCATTTTCTTAATGGAGCTACAAGGTCAACCGGATAATATAGGGAGAGCTATTTCTTATATGGAAGGACGCGGTGCGTTTGTGGAGGTGATTAACGATGCTATTTGATTTCGAACACTTTATTAGTATGCTTCCAGACATTTGGAAAGCATTTGGTGAAACGTTACTGATGATTGGTATTTCACTTAGCATTTCACTAATTATCGGTTTACCACTTGGAATTATACTGTTTGTTACAAGCAAAGGTTTATTTTTACATAATCGTTTCTTTAATGGAGTTTTAGGGTTTATCGTCAATCTAGTTCGTTCCGTTCCTTATATCATTCTATTAGTAGCGTTATTCCCGCTAACGAAAATACTGGTTGGAGATACAATTGGTCCCGTAGCGGCAAGTGTTTCGTTATCTGTAGCAGCTATTCCATTCTTTGCGAGACTTGTAGAAACGTCTATGCGTGAAGTTGATAAAGGTGTCATAGAAGCATCAATAGCTGTCGGTGCAACACCATGGATGATTATACGAGATGTGCTATTACCTGAAGCGAAATCGGGTATTATCCAAGGGGGGACAATGACGATTATTAGTTTAGTCGCATATTCCGCAATGGCTGGTATTGTCGGCGGTGGCGGAATTGGTGACTTAGCTATTCGTTTTGGTTATTACCGCTATGACAACACAATTATGATTGCGACAGTTGTCATATTAATTGTTATCGTCCAAATTATTCAACTTTCAGGCGATGCCATTTCAAAAGCAATTGATAAACGATAAAAGGGGAGAATTGAAAATGAAAAAGTTTTTACTAGCAGCGATATTATTCGTATTAGCTTCAGCTTTAGTTGCATGTGGTAACAAAGATGAAAGCAAACCAAAGGATTCAAAAGACATTAAAATTGGCGCAACTGCAGGACCATATAGTGACATGTTAAATAAAGCGATCATCCCGCAATTAGAGAAAAAAGGCTATAAAGTAAAAACGGTTGAATTTAGTGACTACGTACAACCAAACAAAGCATTAGATTCTGGTGATATTGATGCAAACCTTTTCCAACACTCAATTTATCTTGAAAACTTTAATGAACAGAACAAAATGAAGTTAACTGGTCTAATTAACGTACCAACAGCGCCAATGGGCTTCTTTGCAAAAGATTTTAAATCAATTGATGATATTAAAGACGGCGCAAAAGTAGCGATTGCTAACGATCCATCAAATGCTGCACGTACATTATTAGCGTTACAAGAACAGGGTCTTATCAAAATTGACCCTAACATCGAAGAACTAAAGGCATCTGAAAAAGACGTTGTTGAAAACCCTAAAAACTTAGTGTTCCAACCAATCGAAGCAGCGGGTCTGCCTCGTGCAATCGAAAGTGCTGACCTTGTTGGTGTCCCAGGAAACTTCGCGCTTGCAGCAGGACTTAAATTACAAGATGCACTATTCTTAGAAAACATGCCGGATAAATTCCGTAATGTTATTGCGGTTAAGGAAGAAAACAAAGATTCACAACTAGCGAAAGACATCTTAGAAATCGTTAAATCAGAAGAATTTGAAAAAATCATCGATGAAGAATTCAAAGGCTTCGGCAAACCTGACTGGATGAAGTAAATGCTGAAGTGGCCCGTCTAGACTAGACAAGCGCTGGAACCTTCGAATTGAAAACGTACTTTCAGTTTTCAACCGAGAAGGAGGAAGTGACCTCGAGAGTCTGGCCACTGAAGCTGGATATCTCGAGTAAATGCTGAAGTGGCCTGTCTAGACTCGACAAGCGCTGAAACCTTCGAATTGAAAACGTACTTTCAGTTTTCAACCGAGAAGGAGGAAGTGACCTCGAGAGTCTGGCCACTGAAGCTGGATATCTCGAGTAAATGCTGAAGTGGCCCGTCTAGACTCGACAAGCGCTGGAACCTTCGAATTGAAAACGTACTTTCAGTTTTCAACCGAGAAGGAGGAAGTGATCTCGAGAGTCTGGCCACTGAAGCTGGATATCTGAGTTCGATGGCATTTATCTTCAAGGACTACTACACACTTATCAATCTTGGATTAGATAGGGTAAAGAATGGTGTTAAAATGTATGTTTGGTAATTTTAACGATTGTTGATGAAGATATGGGAGGAACAAGGGGAACAAAAGGGAAACGATATAAATGGACTTTAAGTTTTGAGGCTCCAAGTACCGATCAACAATTATTTATATTTATTCCAAAAGTAGAAATAATTGGAGTTTATGAACGATTTTTTTTCAAAACATGATCGTTATAGTGCTTTCCTAACAGAATAAGAATAAAAAGTCGATTCCAAAATATAAGAATCGACTTTTTATTTGACTTACTAGGGAAAAATAGCACTACACTATTCTATCTACAATATATTAAATTAATTAACACAATAAATTACTTTACAAAAAAGTACTACAAATTTTATACGGATAATTAGTCAATCCATTGAACAACTTTTTCTCGACTTTGTCTTGATTTCTCAAACTCTGGTTCTTGAGATCGGTATCCGAAAGCTGCCATAACCGATACACCAAATTTTTCGCTATCTAATAATCCTTCATTCTCAAGAATTTCTGTTACTTTCTCCATGTTGAAACCTTCCATTGGACAAGAATCAATCCCGATTAAAGCTGCGGCAGTTAACATATTTCCAAGTGCAATATATGTTTGTTTACTAGCCCAGTCAAATAGAGCTCGTTCACTTTCATACAACTTGAGATCAGATTCTTGGAAGTTTTTATAAGAATTAGTCATATTGGCCACGATAGGTTCAGGAATATTTTTAACGTTCTTCAATAGATTTTGCACATAATCAGAATCAGCTTTAGCATCTTTACGAGCAAGAAGAATCACTAAATGACTAGCCGTGGGAAACTGACCTCGTCCTCCAAAACTGAATTCTTTTAATTTTTCCCTAATCTCCATATTTTGAATAACTAAAAATCTCCATGGTTCATATCCTATGGAACTTGGTGATAGTCTACCTGTTTCTAAAATGAAATCGAAATCTTCTTCTGAGATCTTTTTTGTTGGATCAAATGCCTTCGTTGCGTGTCTAAACATATATGCATCAATTATCTCTTGTTTTTTTGCTGAAATGTTGTTCATATTATAACCATCCTTTTAAAATTTTTTGAATACAACATAAGGTCTATATCACAATTTGGGTATAACCGTATTTTGCAATCACTTTGATTGAACCAACTTTTATTATTGGTTACAAAATATATTGTAAATGATGAAGTTAGTTTAGTAAAATAGATATAAATGAATGAAACGTTCAGTAAAAATGAACGTAAAAGGAGGAAAATAAATATGGAACTTCGTCATCTTGTAACTTTTAAAACGATTGTAGACAAAGGTGGGTTTAAAAAAGCAGCAGATCAACTTGGATATGCGCAATCCTCTGTTACAAATCATATTAAAGATTTGGAGGTGGAATTTAACCAACCTTTATTCGATCGCTTAGGAAAAAAAGTGATTCTTACTAATTTCGGCAAGCAGTTTTACCCTTATGCCGTAAAAATTTTGGATATCTATACGGAGGTTAAAGAAAAGGCAAATAGTTGCAATGAACCGACCGGGAATTTAACTATTGGGGCTTCAGAGGCGTTAACAAGTTGCCGATTGCCTCAAATTTTATTGGAATATAAAGAAAGGTATCCTGAGGTAAACTTATCTATTACTTCTATTGATTATCAGAACGTTCCTTTAGAACTCCAACAAGGAAATATTGATTTGGCGTTGGTATTAAAAAAGAACGATTGGACAGAAAGAGATTTACACAGTGAAAAGATTAAACAAGAATCAATGGTGTTAATTACGCCATTAAAAGATAAACAAAAAGGAAACAGTAAGACCGTTCTTTATACAGAGAGAACTTGCACCTATAAAAGTCTATTTGATGATTATCTTACAGAGCACCCTATTGAAATTGAAGGAAGTGTAGATTTTGGCAGTATAGAACCTATTAAGCAATGTGTTATGAATGGACTCGGTATTTCTATGCTCCCTTATTTCAATGTAAAAAAGGAGTTAGAGAATAAGTTATTTAACGGGGAAATTATTAAAGATGATCAATATGCGATTTCTACATTTGTTGCCTATCATAAAGATAAGTGGGTTTCTCCAGCAATGGAGAGCATGATTCATTTAATCCAGTCCTATTCAAAGTATTGGGATTGATTAAAAAGGAGAAAAGAGGACATCATTCCTGTAATATCTGTGTTTACTTCAAGAAATAGAGACAAATCTCAATGGATACTTTACTCAATACATAGCTGCCAATGATGGCTATTTCTATTTAATAGCAGTATTCCTGTAATGAATGAAAAAGAGTTTTGATCTATTTCAATACATAGATACCAAAGTTTGTGAATAGATGTACTTAAACTAATGGGGGCTTTACTTCAAAAAGGAGTAGAGCCTTTTTTTATTGAACTAACGAGGCAGATTAGTTGAATAAGAAGGGTTGTTTGTAGAGAAATATTGTTAGTCAATAATAGAACCGTATTTTTGAAATAAGGAGAAATAAAAAATGAGATTATTGCATGTAGATTTATTAGAGTATCTACCAAAAGGACAAGCGTAAGCCGTCATGCGTACCATAACGCTGCGCTTTTTTATATTTCGGGCTTACTGAGATTTAGCTCACGCATTTCATTCATGTGGAAACTATTTTTCTGCTGAGATGTCTAACACCAGTATTGATAAGAGATAATTAAACTGTAACGTAGCAGGTCAGTGGCAACGTCAGAAATTTTTAATGCATCAGGATCTGTGCTTTTTAGGAAAGTGGGGCAATAAGAGAATGAAGTTTATAGGAGCAGGTACTTTTATTCTATATAGCATCGTTACAGGAGGATTTATTGGGCTTCTCGTATGGAGCTTTCTCGCTATTATTTCTGTAACGACTCGCTTTTTATGGGTTGATTTGCCGAATGTAATTGATATTGGATATTGGACACTAATCGTGAGTGTAGTTGGCGGTATTTTGATAGGTCTATCTCAAAAGTACATTGGTAATTACCCACGATTAACAGATGAAGTATTAGCAGAATTCAAGCAAACAAAAAGAATTGATTACAGTTCAGTGTTTAAGGGCGCCATAACTGCAATTTGTGTACTTTCTTTTGGAGCCAGTCTTGGTCCCGAGGCGGCTTTAGTCGGGATTGTAGGAGGCCTTTCTACGTGGGCAGGAGATGTTTTGAAATCATTAGTTAAGAAAAATTCTGTATTAAATGAACATGGAGATATCATCATCGAATATAGTATTGAGACAACAATGGGTATTGTTTTTAGGGCGCCGCAATTGGGAGTTATTACATTGTTTGAAGATAAAAAAGAATCAAAGCAAATTAAGCTAATAAAGATAGTTGTATATTCATTAACTACTGCTGCAGGTTTTTCTGTATTTATACTATTATCCAAAATAGATAACAAACAATTTTCCATAGCAGATTTTGGTACATCAGTATTAGGAAGATATGAAATATTAGCAATAATTCCGCTGATCCTTTTAGGAGTATTGCTTGCAAAATTATATAATTTTTTTAGTCATAGCGCCCAAAAAATACTCAAACCACTTGAAAATTATAAAGTCATTAGGGCTGTTATTGGCGGGATAGTACTAGGATTAGTCGGTACAATTCTTCCTATTACTTTATTTTCGGGGGAGCATGAGTTAACCGAAATAGCTACTAAGTGGACCGGTATGTCAGCTTATTTATTATTGGCAATAGGTATTTTAAAGCTATTTTTAACTGAATTTTGTTTAGCCTCAGGTTGGCGAGGAGGACATATATTTCCTATTATTTTCGCAGGGGTAAGCATAGGCTATGGAATTGCGTCGTTATTCTCGATAGATCCAGTAACAACCATTGCCATAGTCACCACATCTCTCACCAGTGCAGTACTCAGGAAGCCGCTGGCAGTTTTTTTGCTTTTAATCATGATCTTTCAAGTGAAGCTGGTTATACCTATGTTAATTGCAGCATATTTACCAGTGTATTTATTAAAGCTGAAACGGGGATAACTTAGCTGAATACATCCACATCTTAGTTTATTCTATTGTCAGCACTCGATACATGTCCAGTGTGGCTTGGTTGGAGTTAGAGAAATAAAGTAAGCCCCCAATCAAACAACGCATATCCAAATGTAGCACCTCCTTGGTACGATCAACGTATCAATTTTAGGAGGTGCTTTTTGATGCCACAAGAAAAATCACCTAATAGTAAGGGGGTATTTGCCCATGCTACTTCGAATGCTTTTTTTATACTTCGGGCTTACTGTTAAGCTAACGGGGTGCTTTATTTGAAGATCATTGAGTTGCATATGCAGCTCTTTTTTTCTTTATTGAACTAACGGGGCAGGTTAGTTGAATAAGTGTGGTTGATTTTGTGTTAAATTTCAAATAAAGTAAGTTAATGTTAATATTAAATAAGGTATCGTCAAAAATCCAAATAGTCAAAGAAAAGGACGGACTACAAAATGAAAATTTCTTCTTATAACATAACAAACTCTTTTGATAAAAAAGTAAAACAGAAAAGTAATCAATTAAATCATAATTTTAAATTTTATCTAAACGAATTAACCAAAAAGGATTTATCTACTACGAATTCAAACATGCGAGTAGATCCAAATGGAAAACCGTATGAATTTTATCCTATAATTTCAGCAGAAGAAATAAGAGAAGTAGTAAATTCCTTAAAAGTCACAAACGGTAACGACGAAGAAATAGCTAAAATAATAGATGTAACTAACTGTTCAAGAAAAGAAATATATGGACTACGTCAATACTTATTCGAAAGTGGTAAAATTACGGAAAAAGAATATCACAACTTAGATGGCATGATTTCTGTACGTGATTTTGATGCTGGTATTTTTGCAGGCAGTATTCAAAAAGGTACTTTAGATTTTTGTCATCCAACGTCAAAAGGAAATAGAAATTGGCTTGCCTGTTTTAAAGATCAATTAAAATTAGAGAGGGTATCTAATCATGGTGTTCTCAATACAAGTAGTAGAGTAGTAAATATAATACAAAATATTAGTAATAAATTCCCAACTCGATTTCCATAAAATTCACCCAAAAAATATTATTGAACTTCCTACACCTTTACTTTAATACGTTTTTAAAGGAGTTGCAGTAGGGTCATACTATGAATTGATTTTTGAAAGACCTATAAAACAGTAAATAGAACAGAAACCATTAGTTAAGAAAATTTGTGAAGATTTTCACTAAAACTAACGGGGTGCTTTACTTGAAGATCATGAGTTGCATATGCAGCTCTTTTTTCTTTATTGAACTAACGGAGCAGGTTAGTTTAAGAAGGAATTTGTTTGCCAGAGGTGGAATACTTAGTCTTAACGACAGCTAAACAATAAATACTCATTGGAAGGTGGTTCACT